>NZ_FNVI01000046.1:0-24555 GCF_900107945.1 Methylobacterium sp. 190mf | reverse complement strand
GGCGAGCTTGAGCCGCAGCGTGTCGCGGACCGTCTGCACGATGTCGCGTGGACGGATCGGCAGGAGGCGCTCGCGCAGGCGTCCGGTCGCGAGGCCGTAGACGAGATAGGCGCCGCTGTTGGCAACCAGCAGCCACATGGCGGCGAAATGCCAGAGCAGGCTCTCGGCGGCCCAGGAGCCGAGCCGGATCGCCTTGGGGAAGTACACGCCGTGGATGATGACGGAATCGTCGTAGATGCCCCAGCCGGAGCCGATCAGAACCACCATCGCCAGCGCGTTCGTCCAGTGCATCACCCGCACCGGCCATGAGTGAAGCCCCTGATCACGAAGACCGGCCCGTGCCCCAACCTTTCCAACCGTTGCCTGCGTAGCGTTTGCCACGTCGCCCATGCTCCACCGTCGTTCGTAAGGCGCCGTCGGTCCGCAGGCGCGGTCGAACCCAGGCCGGCCCCGGCGTTGGTTGTTAGCGATCGCGAAGAGACGCGACCCGGATGCAGTCTGGTTCGCGGGTACGTACTAGCCGGGGCGGCCCTCCTCCCGACCTCCTGGTGCGACCCGGTGTGCGGGTCGCGAAGTGCGTAGCGCAGGCGCGCACGATGCCTTTCGCCTCCACATCATCTCGGTTACACGATGTTCGGACGTTTGACTCAGGGCGGCTTCGGAAGGGTTCTCCGCGAACGTCGAGCCGGGGCGCAAACGGCGGCGCGAGCGGCATCCCGGCTTGATACAGCCGGTTGGCCAGGCGGTGCTGATGGTCTCCGCGGGAACCCGGGCTGCCCGCCGCGTCTCCGCCTCATCCGCCATCCACGGGCCGCAGAACTCGGCCCCGCTTTCCGGCGTCACGCCTGGTGGCCGGCGGATCACGTCGTGAAAAGCGATCAGGAGGCAGGCGAAGCATCAGCGAACCTTATCGCGTGGCGCTCGGCCCACCCCAACTCGTCGGGAAGCCAGCGCTGGTCCTCGATGTGGTTGGCCTTGCGCAGGCTGTTGTTCTGAGCGGCGAGGGCAGCGGTCAGCGCAGCCTCGGCATCCTCCATGACCTCGTCGTACGGGGCGGGACGCAGTGGCGTCAGCGTCAAGAGGATGTTGCCGATCGGCGGCGCGCGACGCCGGCCGCCCTGGGCATTGGCGACTGCCGCAGCGGCAGCCTCGATCGTCGCATACGAGATGGTGATCGACTCGGCCATGAGACCACCTCACCTTCGCAAGGTGACACAATGACGAAACAAACGATTGCCTTAGTTATGCCTCAGATATCGCCATTGTCGTGCGCTCAAATAAGAAATACAATCGATGATGTTCGAGAACTTCATAAATCTACATTGGTTGGTGAGCTGCTTGTTCTTTGCAGGAATATTTAGCAATTCAATTGTTTTTTCGCTAAAATATCTTTGTGTCTGGATTTCTTTTTTCTCGTGATTTATTTTATTGTACTTATTGTTATTATCGCGCGCCACGATAGGGATCTCAGAATCATTTCTGGCCGCGCCAGACCAGAAAAAGGTTCGTCGGAGATCAAGGAAGATCTCTCAGAACGATAGTCTGATCTGAAGGGTTAATCTAAATTTAGGATCTCTTGCTGGAGGCGAACCATCTCAGACGCAGTAGAGGCAGTCAGTTCGAGCGCCGCGACGGGCGTGATCGGGTTATGGATTATGCCGCCACCTCGCGCGCCGGCTCGGAACCGATCACGCGGAATATGACGGAGTGCCGGATCCCGGCCAGCCAATGTTACGGCTGAAACCATTTCGATATATTCGTGAAAGACAGCTGACTCAACGTCAGCTCATGGTCGACCTTGCATCTAAAATCCTGCTGTGGCTCGCTGTCGCCCTTTTCTTCGGCGCGACGGCGATCTCGATCTCCGTCTTGGCATGACTGCATCGAACCATCGTAAATTCTTCGCGGACGCGCTGCATGCCTCCCGTCGATTAATTCCGCGGATAGCGGAACGTTGAGGCGCGCACATTCATGCAGCTCCTCGAAGCGCTGGATCCGCGAAGAGGCGGTGGCGTCGACCCAACGGCGGCGGTCGTGACAAGGACGTCAACCGCGAAAGATTTCAACTGCAACGAATCAGACACTGCCTTGTAGTTTGAACCGCTTAAATTTGTGCCCTCGCCTCATAATTCGCGTATCAAGCGAGGAAGCCGATGAACTACGAGGATCATGCCTTCGCGGTCCTGAGCGCCCTGCTGTTGTGCGCAGTGCTTGTAGTCGTAGGCTTGGCGGCGATCGCGTTGATTCCCAAATAGGAGACGAGGCGCATTCATTTCCCCGCTCACCGGGGCGGAGTTCTTCACACCGCGGTGCCGCTGGGCATGCAGAGGGACGCCCTCGAACAGGTCGACCCTCGGGTGCTCGGCCACCCAGAAGGCGACGAAGTCGTATGAGCCCCGAAAGCCGTCTAGAATGCCGGGTCAGCGAGCCCTCTCCTTCCATTCGAAAAACGTTCTTCTCTCAGAGGCTTAGCGGGTGCGCAGGAGGCTACTGCCTGTCGAGGCGCGCGGCATCCCGCGGCAATGGACCGAAGCCCGTGGCGGCCGGCGACGACGTCCTCGCCGTAGGAGGCCGATTCCCACAACGTCGCCGGAGCGAGGCCTAGCCATTCAACCGCCCGCGCCCGCCCCAGGGCCGGCCACTTAGCGTTTCGATGAGCTTGCGCCGTCGAGCAGCGCGAGGGCGGGCGCAATCACGTCTTCGAGCAGGCTGCGCTCGGGTCGCGCGCGCGCGAGGGCCCGCACGCCGACGAGAACACCGAGCAGATGCCGGGCGAGCTCCTCCGCCGGAACAGGTCGCGCGATCGTGCCATCTGCCTGGCCCGCCATGACGCAGTTGAGGAAAAATCCCTCCATGCGCGATAGCACGCCGGCGACGATCCGTTCGAAATGAGGATCGTGCGGGGCGACTTCGAGGGCGGCATTCACCAGCATGCAACCCTTCCGCTCCCGGTCGCGGATCGAACGGTCTAGGATCTCGTCGAAGAATGCGCCGATCGCTTCGCGCGGCGGTAGTCTGTCGCAACGCCGGATGCGCCCGAGGATGCTCTCGTCGACGTAACGGTCGAGGGCCTTCTCGTAGAGTCCCCGCTTGTCGCCGAACGCATTGTAGAGGCTCGAGACGGTCATCCCGGTGCTCTCGACCAGGTCGCGGATCGAGGTGGCCTCGTAACCGCGTGCCCAGAAGCATTTGATCGCCGCATCGAGCACGGCCGCCTCGTCGAATTCCCTACGCCTCGCCATTTTGCCATCCGAGCCGCCGCATCTTCATACTATCACCGCCAGCACCGTTGCATTCTAGAACGACCGATCTAAAACTACGTTGGCAGGCCCAACCCTCGGGCTCATTGGGCATCCCGCTCTGCGAGACACGCGGCCCTCCGCCGAACGCCGTTCGGAGCCGTCGGGGTGCCTCTGACCGTCAGGACGGATGCGATGACCGCGACGCAGCTTGCACGCGTCGATTTTTCGACGATGAATCGCTGGCGCGGGACCGTCTTCCCATGCGGTGATGCATCATCAAGGGAGGAGATCCGGATGATACGCCTATATTACCATCCAACGCCGAACCCGGCGAAGGTCGCGCTTCTGCTGGAGGAACTCGCCCTACCCTACGAGATCGTTCCCATCGATACGAGCAGAGGCGAGCAGCACGCGCCGGCCTTCCGTGCCGTCAATCCCAACGGCAAGGTACCGGCGATCGTGGACACCGATGGGCCGGGCGGCCGGGAAATTCGGGTCTTCGACTCGACGGCAATACTCTTATACTTGGCGGAGCGAACGGGGCGGTTTCTCGGATCTCCGGACGACCGACCCGAGCTGCTCTCCTGGCTCATGTTCGTCGCATCGGGCCTCGGGCCGTTTTCCGGCCAGTCTGTCCATTTCCAATTCGCGGCTCCCGAGGGCTTGGACTACGCACGCAACCGCTATCGGCGGGAGGCCGAAAGGCACTACCAGGTTCTCGACGACCACTTGGCCGGCCGCGAATGGATCGTCGGCGACGATTACACGATCGCGGACATCTCCGCGTGGGGATGGCTCGATCGCGCCTCGCGCGTGCTGAAGGGTGAAGATGATCCGCTCGCGGCCTACCCCAACCTCAAGCGTCTGTTCACCACCGTCGACGGACGTCCTGCGGTCCCGCGGGCCCGCGCCGCCGGGAGGAATCATGCGTTCAAGACCGTGAACGACGAGGAGACGAAGCGCGCGCTGTTCCCCTCGAATTACCCCCCGGCCGCGTAATATACGCCGGCGCCGGCCGCCTTTTCAGCCGCGGCCCGAACGCCATGCGGTCCCAAGTCACGGCTGTGCGGCCGGCCGTCGGGCGCCGCCTTCCGGTCCCGCCGGCCCAGTCGGGCACGGACCCGACGGATGGGACTCACCGTTCGGGGAACGCGCCGGTCGGGGCGGAATGGTGTGAGGTGGCGTAGCTGCCCCGCCCCAAACAGAGGCGGACGCCGTCGCCGGTTCCGATCGGGCATGGGCGCTCAGCGCGGCTCGGACCGTCGCCGGTACCTTGCGGCCATCCTGAGAAAGGATCTGCGGCGGCTGCCGGGAAGCAGGGCGGGGCTTCACCGGAGCGTAGGAGGAGCGTCGGCGAAGTCGGCCCACATCAAGTCCCGCTGGGAGGTGGACGTCAATGCATTGAGGAACGCGAGCAGATCCGTTTTTTCTCTCGATGTCAGATGGAGCGGCCTAATTTGGCGCGAGCGACTGGGACGATCTATGCCGCCGCGATCGTAGAGGTCGATGACCCTGTCCAGCGTGCCTACTGAACCGTCGTGCATGTAGGGCGCTCTTCGAGCCACGTCCCGCAGCGTGGGCGTCTTGAAGGCATAACGGAGTGCCGTTGATGACTTGACATACCGTCCGCGGCCGATGTCCGCACCCGAACCGACGCCGATGTCGTGGAACGAGCCATCGGTGAAAGACCAACCGGAGTGGCACGCCGCGCAACCCGCGCGGCCGTTGAACAGATCGAAGCCGCGCCGCGCAGCTGCGCCGATCGCTTCGTCGTCGCCGGCGATCCACCGGTCGAAAGGACTGGTGACGGCGACGATCAAACGCTCGAAGGTCGCGATTGCCGCCTCAAGCTTCCCGGGCGTGACCTCCGGATCCGGGAACGCAGCCGCGAAGGCGGCGCGATAGCCAGCATCCCCGGACACCCGCGCGACCGCCTCCGCCATGGTCAGGTTCATGTTGCCCGGTGCCGTGAGAGGAATGGCGGTCACAGATTCCAGGTCGCGGAACTTTCCGACCCAGCCGAGCGGGCCGTCCTGCCAAGCCATGTTCAAGAGTGTCGGGCTGCGTAGGTCCATATCCGTCTGGTCGCGCGAGGCGGCACGCGCCCGCCCGTCGCCCCAGGCGAGGTCCGGCAGGTGGCAAGATACGCAGGCACGCGTGCGATCGCCCGAAAGGATTGGGTCGAAGAACGGCCTCCGACCGAGCTCCGCCTTTGCGGCCGAGTATGGATTTTCGGCGGGGAACGGGATTTCGCTGGGCACGCGGTAGGCGGCGCGCCAGTGCCTGCCCCTGGATTCCAGGACGGCCTCCGGCTCGCCAGTAGCGCTGAAAAGGCCCGCGAGTGTAGCGGCGACGAGGCAGGCCTTCCAGACGGAAGATGATCTCATGAAGGCCAGTTTAGAAGACGACAGGTTTGAAAAGCATGATTTCGTTTGTCGACGGGGAGCAATCCTGGCGGCGGCATCTCCGGATGGTCGACGCGCCAGCATATTCGGCGGTGGTGGAATGCCTGCGATCGTATCAATCGAACATCCTCAGCCCGACCGAGGCGGATGCGGGTCACTAGTCCCCCCGCGCAAACGGCGGACGATCGCTCCCGCGTCGCCATAAAGGGTCCGGGTAGGGCGGAGCATGCCGCGATACGGAAGGACCGATCGGTCCGACGCGCCCCCTTCCTCCGCGACGGCTTGGGACGTGACGCCCTCGCCAGAGGTCGAAGAGCAACCGGCGCTTCGCCGGTGGGCCGCGCACCGACCCTTCGCTGCTCCCTCGACTTCGGTCGGGCCAGTCCTCGCGCGATAGACTGCATCGTCTGGGCGCCGCTGCCCAATGGTGACCAAGAACCCACCGTTTGTGGGACCGGTTGCGGCGACGTTGTTCCTGGCGTCGCGTGATACCTCCGCCGAAAGCGGCGGCCCGGGATCGACATCGAGCCGCGGGCCGATTCTGGATTGCTCGCCAATCTCCTCCGGAGGTGGATCACCGACGTTCAGAACGCTGGCGGCCCGAATAAACGGCATCGGGAGGCACAGGCCCCGACGTCGACGTCGGGTGATCGGAGGCGGCCGGAGAGTGCGAGCGGAGGATCGAGATGTCTCGACGCTGGATCCGCGACGGGCGAGAAGTACCGGAGCCTTTCGGACAACATTCCCGGACACGGCGTCGTTCGGGTCCTGACTGGTCCGATCACCGCTCCACGGATCCGCGGATGCGGAGCACTTTCCACCGCGATTTACGTTTGCCATCCCCACCCGAGCGGGGCTCCGCGGGCGATGCGCCGGGGTCCCTCCCGCATCCGCGTTCCGCCTCCAGCATGACGGTGCGTCCACGGTCGAGCAAACGTCCGCCGGCGAGACTGTTGAAGCCGATTACCACACCGATCGCGACGAGGTGCACGAGCAGGTCGGTCGCTGTGGCATCGTGCGGGTGGAAAGGGACCAAAAGCGCGGCGGCCGCGGCGGCGGCGGCGAGGCCGCCAAGCGCGGCGGTCAGGTTCGGGCGCAGAGGATAGGCACGGCGCAGCATCACGACCAGGAGCGCGGAGAGCGGCAGCGAGACGCTCATCAGGAAGACGAAGCAGCCGCGCATGGTCTCCGTGCCAGGTATGTCGGAAGCTGGAGCGAGCCAATCGCGCAGACACCCCAGACCGCTGGCACCAAGCCAAAGCATGAGCGGGGGGATCGGCAGCACCGCCCAGGCGGCAGAGCGATCCGGCACGCTGGTGTGGAAAGCCGCCACAGATGCCGCGAACGCGGTCAGGACCGCGCCCAAGGCGGCGTACCGCAGGTCTGCGACGCCGAGCCGATCCCAAAGGCCCTCGGCACCGCGGAAGACATACAGGACGAAGCCAAGCGCGACGGCCGCCATGCACCAGGCCAAGGCGCGAACGCCGGGCGGCGGCAGGCGGCGGACCGGCGCAAGCTCCGAGGCCAGTTCGTCGATGAGGCGGTCGTGGGGATTGTACTCAGTCATCTCCGTTCCCACTACCGGGTACAAGTGCGGAACGGAGAGACTTCAAGGCGCGATGAAGATTGACCTTCAAAGCTCCCTTGCTCCGCCCCGTTACCGCTGAAGCCTCGTCCAGGGACAACTCCCGAAATGCGAGATGCTCCACCGCTTGGCGCTGTCCGTCCGGTAACCTCGCCACAGCCGCCGCAAGTTGTCGGTCGCGGTAGTGCGACTCCAGGCCATCGCCCGGGCCGGGACGCGCGTCGGGCTGGGACTCGAAGGCGTACGGATCGTAGACCTCCTGCGGGCGTCGAGCGCCGCGGCGTATGGCGTCGATGGCGCGACGCTGGGTGATGGCGCGCAGCCAAGGCAAGAAAGGCCTAGCCGGATCGTAGGTCGCCCGCGCCCGATGGACTGTGAGCAAAGCCTCCTGCACCACATCGTCGACGGCCGCCCCGCGGACGCCTTGCGCACGCGCCATGGCGGCGACGGCCGGGACACAATCGCGCAGCAGTGTCCGGTAGGCGTTCGCGTCGCCCTCTTGAGCCGCTCGCATGGCCGCAGCCAACGCGACCTCGCTGGAAGGGCTCATCGCTCGTGCCCCCACGGCGCGCGGCCCGCTTCGCTCTGTCTGCATCGGTTTACCGGGCATGTGGCCGAACTCGGCCGAACGCGGCATACTGGCCCTCGACCTGCGCTGGCTCAACGGTCCGCCTTACAAATCGGGATCACGGTCTCGTACGCCGCACCCTTCGCCACTGGGGTTAGGCCGACCTGCGACAAGGGCGAAGAGCGATGCCTTGTCGTGGACAGGGAGGGTTGTTTCGTTCATGCGACCGACTCGGTCCGATGGCGTGACGGAGCCATCGTAGATGCGGGTTTCGCCCCGATGGCGCAAAGGTTACCGCGTCACGTTCGTGTCAGGACATCCGTGCTGGGACGAGGACGGCACAGGCGCCAGACAAAAGCGCCACCGCCGATGCGTGAAAGAGACAGTCCTCTGCCGTCATCGCGAAGGGATGAAAGAGACCGAGGATCGACGCGGCCGCCGACGCCGCCGCGAGGCCCGCCAAGGCTGCGGTCCGCTCCGGCCAGAGCGGATAGCCTCTCCGTAGCAGCCCAATGAGAAGCGCCGCGAACGGGAGACCGAAGCCGAGGATGAAACCGAAGCACGCGTAGGCCCGGGCAACGGCCGTGTGAGCCTCGACCGGCCCTTCAGGCATGGCCTGGACGAGGCTGGCAACGATCCAGCACGTGAGCCCAGGTAGCGGGAGCAGCGCCCATTCGCGGCCACGATCCGGCAGGCTGGTCATCGCTGCTGCGAGGGCGGCAGTGATCGCCGTCGCGGCGGAACCGAGCATGGAAAGGAGGAGGATTGGTTCAGCCGAATAGCGCGCGCAGAGATCGGACGTGTCGCCGACCATAAGCAGCGAGGTCGCCGGGAGGCCGACGTACAGCATCCATCCTAGGACACGCGAAAAGGGAGCGGTGAACGGCCTTACCGGATCCACCTTGGCGACGAGTTCGTCGATCAGGCGGTGATGGCCGGGGGCGGGCATCGTTGGTCCGTCCTCCATGTGGCTCATGCGCTCGGTGACAGACGAGCGGCACCGTCGATCCAGCTGCCGGCTTGTGGCCAGATCATCGCCTGGCCCTCCTCCGCGGCCGAAGGCGCATCGAGACCGATGGGCCAGCCTTCCCAGGTGCCGAGGTCGCAACGGAACCGCTTGACGTCGGCCTGCTCGATGGCGCGACCGGCGTTCTCGCCGGGTCTCACTAGGGCGGGGTGGGCAGGATAGAAGCCGATGACCAGAAGGCGGGTCATGCCTCGGCGGGAACCCAGGGAAACCGCTATACGATCGTCGCGCCGAAGAACGCTGAGTTCCGTCGCCGAGCGCGCTTTCACCTTCGCCTGAACCAAGGTCGCAGCGACAGCGGCACGGCGCGATCTTACGACACTGCGCCGCCCCTCGATAACAAACTGCGGCGTGAAGCTGCCGTCCTCGAGCCGGCTGGCGTAAGCGGCCTGCTGTCGGCTCGCGCAACCGAGATCGAATCCGCGCGGCAAGAGGTCAGGACGGGTCGCAAACTCGCCTAGGAGCGCTTGAGCGGGCCGGCAAGGCGAGCAGCTCTGGGACGTGAACAGGTCGACCACCAAGGGACGCGCCCGCGCCGGACTGGGCGACGTGGAGAGCTGCAAACGGGTGGACATGGCAAGCCCCCTCGGGACGGGTCATCGTCCACCCTGTTCGCCGCGTTCCAACGAGTCGTTACTCACACCCTCGTTCACGTCATCGGCAAGTGGCGGGACTTCGGAGGAAGTTGTGCTTGCTGCACAGCGATGCTCGCTCTGGCGAGCCAGTAACCGAACGCCGATGGCTGCTATCGGCAATCTGCACAATGAGCGCGCTTGAAGCAGGACCGGCACTCGCGCCAGCAACGACGACGGCCGTAAACCTCCTTGCTTGAGCAGCGCCTTCGAGATCATCTACGGACCCCTGTAACAATGGAATTGCTCTGGGATGCCGTACAGGCAGGTCCCTTCGGCCAAGGCCTCGATGACACCCAAACTGTTGGCGCGCTGCGCCACCTTCGATGCAAGGCATGCCCAGCTGTGCTCGTCGATCAGCGTCAGGATGCGCGGAGAGCGCCCATCGTGAGTTTCAGCCTGCACCAAGACGAAGTGCCAAACGTAGTTGCGACGGAGCGGGCGTACCCGCACGCAGGAGCCGTCATTCAGTCAAAGCGGGCTGCGCGGTCGATGCTTTCGTGGGACGGTGAGCCCCTCGCGACGCCAGATGCGCTGAACCCGATTATTTCCCAACCGCCAACTGCCAGCAGCAGTGCGGTGATACGGTGGCGACTATAGCACCCGTACTCGGATGCCAAGACGATAATGGATTAGATCAACGCAATCTCACCCGCCAACACGGAGGACACATAGCCTTAAGCGCCAAGGTGCTGGCCGACAACCCGAAAAGCGTGGCATTACGAGAGGCCGTCCACGCTCCGGATGCCAGCAACCGCCCGCCGGCATCGCTCGAAGGCGACAAGTTTGCCGCCACCACGTCGGCCAACACCCGACTCTCTACGGACAGATCGTCCACAAGCCGGCACAGCAGAGCCTTCTCGCGCTGGAGATCCTTCATCTTCCGAGCCTGATCGGCCTGCAAACCGACGTACTCCTTGCAACAGCGTGGAGCACTCTGCTCCGAGATCTTCGCCTCCTTGCATGAGAGCGCAAAGCTATTGCCCGTGCTGTCTGCACCGCGATTTGGCGCATCTAAAGCACGACCTATCCGGGGCCGGACTTACATCCTCGCCGCATGTCCGCCCCTCTGCGCCTCCGCTGATCCGCCAAGTCAATCAGGTTCCATTTCCGGTCGATCGAGTCGATTTGCTCGTATATTTCTCGTCAAGATTGTCCCAATACATCGTTAGAAAACCAACTTCGCCTCGACGTGGAAGCATAATTTTTCGTACCAAATACGAGTCATCCTGCTGCAGCACCACATTTGAACGATAGAGCACCATCTGGGACTATCCCAATGACACATTTTGACGATATGGCGGTGCAGGAAGGACCGAAATGCATTCCGATGACTTCGCGTGTAATCGCGGGTGAAAGGCATTCTAAAGTGGCGTTGAACGAATGCGGCCTTCCGCGAGTGCACACGACGCCCTTTTCTAACCAATGCTACCGCCGCGGAAAACGCCGAAGTGCGACCAAACGTTTAGATGAACTGAGTGCGGCACTCGTCCAATCGCAGCATTGCCGACCCGCCCAGCCGCAAAACCGGCTTCAGCGAGATGGCAGTTTTTATGGTCCTGCATCCATGACACCGCTGCGACCCTCAACATCTTCCTCGCAGATTTCGGATTGCATCGGTAGACGAGATAAAAAATTGGCAGCCCTAGACAGATCGTGCCAATCGAAAGAAGCGTATTCGAGTCCCTTTCACGCACAGTGAGATGATAGATACACCCGATGGCGCCATGAGATTGACATTACAAGCCGTCGTCGTCAGTGCTTTGCTGGCGTCATTGTTGACTTGGCTAATGATCAACGGGCAACCGGAGATGGACGCAGTCTATGCGCATACCCAACGCATGATTGACGGTCTCGCTCTCGCTGAATCGCGGATGCAGCACGACGTGCTTAGGGCGCGGACCGGCCTCCTACGCAACTACGACCCAATTAAAGTTCACATTGAGAAGATGCAGGCGCAGTTGCTCGAATTGCGCATGGCGAGCGCGACAGCTCCCAAAGAAATACATGAACTGTCTGATGCTGTAGACCAAGAAATACAGATGGTCGAACGCTTCAAGACATGCAATGCTCTTGTTCGAGCCTCCTTGATAAACGTCCAATCGCTCAGTGATGCACTATCACAATCCGATATAAATCCCGCTTTTATGCACACAATCGCGGTACTTCAAATACAGGTGGGAGAACTTGACCACGATACGAGCATCGACCATTTGAACAACGTTCGGTCTCGTCTTGATATGCTAGCGACCGCTACATATAAGGCGGACATCCAAGATAAAATCGACGCTGTTGTCCTTCATGGCCGCCAGCTTCTAAATGAGCTGCCGCAGCTTGACAAGCTTACTTTATCCCTGACGACCTCCTCTAGCGCGGCAGCCCGTCAAGCCCTCTCAGAGGCTCATCGCGTACTGCGCGATCAGAGAGAGACTCGCTCGAACCTCTTTCGATTGGCTCTCTATGCGGCAGCAATGACCTTGCTAGTCCTGATGCTTCGCATCGGCCTCCTGATGCACGCGAGCGCCATGGTCTTACAACGCACCATCGCCTTCCAGGCTGCTGTAGCTCATGCCGCGAATCGCTTCCTTGCAAGTCAGCCTGATGAAATTTCGGCAAGCATAACTGAGGTTCTTGCCATTGTCGGAGAGGCGGCACGAACAGATAATGGTTACGTACTCATGCTCGATGAGTCCGAAACAACTTTTTATTGGAGCCGATCCGGTGACGGCGATCTAGACGATTGGCCACATAAGTGCAAGCTGTTGATACAAGACATTGATAAGGAGTCCGAAGAACAACTATTCATCATCACAGCGAGCAGTAACGGCCCTCCATTGTTTATCGAGGCTTTAAAAAATCGTGGGGTGACTACCTTCACGTGCGCGCGCCTCAAAAGAAACGGGCAACTAGTTGGAATATTGTGCTTTGAGAGAACAACAAGCCTCGCTCCCGCTTGGCTTCTACATTCGCGTGGTTTGCTGCAGGTCGTGGCTGACAGCTTCGCGGCCGCCTTGGAGCGCCAGCAGGCTTGTGCCGAGCGCGCCGAGATAGAGGAAGCCCTTCGGCGGGCTCAACGGTTAGAAGCTATCGGTACCTTCGCTAGCGGCGTAGCGCATAACTTCAACAACGTACTGAACGTAATGTTGGGGCACGCTGAAATTGCCATTGAAGCTCTGCCGGGCCGCCCGACACGTGCTGCAAATCAAATCGAGATGTTAGTTCAAGCTGGCGGGAGGGCACGTGAGATAGCGGGACAGATCCTCGATTACGGACGGCGAGGCAGTGGGGCAGACCGCAGAAGCGCAGTTGACGCAATCGTAGCCGAAACCTTCGACCAGATACGCTCGTCATGTCCAGAGGCAGGGGCTCTCCGCCTGATCGGATTAACAGAGGGCGCCAACGTCGGCGGCGAGCCAGCGCAACTGCAGCAGGTTATTCATAACCTGGTCCGAAACGCCCTTCAGGCTTCTGATCCGGGTCAGCCCATCGAAGTTCGCCTCGATCGCATTAAGCTCGGCGACCCGCAGGATCTCTCTCATGGCAGCCTCCGACCTGGCGAGTATGCCCGGATTAGTGTGTCAGATATCGGCCGCGGCATGGATGACGCAACATTGCGGAGAGTTTTTGAACCATTCTTTACCACCCGCTCTATGGGTACGGGTCTTGGGCTTGCAACAGCTTACGAGTTTGTCGACGAGCAGCGTGGAGCCTTTCACGTATGTAGTATGTTGGGCGCCGGCAGCACTTTCGAAGTGTGGTTACCGATACGGTCGCAATTCGATACTCGTCTTTCGACAGCAGCTGGCACAGTCATGGTCGTCGGGAATGATCGCAACGCCATGCTAGAAGATGAGGAAATCTTAGCTTCATTAGGTTTAGAGCCCGTAGGGTATTCAAATTTAGATATCGCGCTAAAAGCTCTACGAGATGACCCCGGGCGCTTCAATTTGCTAATTCTTGAAAATTACCGGTCCATGTCCTTGAGCCTTGATTTCGCCCGCCATGCAACGAGAATGGTCAATATCCCTATTGTGCTTTCAATCTCGGCGTCAGAACAAATTCGGCCCGAGATCCTTTCGTCGATCCCTATTGTTGACATCTTGCGCCGTCCATGGCGTCCGAGGGACATTGCGCAGACCATAAGACGTCACATAATATAATGGCATTATTGCTTTTGATCATAGCTGCATATTTGATCGATGTTGGGGTTTGAGGCTTCAGTACGGAATTTATCATTTTTGGTATTTTGTCCACTTTAAATGTTTCATGATCATAGTGGCAGGATTCACAATCCGTATGACCCTGACCCAGCAAACTGGTCCGCGTCGAGCGCAAGTTTTTCGGGCATCCTGAACCCTGAAGGAGGGTGGATGCCATGCCTCGCAAACGCTTCACGAACGAGCAGATCGCCTTTGCCCTGCGGCAGGCGGAGAACGGCGCGACGGCGGACGAGGTCTGCCGGAAGATGGGTGTGTCCGAGCCGACATTTTACCGCTGGAAGAAGCAGTTCGTCGGCATGGGCGTGCCGGAGATCCGGCGGCTGAAGCAGTTGGAGGATGAGAACAGCAAGCTCAAACGGCTGGTCGCCGACCTGACGCTGGACCGCTCCATGCTGCAGGACGTGCTCAAGCGAAAGTGGTGAGGCCCGCCGCTCGCCGTGAAGTCGCCGGTCACCTGCAGGTGGCCTACGGCATCAGCGAGCGTCGGGCCTGTCAGGCCACCGGCTTCGGCCGCTCGTCTCAGCGCTACCGCAAGCGCGCCGATCCGCAGGTAGCTCTGCGCATGCGGCTGAAGGAGCTCGCTGCCGCGCGGGTGCGCTACGGCTACCGACGGCTGCACATCCTACTGCGACGGGAGGGCTGGGAGGTGAACCACAAGCGCACCTACCGGATCTATCGCGACGAGGGACTGTCGATCCGGCCCAAGCTGCCCAAACGCAAACGGGCTTGGCGCTACCGGCAAGGGCGGCCGGCCATCGGTGGACCGAACGAGGTCTGGGCCATGGACTTCATGTCCGACCGCCTGTTCGACGGGCGTCCGTTTCGGATCCTGACGGTCGTCGATTGCCATACGCGAGAGGCGCTCTCGCTCACACCGAGAGTCAACTTCCGCGCCTTCTAGGTGGCCGAGGCCCTGGACGCACTGGTGAAGCTCCGCGGTCGTCCAAAGAGCCTACGGGTCGACAATGGACCGGAGTTCGCCGGGCGCATGCTCGACCAGTGGGCGTACCTGAACGGGGTCGAGATCGACTTCTCACGACCGGGCAAACCGACCGACAACGCCTACATCGAGTCGTTCAACGGCCGCCTACGGGCGGAATGTCTGAACGCCTCGTGGTTCCTGTCGCTGGCCGATGCCCGCGAGCGCATCGAGGACTGGAGATGCCACTACAACGAAGATCGGCCCCATACGGCCCTGAGCGGCTTGACGCCCCGAGCCTTCGCCAACCAAGCTGTCACAGCCCGAGAACTTGCATAGGCCGTGGACCACAAACCGGGTCAACTCCAACTGGCTCAAAAACCATACCAAAGGGCGGACCACTTCAAAGGGGGCGGATCACACAACGGCACCCTCGTCGCGCAGGTCCAGGACAATAACCGGATCGTGCTAAAGCCGGTAACGCTCGGCCGCAATCTCGGCAACGAGGTCGAAGTGCGCTCGGGTATTTCAACTGCCGAACGGCTCATCGACAACCCGCAGGAGTTCCTAACCCCCGGTGACTTCGTCCGTGTTGTCGGGCAGGCTGCCCCCCCGCACACCGCATCCGCGGAATGACCCACGAAACCCTTCACTTTCCGTGACGGCACTCAATCAACCGACCGTTTTGGGCAGTTCGGTCCGTTGGAATAGCGAGAGCCGGACACACATTGCGCAAGCAACATCAAATGTGAATGGCTCCGCATATTCGACAGCAACCACATCTTGGCACCAAGTTGCAGCCCTTCGACGCGGGAGCCATCCACCCAATCCGCCTTCCTATTTTATTTGAGAAAAGCAGACAGAATAAGATCTCTCGATTACACGCTTCGCTCGATGTTCAACGATCTTACTGCCGGAACTGCAGTTTTTGAGTCGGCTTGCGCCGCGCTCTCAATGGAAGCTCATGATGGCACCACGACACGGGGAGACTTGAATTTTGAAAGCAATTTAGGATCCAGGTTTAAGTGAGAAGCAATAAGATCAAGAGGCGTGCAGGATAACCATTGCGCAAGTGAAACCTCTTGGTATTGACTATCTTTGAATATTTCTAAAAATACCAAATCGTTAGAACCAACGTTTTTAACATAGTGGCCGAGACTTTTCTTTACTACGCCAACATCCCCTGGGTTAAAGTCAGCGGTCTGCGCTCGAGGACCGGTGTTGAACACCGTCATTTTTGCCTGACCTGAAATATAGTATTGCCACTCGTCGGCGTTTGGGTGCCAGTGCAGCTCCCGCATTCCACCGGGCTTCACGGTGACGAGGGCAGCCGCGATGTTTTTTGATATAGGAAAATTATTACTATCGATAATCTTAACTTGACCTCCTTTGGTAATCTTGTTGGGCTTCATGTCCGTCATCGAGAAAGTAAATTCGGCATCAGGTTCTCCGAGCGGGGTGCGTACGGCCTCTTGTGCATCAGATAAAGCAGCCGGCGTCGGCCCCTGGTAAATCCAAAGATCGTCTATCGGAATTTTCTTGAATGCATCGATTGGCAGATCGAAATTTTCCGCAAGCACCTCGGGGGGCGTGTGTGCCATCCATTCGGTCAATAAGAGTGTATTAAACTCGGATGCCCGCCCATTGTCGAAAACCAGAACGAATTCCGCGCCAGATGGCCCGAGGCCTTGTAGTGAATGGGGAAGACCGGGCGGAAAATACCACAGATCACCCTGCTTGACGTCGCGGACTGCTGGCCGACCCTTTGCATCCAAAACGGTAATACGGCAGTTGCCGTCGACCATTACAGCCCATTCTGCCTGTTGATGCCAGTGCAATTCGCGAACGCCGCCGACACTAAGGCGCATATTTACGCCGGAAACAGCTTCAGAGATAGCGAAGTCGCCCTGTGTCACCTCCCGGGCCCATCCGCCGGATTGCACACGTTTATGAGCATTGTTGAAAGAGGCCCAAAAAAGATCCATTCCAGCTACGTCTGTTGCGGGAGGATCTTGGAAAGATGGAAACTGCGAGGCAAGAGAAGGATTTTTCGGGCCAGGCTCACTGAAAGCTTCAGGAGAAGCATTAATCCGGCCTTCCGCTGGTCGATCCGGGTTGCCGAAAACACCTCCGCCTTGTGCTGCGGCGCTTGTTATGGCCATCGCACCGCCGGCAGCGGCACCAACGGATAAAAGATTGCGTCTTGACAGAGAATTCATAGTGACACTCACGCATTCAGTTTCGGCGAGCAGTTCTTACTCCGACCGATCGTCGTGATGCTATGCGTCTAGATTGACCCTGGTGCCTCATTTGTGAGCTGGTTTTCAGATTATTGAACGCTACCGGCTCGTTCGCAGCCAGCTGATACAGCCCACAACCTCAATGTCTTGGCTAGGACGCCCGATCATTCGCGACTTTGTGAACGAGACGCTGAGGAGCAGTTTTTATAGATTATAAATTTTCATTGCGTAGGCTCTCTTAGACAATCTCCACAAGCGTGCCCATCGAAATAGCGGGCGCACCTTGCCACGGCGTTGGCTTCCGATGTCGGACAAATTTGCGGCGGCTGTCGGGAAGGTAGTCGGCGAGGTCTCTGTCAACTTCACGTCGTGTGTTGTCCTCATGCGCGGGCGGACACACAGCGCTCGCTCGTGGTCCGCTAAGCCCTGCTCTTGAACAGCGCAGACATCCCTAGCCTCTGATCGACACGGGCCGAGCTGAGAGCATTGGCGATCGCCACTAACATGTGCCTGGCCTGCACAGGTTGTTAACCCCAAGCCACCATCACGGGCACCACTCTTCCGTTTTACGGAAGAGTGCATTGTCACGAGCGACACTTTTCTAAACTGCGCAAAAGTCGCAGAGATCCCTGCTCGGCCTTCGATCAAGATGGTTTCAGGGAGTAGAGACGGACATGAAGCTTTATCATCATCCACTCTCCGGTCACTCGCATCGGGCGCGGCTCTTCCTCTCGCTGGCAAAGATCCCACATGAGCTCGTCTTGGTTGATCTCGCCGCGAGAGCTCACAAGAGCCCGGAATTTCTAAAGATGAACCGCCTTGGGCAAGTGCCAGTGCTGGATGACGAGGGCACAATCGTCGCAGACTCGATCGCGATCATGGTCTACGCCGCGCGAAAGTTCGGCAAGAGGGAGTGGTACCCTGAGGAGCCGGAGGCAGCGGCGGCGGTTCAACGCTGGCTGTCAGTGGCGACAGGACAAATTTACTTCGGACCATGCGCCGCTCGGCTCATCACGGTATTCGGCTACAAATTCGATGCCGAGGAAGTCATCGAGCGGTCCCACGCGATCCTGAAAGTTATTGATGAGGAGTTGGTGGAGCGGCGGTGGATTGCGGCAGCGTCTCCGACCGTGGCCGATGCAGCGCTCTACAGTTACATCTCGTCTGCCCCCGAAGGAAACGTCGACCTTGCTACTTACCGGAATGTGAATATTTGGCTTCGACGCGTCGAGGAATTACCTGGCTTTGTCCCCTTCCAAAAGACGGCTGTAGGGTTCGCGGCCGGAACCCGCGGATAGGCGTTCGCGATCGTGGAGTGTAGACGACACGCCGGGATCGTGAGTTTGAATAAGGCAGACATCGCCCTCGTTACCGGTTTCTGTCACTGCGGCGAACTCACGCTTCGATGCCTCACGGGTGCGGTCGAGCGCAGGACCGAGATCGCCCCCTTGATCCGTCGCCACCCGGCCGGGCAGCACTGCAGCCTCTTCCCGCCGTTGAGCCTTGTCGTCGCTGAGGCTGTGGATCCCGAGGGTGGCGCATGGGCCACCCTCATGTCGGAGACCTGGGCCATCCGACCTCTCCTGATCACGGACGGCCACTGAGCGCGTTCGTTTGAACCTTGCGGTTTGATCGTCGTGGGGACCGAAGGGTCGTAGGCCCTCTCGGGATCGATCTCGCTTTGGGGCAGCGCAACCGCTTCAGTAGCGTAGTCAAAAGGTCGGAGGATGATGACTTCGAGATCTTGGTTCCCGACCAGATCGGTCCCAATTCGGCTGGACCGGTCAAGGCGTGTCGGGCCACCAGCCTCAGAGTCGGCTCGTGGTGAACAACCTAGATGCGGACGAAGCGGCTGACATTCCTGCCGAGCCCCACCAACATGCAGCCGGAGTTAGCCGCGATGGCCATTCCGCTGACCAGCGGCCTCCAGGATCAGGTTCGCGACCGCCTGCGTGTGCGAAATCATAGACAAGTGGCCTGATGGCAATTCGATTGTCTTCGCCTTCATCCGCTTGGCCATGAATCGCTCCAGATCTGGGTCGATCGTCCGGTCATCGGTCGACACGGCGTAGAAGCTCGGCTTTGACCGCCAAGCAGCCTGAGTCGTCTTGCCCGTCAGCAAGGCCTTGTAGAACGGTTCCTGGACAGCGAACAGCACCTTCGCCTTCTGCGCTGGTACACCGTTCGCGAAGTCCTTAAGGAACGCTTCCTCGGTCAGGCGCCCCTCGTCCCCGTCGAACACGATCCCCGCCGTGGCGGGCGGTGTCCGGTAGGTCTTGGCCAGGGCGGGGTAGTCCTCTCCGGCATCTGGAGCCCGAGCCGCGACGTAGACGAGCGCCGATACCTTCGGGTCCGTTCCGATCTCGCTTACGATCATCCCTGAGAACGAGTGCCCCACCAGCACGGTCGGCCCCTCCTGGCGGCTCAGCACGCTCCGGGCGGCGGCAACCGCCTCGCCTAGGCTGGTCAGAGGGTTCTGAACGGAAGTGACGTTGAGCCCAGCCGCCTGCAGGTGTGGGATTACCTCAGACCAGCACGACCCGTCGGCGAAGAGCCCATGAACAAGCACGACATTACGGGCCCGCGGCAAATCTTGAGCGGCCACCGATCGGGGCAGCAAGGCCGCCGTTGCGGCAGCTACGAGTGTGCGGTTTAGGTTTCGGCGTGTGATCATGAGCTACTATTTTGAAGACTGCGGGTATCCAGCGCCCAGTCCTCATTCGCATGATTGCGCGGAGCGGTTACACCGAGAATCGGTCGTTTGGTCCTATTACGACTACCTCCCCGCTTCTGAGCAGGAGCCTTGAAGAAGAGGACTCGACGCCTGGGGGGTAAGTTCGCAGATGTACCGGCTCAATTTAAATCAGTCTAGCAAAAATATTTTAAGCTAAGCATTTGCTAAGACATTTACTATATAAAAGATTATATAGCACAAGGTTACTCCATATCGTGTTACATTTGTAACATAAATTCGGTTGACATTTATTATCTAATGCATAAATGTCAAATCCGATATAAGGAACATAACGATGATCTCTGCTTTTGACGAAGTATCAAATCTTATTTATTCTTATTTAAATAATGTCGACACTCGCAACCATTCGGCTCAGATCCGCCTTTTCACGGACGATGCCGCAATCCGTGTACTCGCTAGTAATAACAAATTTGAAAAAGTTTTGCATGGACCAGTTATCGGAGGGCAGGCCTTCGCGGAAGCATCGGCGGCTCTTCGTGATCCAATGTCAGACAATCACCGTACCCGGCATATGACGACCGACCGATTTGTAGCATTCCACGACGGAATCATCACTGTGAGAGCACAGTTCATAGTTGTTCATACTGACCGTACGGATTATAGGGCATTTAAATCACAAATACTTGAGTCCGGAGCATATCAATTCAATTTTCGACGCGACGATGCTGTTTGGAAAATATGCTTATTGGATATTTTTATTGATAAGCCGGGATTGCAGTGCTCTGAATGATCGACAACTCGTTGTTCGCAAATAAAATCTATCCTGAAATCGTGACCTGAATGGACGACAAGAGGAATTCCCTCGTCGCCTTGGAAGCCTATTCCGCTCGGAAGGGATCCGTCGGTCTGAAGCTCAAACATTCCGGAGCCGCGAGCCTCGTCCATCTCGCTGCTCCCTTACAGTCGAGCCCAATGGGGGTGTGTTCTTCTCAACCAGCGTTGGCCGCGTTGACACAGTCCAAGCTTTGAACTGCCTATGCGGGCTTTCTAGCCAAGGCTATAGGCCCTATGGCAATCTCCTCTCGCTGAGAAGACGTCATTAGATGGCCTCCTCCCCGGGTTCCAGGCGCGGCGGGAGTGCTTGGTCGCGTGGCGCCAAATCGGCCGCCGACATCGGAGCAGCCAAGTCTGGCAAGGGAAAGGCCGGTGCAGAAGCTGCGCTCGACGCAGAAGCACCTACGGGCCGCTGCATCCCGCTTCGTCGATCCGTTGCACGCACCAAGACGCTTCCTACAGCATGAGTCCGATTCGGAACTGCGGCTGACGGGGCCGTCGAGCGCTACGCTGACGGTATCCTGGCTCGCGCCCTCCAGCCCTCAGCCTATCGCGGCTCGCCAGCGAGTGGATTGGGCTATACTGGACGACTACTCTTCGGCCTTGGACCAGTCGACACTGGTCTCGAGCTCCGGTAGCAGGACCACGCTTTCCTGCTCGTTCGGATCCGTCCTGGCGATCACCGCCATTACCGGGTCTGTCCGGCTGCGATTGTATGGCAGGTGCGGGACATTGGCGGCGATGTAGACGAACTCGCCGGCTCCCGCGATTGCGTGATGCTCCAGATGCTCGCCCCAGAAGCATCCCGACACGCCCGACAGAATGTAGATCGCGGTTTCATGCTCCTCGTGCTTGTGCGCGTGAGCGCGCTCCCCGGGAGGAATTTCCAGGAGCTGCATGTGAAGCGCCTTGGCTTCAACCGTTTCGGCCGAAATTGCCGGTCGATAGATGTGGCCCTGCTTGCCCCGGAATGGTGCGCTATCGCGCACCACTGCAAAACCGTGCATTTCAGCTTTGTTAGCGACACTCATGTGTTCTCCATGTTTGATGTCGATGTCACCGAGCCTCGGCAGGCTAATCACTAGGTGGCAATTTGTGCTGAGGCGGTCGGCAGGCTTGGCGCCTCCTCATATGCCTCGGGTTTACGCGGCAGACCGCCGTGCCTTTACGGAGCTTAGGTCCGGCGGAAAAAGCGGCGCATAGGATCCGAACCGAAACTCTGCCAAATCGCAGATCCTTGACTCAGTCGCCGCAGGCCTGAGGTCGCTGTGCGGGCTGCCCATGTCGTCTGCGCCGCGTTACAGTATGATTTCAGTTTGGCGTCGCCCCGTAACAATAGGGTGAGAAAACATGAGGCTCCGCCGCACCAACCGGCCAGCGACAATCGTGTGGCTCGAAGCCGCCTCTCAAGACGCGGCGGGTGTGTGAAGCCCGTTGGTCGCGGGGTGCGCGGCTGGTAGCGCCGCTCGACCACGTTGGCGCCTCGACCTACCGGCGGATTGTGGGATGGGCGTGGGAGTTAGATGTGCCGGACAGACCACCGAAGGTCCCGATCGCGGCCGAGCGGCGTATGACCGACCAATGTTTGGCCTATCAGAAGTGCAACGATCTGGCGGCTGAAAGCGTCGGCGATGGGCTGCACGGTTCCGAGCTTTGGCTGCCGGCCGGCGTTCTGATGCTGTCACAGGGTCATGAGGTCAGCGTGCGGCGCGAGGCAATGCTCAGCACCCGCCCCGCTTGCCATACACGCTGGAACTGGTCATCCGGATGGTGCGTGAGCCGCATCTGCCGCGGCGACATTATCGCATCGGTTGGCCTGCTGTTCCTCGACTTTCTGGAGCAGGCCTGATGCTTCCCGGTCCGAAGCGATTGTGCTGTTTGCGCTACGATAGCAGATCGTTCAAGCCACGAAATTAACTATGCTACCCGGTGAGGGCAGCGTTTGCGGCGACTCATTGCTTGCGGTTGCCCTAGCCTGAGAGAGCTGCATCTGAGCATTGTCGACCAGCTTTTGATCGCAAGCGACACAGCTCGGGCTGTGATTGCGCCTATCCTGGTCGACCACGCTGTTAGCTTTTGTGAGCGCCTGCTGTGCTGCCACGATCAAGGCCTGCGATTTAGCCGTTTGCGGTGCAACCTGGGGCGTGTGCGCGGATTGAACCTGGCCTGCAGATTTGAATGGCTGTGTGTAAGTGCCATTAGCACCAGATGCGCCGATGCTGATCGACATTGGCTTGGATCTCATCCAGCAACTCGCACTGGACTCTACGGACAAAATATTGAGAACACGCTAACTGAGCACTGAGCCATGCGGGAGATTGGGTGACGACGGTGAGTTGAAGGCGGCGTATCGAGGCGGGTGTCGAGCCTGCCAGAACCTCTCAGCGAGAGCGATACGCCATGGAGACACCTACCAACGTCGTCCGACTTCGTCATCCCGAAGACCTCGACGATCCCCTGACCGAGGTGCTGCGTAGCGGCGCTCGCCGCCTGCTCGCCCAGGCTGTCGAGATGGAGGCGGACGCGTTCCTGAGCGCGATGCAGGACCTGCGACTGCAGGATGGACGGGCCCGGCTGGTGCGGCACGGTCACGGGCCGGAGTGGGCGATCCAGACCGGCATCGGCCCGGTGCCGGTCGCGCGTCCGTGTCCGGGATCGCGGTACGAGCGGGTCTGAGGACCGGGTTCGATTCACCTCGACCATCCTGCCGAAATGGGCGCGGCGCACCCGCAGCCTGGATGCGCTGCTGCCGGTTCTATACCTACGCGGTGTCTCGACCGGCGACTTCCAGGACGCGCTGGCCGCCCTCTTGGGGCGTGACGCCCCGAACCTCTCGCCGGCCGTCATCGCCCGGCTGACGGCGACGTGGGCGGATGAGTACGCCCGCTGGCAGGGCCGCGATCTCTCCGCGCGCCGCTACGCCTACATCTGGGCTGACGGCGTCTATCTGCAGGCGCGGATGGCCGAGCAGGCAGACTGCATGCTCGTGCTGATCGGGGCGACGCCCGAGGGCAAGAAGGAGCTCGTCGGCTTCCAGGCGGGTGTGCGCGAGAGTGCCCAGAGCTGGCGGGAGCTGCTCGTCGACGTGAAGCGGCCCGGGCTGTCGATCGCGCCCGAGATCGCCGTCGGCGACGGCGCTCTCGGCTTCTGGCGGGCGCTGGACGAGGTCTTCCCCGGCACCGCTCACCAGCGGTGTTGGGTCCACAAGGCAGCCAACGTGCTCGACAAGGTGCCGAAGTCCGTCCAGCCGGCCATGAAGGCGGACTTGCGCGAGATCCACGGCGCGCCGACCCGGGCGGCAGCCGAGGTGGCGCTGGCCGTCTTCGTCGAGAAGTACAGGACCAAGTCCCCCGCGCCGCTGCCTGCTTGACCAAGGATCGGGAGGCGCTGCTGACGTTCTACGACTACCGGCCGAGCACTGGGATCACCTGCGCAGCTCGAACCCGATCGAGAGCGTGTTCGCCACGGTGCGGCATCGGACCGTGCGGACCAAGGGGGCGCTCTCGGCCACGACCGCCGAGCTGATGGTGTTCAAGCTGGTGATGGCGGCGTCGAAAACCTGGCGCCGGCTGAAGGGCGAAAACCAGTTGCCGAAGGTCGTGGCCGGCGTCATCTTCCGCGACGGGACCGAGGTCGTCGCGAGCCCAGATCACCGCGCCGCCTGACCACCGCCGTCACCTGAATTCCTGCATAGCTCGAGATCGGCCAACGCTGCACTCAGGGGGCACTCGTTGGCGACAGCCTCAGGGTGATGAGAACCACGAGGTCGCCGAGCACCGGTGGCAACGCCTCGCCGAAGCGGTGGCGCCGTACCGCCTTCAGAAGGTCATCCCTCAAGCCGGTGGCGAGCATGTTGCCGCCGAGGCTATGGCCGGCCACCACGAGCTTATTGTGTCGGTCAGATCCATCCGGAGCCGGCCGCCTCAGCGCCGCCTCGACGGTGCGCAGCGCCGAGACTGCCGCCGGAGCGACCGCCTCGCTCACCGGCTTGCGGTCGAACAGCGTCGCGGCCGCCGACAGGTCGCCGAAAAAGCCGCCGAGCCAAGCCCCAAACCTGTCGCGTAGCCCGCGCTCGTCGACCCGCGCGCCGCGCCAGCCGACATAGATCGCCGTGACCTTCGTCTCGCATGCGCCCGCGTCGAATCGGCAACGTTCACGCAGGAAGCGCGCGGCGTGGGCCGCGTAGAA
>NZ_FNVI01000045.1:0-26984 GCF_900107945.1 Methylobacterium sp. 190mf | reverse complement strand
CGCCTCGTCGATCCGAACGCGAGCGTGGCCTCGCTGCTCAAGGCGGATCTGGAGGCCGGCCTGCAAGCCTGCATGACGGCCACTACGCAGTATCCCAACGTGAGTCGGTTCGCGCAAATGCTGGCAGCAGCACAAGAACAAAGGATGGCCCAGCGAGCCTTGTCATCCAATCAGCCGGAATTATCGAGTACTTATCTTCTTATATATCCAAGTGGTCGCTTTACATACGAGGTTAAGGCACATATCGCCACACTGGGCGGATCACCTGAGACCAGACGCGGCTCAGACGAACCGATAAAAAGGGCTCCTTACACTACAGAACATGCTGCGATACCTGCTTCTGATCTTAGCCGGATGCTCCAATTGGAACTCAAACGGGTGGGCTGCAATTCAATCGATCCTCGTGGCCGGTGGGGTATTTCATCAGTCCAAGCTTTGACGGCCTTCAATCATTACAGGCGCTCTAATTACGATACTTCGAAGCCAACTATTGAGGCCGTTGACTTCATCAAAAGCGTCAACGTCCAGGTTTGCCCTTTAATTTGCGGCCGCGGAGAACGAGTTATAGACAACAAGTGCGCCAAGATATCATGCGGTCTCGGATTTAATTTGGATCAGTCGGGTAAATGCCGACCAAAGGATAAAAATTCTAATGCGGACGCTCGATTGCGTACAAAAATCAATCAAGAACGCCAGCGAGAAAGTGTTAAAAAACGAAAGCCGGAAATAAAACTTGAAAGTTTTGCCCAATATGCCAAGCGAATGCACCCGGATGATACTGGGCCCTGGGTAATAATGGCAAGAGAGGGATGCATGGAGAGGATTCACAGCCCTGCGTATGATGTTGTGCGGAATAAATGCCGCTAGTTACTTATAGATTTGAAATAATTTGATATTTAATTCCGTATGTATCGTAGTAGATATAAATTTGATCTACGAGGGGGTGTGCAAGTCTGTGCGATGGCTCAGACCGTTTGCGTTCTTCCTGCTGCAGCCGACACGGCCGGGCTCATAGCGATCGCCGAGGATCAAACGCGCCTGCCCAAGGATATCCAGCGCGCCCGCATCGTCTTGCTGTCGGCTGAGCGCCCGAGCACGCGCCGCTTGGGTGTGCACCGGCGGCAGCCCATCCCTACCAGTCGTTCAAATTCACACTTCCCTATCACGCGAGAGCTGCTTCAATCGGCATCCAGCTCGATAGGTGGCCGTGCATTAGACACATAGCTTGGCTTTGTCGGACATCTGATCGTTTTCCCGACGTCGCCGGGGAGCCGGTCGCGAGCCGTTCAACACCCACCCTTTTTTGTCGGATAAACGTGTCGGCTTTTCTATTGCCGGATAAACGCTATTTTGGCACTATCCGACATGCTCGTTGGATATGCCCGCGTCTCGACCCTCGACCAGAACCTCGACCTGCAGCGCGACGCGCTGACCAAGGCCGGGTGCGAGCGCCTGTTCGAGGAGAAGAAGTCCGGCAAAGCCGGGACCAAGCGTCCGGAGTTCGAGGCGGCGCTCGCCTACCTGCGCCCCGAAGATGTGCTCGTCGTGTGGAAGCTCGACCGGCTCGGCCGCTCACTCGTCGAGATGATGCGCACCATCGACGGCTTGCGCGTGAAGGATGTGCACTTCCGCTCGCTCACCGAGCAGTTCGACTCCGCCACCGCCCACGGCCGCTTCGCCCTGCAGATGCACGGGGCCATGGCCGAGTACTTCCTCGACCTCAACCGCGAGCGCACCATGGAGGGGCTGAAGGCGGCGCTTGCCCGCGGCCGCAAGGGCGGCCGGCCCAGGAAGCTGTCCGAGGCCGACCTCGACGTCGCACGGGCCCTACTCGCGGCCGGCACGATCAGTGTCGCCGACATCGCCAAGCGTCTGGGGGTCAATCGTGACACCCTGTACAATTATCTACCGCGCGCCCGCGCCAGCAGCACCGCGGCCAAGGGCTGAGCTCGTGTCCGATGCGTGTGGCCGCACTGCTCTCATCGCCGCGCGTCCGATCCGCGACATGCCGTGCGGAATGGCGACCGGCGACGCGCTGGCTGACGCCTAGGCCCATCCATGCCGATCCGGCCGGAGCACCGCTTCTTCTATCCCATCGATTGGCCGCAGCTCTCGGCCGTGATCCGCTTCCGGCGTGCCGGGTATCGGGGGTTTCAGGGGTCTTCGACCAGCCCTTAGCCCGAACTCGCAGGAGCCAGGCCGTGCCAGTTTTCTCGACCGGCCCCGGACAAACCCCTCAAACCCCACCAAACCGCTTGCCGGCGTCGCGCTCTGTCGGCGACCGGACGAGATGGGGATGGTAGTCCAGGATAGGCTACGACCAATATTTTAGAACATCGCTCTGCAGAAAACTCTTGAGTTGCCTTGTAATTCGAAGGATCATCGCGTCGATATTCATGAACAGGTGTGATGTGGATCAGAACGCGAGCGCTGCCGATGCATCGGCCATCGACTACACGGAACTGACGGCGGAGGTGGTCTCGGCCTACGTGGCGAACAACCCCGTGCCCCCGACCGAGCTGGCGCGGCTGATCGCGACCACGCACGCCGCCCTCGCCGCCCTGGCCGGCCTCGGCGACACCGCGGGGCCAGCTGCCCCGCCGTCCGTGAAGACGACGCCGGCCCAGATCCGCAAGTCGATCACCCCAGAGGCGCTGATCAGCTTCGAGGACGGCAAGCGGTACAAGACGCTCAAGCGGCACCTCACCGGCCTGGGGCTGACCCCGGACGCCTATCGCGCGAAATGGGGCCTGCCGCAGGATTACCCGCTGGTGGCGACCAGCTACTCCGAAACGCGCTCAGCGCTGGCCCGGAGTGCGGGCCTCGGCCTGCAGCGCCGGAAGTCGGCTCCGGAGACGGCGCGGGCCGACGAGGCGGTCGCGGCGAAGCCGAAGCGTGCGGGTCGGCCCCGGAAGGCCGAGACCCCAGCCGAGGCGTAGCGATTGCGCGACCGGTCGTCCGGTTAAGTGTAGGGCCCCCGGAACAAGTCCCCGAGGGCCTTGCGCCGGAACAGGGTGAGCCAGCGCCCTCGGGACGGTCGTGGATCAGGTGGCAGCGCTGACATAAGGCCGCCAGATTGGTGCCCGTGTTGTTGCTGGTGTCATGGTCGCGGTGGGCGGTCGCCAGCACGACGCGCGTCCTGCGTGCACGACCGAGCAGGTCCTCGGTGCCGGCCGCGATGCGCACGCCCCGACCGCGCCCGTCGCGCCAGGTGCCGGCATCGAAGTCCCACTGAACCGCGCCGGGATTTTCGGAGGCTCCAACTCTTGAGAGACTGGAGCCATGACGAAGCATATCCGACCCTTCTCCCCTGAGGTCCGCGAGCGCGCGGTGCGGATGGTGCTGGAGCACCAGGGCGAGCACGACACGCAGTACGGAGCGATCCGCTCGATCGCCGCCAAGATTGGCTGCTCGGGTGAGACGCTGCGCAACTGGGTGCGCCAGGCTGAACGCGACAAAGGCGTTCGGGCCGGGCCGACCACGGACGAGCGCGAGCGGATCAAGGCGCTGGAGCGGGAGAACCGCGAGCTCCGGCAGGCCAACGAGATCCTGAGGAAGGCGAGCGCCTATTTTGCCTTGGCGGAGCTCGACCGCCGGTCGCGGACATGATCGCCTTCATCGACGATCACCGGTCGCTCTACGGGGTCGAGCCGATCTGCAGGGTGCTGCCGATCGCCCCGTCGACGTACCACGCCCATGCCGCGCGGCGTTCCGAGCCCGAGAGGCTGCCGGCCCGCGCCAGGCGCGACGCGGTGCTCTCGGCCGAGATCCGGCGCGTGTACGAGGCGAACTTCCGAGTCTACGGCGTGCGCAAGGTCTGGCGGCAACTCGCCCGCGAGGGGATCGTGGTGGCGCGCTGTACGGTGGCGCGGCTGATGCGGACGCTGGGCTTAGCCGGCGTCGTCCGGGGACGCAGGGTCCGCACCACCGTTCCCGATCCGGCGGCAGCTTGCCCCCTCGATCGGGTCAATCGGCAGTTCAAGGCCGAGGGCCCGAACCGGCTGTGGGTGGCGGATTTCACCTACGTGGCCACCTGGGGCGGCTTCGTCTACGCGGCCTTCGTGATCGACGTCTTCGCCCGCCGGATTGTCGGCTGGCGTGTGTCGCGCTCGGCCCGGGCAGACTTCGTGCTCGATGCTCTGGAGCAGGCCCTGCACGAACGCCGCCCCTTCGCCGGCAGCGGCCTCGTCTGCCATTCCGACCGCGGGTCGCAATACGTGAGCATACGCTACACCGAGCGCCTCGCCGAGGCGGGCGTCGAGCCCTCCGTCGGTAGCGTCGGGGATTCCTACGACAATGCTCTGGCCGAGACGATCATCGGCCTGTTCAAGGCGGAGGTGATCCATCGACGCGGGCCGTGGCGATCGTTCGAGGCGGTCGAATACGCCACGCTCGAATGGGTCGATTGGTTCAACCACCGCAGGCTGCTCGAACCAATCGGCAACGTGCCTCCCGCCGAAGCGGAAGCGCGCTACTATGCTCAGGCCAAGGTCCAAGCCTTGGCCGCCTGACCCAAACCAAACGGCCTCCGGAAAACCCGGTGCGGTTCACACCAGCGGCCGTCGCCGAGGTGGAACACGGTCCGTCCATGCGGGCGTTTGCACGCCTCGCAGCGACCCCCGCCCCGCACCCTCCGATGGCCCCTGCAAGTTCGGGCGAGGGGTCCTCGGCGAACCCCTCACACCCGTCATACCCCTTGCGACGCCCGCCGGTAGGCTTCGGCGTCCCCCTGCACAACCGGCCCGGGTGCCTGCGGGGCGCCGTCGACCCGCCGCAGGCTGTACTTGTTGCCGCTGCTCGGATTGGGCTGCACTTCGAGCCGCATGCCGTCGAATACCCGGCCGCAGACCTTCGCCAGCCATTTGCCGAGCCTTTTGGTCGAGATCGTCCGGCCCTCGCCCGCTTGCCGCACGAGCAGGTCCCGGAATTCCTCGTGGCGGTACGTATCCTCCTCCATCGGACCTGCGAGGATGTTGGCCTGGGCGATGATCTGAGCGCTCGTATAGCCGACGCTCGGGACCAGGACCTCTCGCCAGTGGGCGTGCAGCTGACGGATCGCCTGCGCCTCCGGGTCCCCCTCGCGGGCCGTGTTCATGGTCGCGACCGGATCGGCCTCGCCGAGCCAGACCAGGCAGGAGCGCACCACGTCCGACCATTGCTCGTACGAGGCCAGCCGCGGCAGCTGCCCGGGCCGACCGGCGACCTGGTAGGCCCGCAGGATCGTCAGCGCCGCAGCCAGGTACTTGCCGCGATCCTGCAGGACCAGGTCGACCGGCTTGTGCCGGAACTCACGGATCTCGGGACGCTCCACTCCGGCGTCGAGCCGGCAGAGCAGGGTGCGCCGGGTCATGTCGGCGACGAGGACCAGGCCGTTGCCGGTGGCGAACACGCTCGCCCGGCTCTCGATCTCCACGGTCTCGCTCTTGCCGAGCACCCGCACCCGCACCACCGGACGCTCCGTGATCTGGCACAGCGCGTCCCCGCCGAGTTCGCCGTTCACGTTGTCGATCGAGACGATCGGCACGCCGGAGAGCAGCATGGCACCGAGCCGCTTCTCCGTCTCCTCCTCGGTCCTGCCCGCCGCGATCACCGGGCAGCGCCGCCCGATGGCGATGGCCGATGCGGTGTCGACCAAATAACTTTTGCCTGAGCCCGGAGTCGTGGCCGGGATGGCGTGCAGGGGTGAGGCCATCAGCGCGGGCCGCACGACCGTCGTCAGGATCCCGGAGATCGCCACCGACCGATCCTCGGGTCCCACGAATGGGAACTCGACCAGCAGATCCAGGATAAGGTCGAGCGCCGCGCGCGCCTCGTCCCGGGTCGGGGCCTCGGGGATCGGCGGCAGTTGCAACGCCGGATCCTCGACGAGGTAGAGCCGGGTCTGCGGGTCGTAGCCGGGCTGCGACAGCAGCGTGCCGTCCGGGCGCAGGGTCGGCGCGGTGATGATCCCCGCCACGGTCGGCAGCGACCAGTCGCCGGCCCCCGCCATCAGCATCGCCGCGACCTTCTCGGGCGGGTCGACCCGCACCCACTCCTCGGAACGCTTGTCCCACCGCTCGAAGGTGGTCCGCCGCGCCAGGATGTAGGTCATCGTCGGCGCGCAGACGTCCCGGAACTTAGCCGTCACGGTGGTCGCATCGTCGGCGGCGGCGACGACCTCCATGCTCGGGCGCACGAGCCGGTCGCCGCGGCGGTAGACCGGGACCTGGGCGGCGACCAGGGCCCGGGCGGCGGCGTCGGCGGCGAGATCCGGTCGACCCTGGCGCAGCCGGATGGTGGGTGCGTCGACGGCGGCCTCCGCCGGCTTCACCGGCAGTGGTACCTCGGTCCCGATCATCGGCTCCTCCGAGACCGTCACCGGTTCGGCCAGGTTGACGAGCGCCTCCGGCCCGGAGGCATCCACCGGCGCCTTGGTATCGGGTACGACCGGCGCATCATCAGGGCGCTCGCCCGGGATGTGCTCGATCGTGTAGCCAATCACAGCCTCAGGCATCCTTGTCCCCCTTGATTAGGTCGTTGAGGTCGGTCCCAGGCTCGTGCGGGACGACCAGATGGGCGCCGACGCCGGCCTGGCGGTAGCGCGCCGCGCAGGCGCTAGAGGCGCGCAGGCCTGCCTCGTCGTGGTCGACGGCGAGCCACAGCCCGGTCAGCCCCGGCAGCACCGGGAAGGCCCTCACCCCCCCGGCGGCGATCAGCGACCAGATCGACCGCACCGGGACGCCCGGCAGGTGCCGGATCGACAGCGCGCTCTCGATGCCCTCGCCGATGGCCAGGGTGTCGCCCACGGCATCGGCGGGGGTCAGCTGGATCGCACCGCCCCGGATCGGCCCGCAGCTCAGGCGGTCGACACCCCCGACCTTGACCTTGCGGCCGTCACGATCGAGTGCCGTCCGGTGCACGCCGAGGGGCCGGCCCGTGGCGATGTCGCGGACCAGCGCCACCATCGCCGGGACACGCTGCCCGTTGAATGGGCAGCTCGCGTGGAACCGCAAGCTCGCGCCCGCGGCCTCGGGCGGCAGTGTCAGACCGCGCTGCTCGACCAGGTAGCGCTCGACCGGCGTCCCATGCGGGCTGCGGCTGTCGTACCAGATCGACAGAGCGCGGCGGCTACGCCCGGCCTCGTCAACCTCGGCCTTGCGCCGCTTGACCTGCGCCGCCGCGAGATCCTGCTGCGACGGCATCCAGGATCGACGGTCGGCGCGCGTCTCGGGCGGGGACAGGCCGAGCTTATTGGCGGCGTAGAGGAACGCCGCGCGCTGGTCGTCGCTCGCATAGTCGTAGACCAGGATGCCGCTCCGGAGGTGCGGGGCGAGCCGCACCATCAGGGAGCGGCTGTCCGCCGACCGCCCTGGCCCCGGTGCGCGCACGTGGTCGCCGACGACGACCCCCTCCAGACGATCGGCGATGAAGCGAAGGCTCATCGGACCGACCTCCAGAATTGCCGCCGAGGGTCGAGCATGAACTGCACCCTTGGGGCGGCCATGGCCACCTCAAGCAGCCAAGCAAGCTCGTGCTCCGGTCGGGTCTGGATGACGAGCGACCAGCCCCACTGCATCGCTTCCGTCGCGGCCGCCGCGAAGGCTTCGGTGACAGCACCGTGGGGGAGGATCGAGATCGTATCGACGCGGGAGATGAGGCGGTGGACCGAGACAGCATCGAAGCCGTCTGGCCCGCTGGTCCCGTCCCATGTATCGTCTTCGATGACGATGACGGCGCCCATGCCCATCGGCGGCGGGTCGAAGCACAGGCCATTCTGCTCCAGCAGCAGAAGACCGCAGCCAGCACGGATGGCCGACCAGACCGGCTCGACGCGCGCCTGGTGCTTGCCGCTGGCGGCGATCAGATGGTCACGCGTCACGAACGCGTTGAGGTTCGTGTTTCTCACGCCCGGCCTCCCTCGCTCGAAGGAACGCTCGGGTCGACACGATGCGCCTCGGCGTAGGCCTCGACGTCCTTGGCGCGGTACACGCAGCGGCGGCCGAACTTATAGACAGCGGGCCCCTCGCCGTTGGCTCGGGCCTTGTCGAGGAAGCTCGGGCTCACGCCGAGACGGCGGGCCGTCTCCTTCCGATCCAGCGGCAGCTCCCCGGGCGGGAGCGTCTTCACGGTACGCATCATCATCCCCGTATGGTCGGTCGCCGGGGTGGCGCCGATCCGCAGGGTGATGAGACGGGAAAAGCAGCGGGCTGTATTCGTTACTGGGTTGCGACCAACCCGGAGTTGGTCGGTCAGGTTCTACCGCGCCGTCTCTCCTCGGCTTCCCAAGCGTCGAACTTGGCCGTGTTCAGCTTGCTCCAGTTCGGACGATTGCCGCCGCTCTGATCGTCGTGATGCCGCAGGAGCGTCAGCATGGCCTCGATGAAGCCGGGCTTCATCGGTATGTCGACCGTGGCCGGGTGGTGGTCCCACCACCATTCGAGTAGCGGTTTCAGAGTCTTGACTTGGATGGGTAGACCATCGGGGCCCCGGCCGTCGACGATGCCAAGATCGCGCCCGACGAAATCCATGAAGTCCGGGAGCACGCCGAGGCTGGGTCGATCCTCGTCGACCCGGACGTATCCCAGCGGATCGAACACCGCCTCGGCCATCAGGGCCGAGGCGGGGATCTGACGGAAGGCCCGGCGCCACTCGGCCCCGAGCCGGGCCACGTCGACGAAGACGTGCCCCCTGACCGGACGACCCTCGATCTCGACGCTGAGCGGCCGCTGATCCGAGAAGTACGCTTCGGCCTCGTCGCGGGGCCAGAACGCGGCCGGGATCGGCGTCTTGCACCCGTCCTTGTCGATGACGACCGCCTGCAGCAGCCCGAGCGCCAGGGCCTGCCGGTATCGGGTGACCGCGCGCCTTTCGAACGAGGCGGCGGACACAACCAAGTCTTCTGGGGGAGGCCCGCCCAACGAGATCAGGCCGACGCTGTTCAGCCCGTCGCGCAGGCGCGGATTAGACAGGCAATCGACGGCGGGAGGCCGGAGGAAGAAGTCCAGCCCAGCGACCGAGCTGGAGGCCCCCTCCTTGTTTGAGGTGTAGAACGTCTGTCCGTCAGCGTCCCTGAAACTGATCACTACGCCCAGATCCCCCGGCTCGGACCCTTCGGTGACGCGCAGGCCAGTGCAGACCATGAAGTATTGCGGCGTCGACCCCGGCGGCACCGTTGCCGCGGGTGGCCGGGCCCCCGGCAGGATGCGCGGCGGAGGAGGAGCGGCCCGCGCCCCATCCGGTGCCCGCCGTGTCACGAACAGTCGGGCCGCCGAGAACGGCGAGGGATCGTCGGCCCGCGGTCCTGCGGTGTGCGCGTCCTGGAGGACGCTCGCGACGATGTAGACCGCCGCGACGGGCAGCGGGATGTGGTTGGGCGGCAGCAGAGGCATCGGGATCATCGGTCCGTGTACGAAAACGGACAGTCCGCGCAGGCGCCTTAAGCCCTGGTTCCCAATCCACCTTGGCCGTATGGCTGTCCCCAACCGTAGCGGATCTGCCGCCGCCTTCGTTTACCCATGCACCAGCCAAATGCTCGAGCAGGCGGTTCCTCCCGTACATTTCGACCACCGGTAGAACGTACTCGGCCAGAAACTCGCGAGGATGGATAGTCATAGGTGCGACGACCTCCATTTATCGCAGCCATCGGAGCGTATACATTCGTCCTTGATGCTCACGAACCATGCGGGATCCTGCATAGCTCAATCATTCAGGCAGCTTAATTTGGAGAGTTCATCGCCGACGCGGGAGGATGATCGAGCTGGAAGTGGGTGGCTTTGGCATCATAGTCGCGAGTTGTCCGGGTCGGACGAGGCGGAACTGCGGTGGTCGAAGAACTTTGACTCCAGCCTCATAATTGGAAAAGGCAATGGTGAGCACATATAAACCGTCATGAAACCCTGCGAGAGCACCAACAATACTACGATTATCAGTGTTATATCTGTAGAAGAATTGCTCGTGCACCGAGTTGCGCTCGCCTTGGATAAGAGTATTGCCGTCAGGTAAATCAGCAAGGATCTTATCGGCTGTCTTTTGGCTCAACCCTGCATTTAGAAAGAATGCACTCTGCACACCCCCCTCCACCGGAATTGGAGTTTTGCAGTGCTCGCGATACAGAGCCATTCCGAATTTAGCTGCAAAAATATCGAGGTACGCCTGAACTAAAGGCCCATCCATCTTCATCAGGTATTTTTTGCGCAGTATCCCGATGGAATTTGGTACCCACTCTTCAGTTATTTTACTGGGATTAAATAATTCAGCGATGACGCCGGGCGCCTTTTTCTCAAGAATATCTATTCGCGCATACGATTCCAGCATTTTCCAATCTGGCGCCACATCCTCGGGACTGATCCGAGCGAGAAAGCCTGCCACCAAATCGGCAGCGCTCGTGCCGTTGTTGCAATTTGCGCAGCACGGAAATTCCATCCCGCTCGGCCGACGCTTCCCTTGGAACATTGAGCGCGGCGGCATGTGCTCAATCGTGGTAGCTGGCTCGGCGCAATAGATGCACCGCTGGCCAGATGCCAAAACCTCAGCCCTACTCCTAGAACGCTTCGCCTCCCCAGGCACGACATCAACCCTTCACGCGGCGCCCATCTCGGCCAACCACTGCTCCAGCGGGAAGTCGAGATGACCAGCTACCCGCATCCCGCAGGCGTTCCAGATCCCACGTTCAACCTCCGCGAAAACGGTGCGCCAGTCTTCGAGATTGCCGAGGGAGAAAGGTCCAATCCGAGCTTCAGGTTCGGTGATCTGGACCCCGTCATCGAAGGGTCGGCCATCGCCGGCGACCGCGGTCGCCGTCCCAGGGAAAATGAACTCGCATTCCAGGACGAGTTCTACCTCAGGCCGGCTTGCAAAACGGCGCAGCCTCTCGCCAAGAGCTAGCACCTGCAGAGCAACAGGCGGGAAGAGGCTCGGGGGAAAAGCGTCTGTGTGTTGGCGATAGGTATCGCACATGAGGAGGCCGTAGACGTCGACGATGCCATGGTCTCCGAAGAACCACCGGGAGAAGTGTCGCTGGCTGCTGTCGATGGTCTCGACACCGTGCAGCCTTGGGTGCCACCCCATGTGAAAGATCCCCCCGCCGAAGGCCGGCGGAGCTCCGCCCGGACGAGGTCGGATCATCCCTGCTTGCCGAGTGAGGTCGTCGGTTCGCAGTTGCAGATCCTCTGTCGCAATGAGGGTACAGCGGAAGTAGAGGGCGACCTGATCAGCCCGAACCGGCTGTCCTGTTGAGAGGGTCAGCCGAGCCGCCCCCCTCGCCACCATGCTGGTCAGTGCAGCTCGGCGCTCTGCGAGCAGCGCAGCGACCCGCTCTCCACGAGTACGGGTCTCGAAGAGGACACTCTGCAGATCGCGCATCGTCATGGGCTCCGAGCGCGATCCGCGCCGCATGTAGGCGAGAGGCGGTCGGCCGTGACCATGCGGCGCGCGCGTCGAAGACCCGGTACGGATGATGAGGACACCCTCCCCATCGCCGCCAGGTCGCTCGATACCGCGCACCTCCAGCACAGCGAGCGGTGGGTCGATGAGGCTATCGAGGGTCTGCTGCATCCGTTCCGCGAGTTCGACGACCCGGGGAACTACCACCGGGTCTGGGCCGCGGGCGCGCTTTGGATGGTCATCTGTCTCATCGACACCGACGACGACAGCACCTCCGTAGGCGTTGGCTAGCGCCACGACCTCTTTGGCGAGCCCATCGCGGGCTGGATTTCCGATACGCCCACCGCCTGTCATCCAAGGGTCGACCTGGCGGTCATTAGCGGGCAGCCCACGCTTGAGTTCGAGGCGCGGCCCCTCCTCCGCCTCTTCGCGTATCAGCGTCTCAATGTCCGTGAAGGTAAGGTCGGCGATCGGCGCCTCAAGGATCCTGCGCAGCGTCACCGTCACCCCGTCCGTTTCAGGCGGCCGAAACTCGTTCGAGCCAGTCCAGCACCGCGCGCACCACTTGCTCGGCCGTCGCCTTCGCGTCCCGACCTTCCTCCGGCCGTAGGTCAGGCACGCCGCCAGGGTTCTCGCTGAGGAGGCGGCCGACGTGCACTCGCTGACGGGTCCGATTGAGGTGTTCGGCACGCGCTCGCAGCTGGGGCGTCAGGATCGCGGCAGCCCCGCCTCTGGAGGCGCTTTCTATCAATCTCTCGGCCCTCCAGTTCCGCGGTTCACCATCGAAATCGTTGGACTGAAACGCGCCGAGCTGATGGTCGCGAGAATGGCGAGCCGCAAAGGTGAGGGCACCCTCGACAAGGGCTGCCGAGAGGAGCGCGCAGGACACCGGCGCAGCATTGGGATCGCTCCCGCGCAGCTCTGTGACCGTTTGGCGCCACCATGTCCGGAACTGCCGAAAGCCGATTTGCTCGAGAGCCTCCCCGAACGCGTCAAGCGGCTCGGCGTGTCGCGGCCGGCCGTCCGTGCGCCGGGCAACGACATCACGCACGAGGGCGAGCGCGCGTGGACGCACTGCGTTCGGTCGGAACGGAGCCGGCCTTTGCTGATCTCGAAAGAGCTGCATCAGTCCGTTCTGATGCCGTGGGACGAGGACGTTGTCCGTTTGGTTGATCATCTGGCCCAGCACGAGACAGGTGATCGCGCCCTCGAGGGTCGCGCGGTCGTGTCCTTCAGCTACGGCGCGCTCCACCACGGCACCTCTATCGAGGCGAGCGGACCGGATTCCGTCGTTTCTGACACGCTCGTTCAGTGCTACGATCACGAAGTCGGCGGCGTCCGTGTTGAGCAGAGGCGGATCGGCAGCCTCATGGATCTCGGAGAATGCCAAGTCGTGATGCGACGGGATGAAACGACCGCGACCTTGAACAAGCCCTTTCGGGACATGCGGGATGGTGTCCCCGATCTCACCATCCCGAAATCCGGCCTGGCGGCCGATTTCGAACATCTCGGCGTTCGTGAGCCCCGGATCCGATGGATCCACGAACACGCTGCATGTGAGCGCATTGCGTAGCAGCGTGTTCAGTTCTGGGTTCATGATCCCCACCGTGCCGGGGTGGTATTGCCGACTGCGGAAGGGAGAGCCCGCCCAGAGTTACGCGAGGCACTCCTCGCGCACACGCTCGCCGCCGAGTTGGATGCGCAGGAGCGCACCCGTCGCCTCGGCATAGCGGCGCAGCGATGTGGTCGTGGGCGCGACCTTTCCATTCTCCCAGCGTGCGACCATCGCCTGAGAGGTGCCGATGCGGCGCGCGACTTCAGCCTGGGACAGGTTGGCGCGATGACGCGCCTCAGCCATGGCGAAAGCGAGCTCCATCTCGGGCGAGACCTCGGCGTGCGCAGCCCGGTACTCCGGATCAGCATTCCAACGGTCGCGGACGGTCTTGAAAGGGATCGCCATCACAGCACTCCTCTCGCTCTCTCTGTGGCCAGATCCAACCACCGTTTCGGGGTCTTCCTGGTCTTCTTCATGAACGCGCCCACGATCACGACCCGCTTCCCGGTGACCGTCACGTACAGAGCGCGGCCGTCATCACCGCCTGCGCTCGGTCGCATCTCCCAGAGCTTGTCCTGGAGATGTTTGACGTGCGGTTCGTGAAGTCGCTCAAGACCAAGGGTCTCGATCCGCTCCACGATCTTGTCCAAGGAAGCGCGTACCTTCGCAGGCCACGCATCAAGCTCGGCCATGACAGCCTCGTTGAGGATCTCAACCTGCCAAGCCATGGCCAGAACCTATATCAAAAAAAGCATTACGCAAGGGTTTCGTTCCCGCCGTTGTGCGGCGGTGCACCGGCGTTTGCCGGGATGAGCGGCTACTCCTCGCCGTCCTCGGCCTCGTCGTCGGCCGGCTCCTCCTGGCTATCAGGAGGGGCGCCCACCAGAGCGGCAAGGGTCGCACGCGGCACCTTCCGCCACCGCGCTGCCTTGCGAGCTCCGACGACACCGTAGAGCCCGCCAGCGCACTGCCCGAGAACCAGATCAGCGTCGTTGAGCGCAGCCTCCCGGAGGAGCCCAATCGTCTTGTCGTGGGCCACCTTCACCCGCATGAGCCCTGCAAGCTGGTCTCGCGTTACGGTAAAGCGCCCTACGCTCTTGCCACCGAAGGTGGTGCTGTACAGCCTGTGCAGGTCCTCGACAGCCTGATCGATATTTGCACGCGCCACGGTAGCCCCACTTTTGTCTATATCTGCACTTTAAGCGCCTATGGTGTGAAAATCCGCACCAGTTCGGTTAACTGTGTACCGTGACCGGCGTTCCAAGGCTACAGCCTTGAAGCCCCTTCGGGCGCGGCGACCGGCGGCGAGACCCAGAGTAGGAGCGGGCACGATTTGCGCCCGGCCTCCTCGCGGATCCTGCCAGCGTCTCGGCATCGCACGACGGCCGCTCGCACGTCGTTCCAGCTCATCAGCTCCAGCCACACCCTGGCGCTCTCGGGGCCATCCCGAAATGCGGCCCGCAGGCCCACCTCGGTCTCGCCAATCGCCGCGCGTGTCGTCGTTACGCCCGTCCACCAACCGCCGGTCGCGCCCGCGACCAGGGCGGCCGCGAGGCCCAGCGCCACCAGGACGGCGGTGCGCCGGTCCATGGCCCGCACCCGCTCGTCGAAGGCATGCGCCGAGGCTTTGGCGATCGCGCTAGACATGCCGGCGACGGTCTCGGTCTCGGTGGCTTGGCATTCGGCACGGAACCAGTCGGCTTGAGCCTCAGCGGTCTCGCGTCCTTCGGCGAGGAGGGTGCGCAGCTCTTCGACCGTCGCCGCGCTCGCCGCCACGAGCGCATCGTGGCGCTCGTCGAGGTGATCGGCATGCACGGCCAGACCCTCTGTGAGGGGGCATAGAGGGTCACCGGGCTGGAGCCCGGACGCACGCGCCGCCTCGCGCAACGCGTCGCCCGAGGTCGCTGTTCGGGCCCTTCCCGGGGCCCGCTGCGGAACCGGTGCGGCACCCCGGATCACGGCAGCCACTCCGCGACCGCGGCGAAGTTGGCCTCCATCCGGCGCAGCCAGATTGCGACCTGTTGTGCCTTCCACGGGCCGAGCGGGCGAGCACCGGCCGGCGCGAGACCCTGCGCGGCCAGGAAGAAGGGCAGGCCACCCTCTTCCAGTTCGGGCGCGGGTTCGAGGCGAGGCATTGAGACGAGACGCGCACCCCGGCTGATCGCGGCGGCGAAAACCGGCTGCGTCTGCACAGTCTCGGAGAAGGCCGCGTGCGCCGACCTTCCGGGCGGCACGGTGCCCTCGTTCAGCACCAGGATCGTCGCCGGGCTGGCCAGCTGACACTCCGCCTCGGCATCCTGCACGTATACGGCGTCGTCGATGCTGGGTCCGAGGAGGTGCACCACCACCACGTCGATGCCCGCACTCGTGAGCCAAGCCAGGAGATCCATCTCCCGGGCCAAACCCTTCAGGATGAGATCGCCGCCGCCCAGGTCGAGCAGCGTGTCGTGCCCTCCGGCGAGTAGCGTCTCCACGAGGCCGGCGACCCACGACCGCACGTCGGCATCGTCCGCGGATGCTGGACTGACGGCCCAAGAGAAGAAACGGGCCAGTGTGCGGTTCGTCCTATCGCCGTCGGCGGGGATCACCGTCCGGCCGGCGTTCGCGGCGCGGTCGATCACCCAGCGGGCGAGCAACGTTTTCCCGCGGCTCCCTCGGCCGAGCAGCAGGAAGAGCTTCGGGCGGATCTCGACGTCTGGCGACAGCACGGCGAGAGCTTCGTTGAGGCGGGCGGTGGTCTTGGCCTTCGTCATGACGTCGGGTCCTTGTCGGGGGCCGGGCGGAGCGGCGCCGGCCGCGGGTGGCGGGAAGGCAGGGACGGCAGCGGGACGCGGGAGGCGCCCATCGCCGCGAGGACGGCCGCGATGTGTTCGGTCGCCTTGACAGCGCCGGCCGGCGTCCCTGCGATCGGCGAGACGCGCGCGGCGGCAGGTGCGGGTGGAGGCGCGGTGCGGACCGGCATGGGTGCTGGTGCGGGCGCGACCAGGCGAACACCGGGGACCAGCTCTCCGGGCGCCGGGCGGGCGCGGACTTCAGCCTGCCGAGCGGCGGCCACGGCCTCGCGCACGCGCTTCCAGGTCCTGGACGCGGTGTCTCGGGTCAGGGGACGGCCGTGCTCGTCCGTCAGGCCGAGGTCGGCGAAGGCAGTGAGGGGCGCGGCCCACTCCACGCGGCCGGTCCCGATCTCGCGCACTAGGTCGTCGTGGTGGCGCGTCATCCATGGCGCGAGCCTCCGGTCCCCGGCTCGGGCCCGCGCGAAAGCCGCGGCGATTCCTTTGTCTCGGCGGAGCATCAGAGCACCCTCTCCCGCTGGAGGAGAGGGACGGCATGGGTGCCGATGCGGTGCCGCATCCGGGGACGACCGGGGCACGTAAGCCGGGTTTCAGCCCCTACAGACCAAGGCACCCGAAGAGCTCGGGTGGGCCGCTCCACGCGGGTGGTACAATCCGAATCGTCGGTCGGCGCGGACGCCGAGACCGGCCCTCGGAGGTCTTCACGGTGACGGAGCGCGAGACCCTCGGGGGGCTGCGGGAGGACATCGCAGACGTGCGTCGCGAGGTCGGTGCGCTGACCGCGTGCATGGCGCAGCTCGTCGCCGGTCAGGAAGCGCACACGGCCCTGCTGCAGGCGCTCCTCTCGGCCGTGACCGACCTCGGCGAGGAAGGCGGCGGCGACGGGCTGGCAGAGGCGCTCGGCCGGATCGCCGACAGCCTGGATGAGCAGGGCGAGACGCTCGCCGGCATGCGTGCCGGCCTCGACGCCATCCCCGCGGCCGTGGCGGCGACGCTCGGCACCGCGCGGGCAGCCTGAGGAGTGGCCGACGTGCTCACGTACAGGGTCGGATCCGCGGGCGGCCTGAGCGGCGCACGGGCCATGACGGCGCACCTCATGGAACCGACGCTCCCGCCCGAAATGGCGCAGCTGGCTGCCTATTACGCCTGCACGCCTGGCGCCTCGACGATGCCGTCGGAGGCCTTCACGGTGACCGTTCCCCGTGTTCGCGAGGACCTGGATCCGGGACTCGCCCGGCTGCTCGGCATAGATCCGCGCCAGCCGCCGGACGCCGACGGCATCGCTCACCTGCTGGCCGGCCACCGCGCTGACGGCACCCCGATCCCAGGCCGGACCGCACGGCCGGCGATACTCTCGCTGGCCGAGGAGACCGGCCTCCCTGCCGACCGGTTGCCGAACGTGGCAGAAGTCGAGCACGTGTTCGCCGGCCGGCACGCGATGACGGGTGACCCCTTGCCGGCGGGGCGCGTCGGGACCCTGCGCGCCCGCACCCTGCGGCTGTTCGGAGCAACCGAGACCACGGCGGCGGGCGAGGTCCTGGATGCGCTCGCCCAGGGTCGCCGGGCAGATGGCGCTCCTCTTCGGCCGACCGCGTACCGGGACACCGTGACGGCCTCTCGCACCGCCGTGGGCTACATGGATCTCTGCTTCAGCGCCGATAAGAGCGTGAGCATCGCGACCTTGATGGCACCGACGGCGGCCGAGCGCGCGGCACTCCATGCGGTACACCGCGAGGCGGTCGCCGAGACCATGCGGGCTATCGGGGCGGTGCTCGGACGGGCCCGGCGTGGCAAGGGCGGGCGAGGCGGCACAGAAGCCGGGCGCCTCGCGTGGCTCACCTTCGACCATTGGACCAGCCGGCCCACGGTCGAGATCCCGGACCGAGATGCGTCCACGGGCGAGGCCTACAGCCACCTCGCCGTCGTGCGCGCCGCCGGCACGCCGCAGGTTCACACCCACGTCTGCGTCCCGGCCGTGGTGCTGACGCCCTCGGGCCATGTCGGCGCGCCCGACCTCGCCGAGCTGCGGGGCCGGCTGCACGAGTGGGGCGCCCTCTACCAAGCGAACATCGCCACCGGCCTGCGTCGCCTCGGGGTCGCCGTCGACCTCGATCCGGACACCGGCGCCGCTCGGGTGCGAGCCGTTCCGGAAGCGGTCCGCGCCGCCTTTTCGCGCCGCACCTCGCAGGGTGAAGCGGCCGCCCGTGCCTACGCGGCCGCGCAGGGTCTCAGCTGGGATGCCCTCGACGCGCGGCGCCGGATCGGTTTGCTCAAGGCCGGCGTCCAGGGAAACCCGAAAGCGCCGAAGGTCGATGACGTGGCCGACGTCGAGAGTTGGCACCGAGAGGCCGCGGCGCTCGGTTGGCATCCGGCCGGGGTGTCCAATCTGGACAGGCCGATTCCGCTCCAGCCCAGGGGCGAACGGCTGGCCATTGCCCGCGCCGCCGCAGCCCCCTTCCTTGAACGTGACTTCCTCGAAGACGCGGTTCTCGACGGGAGCGCGGCCCGGATCGCGGCGGCGCGCGGGTTGGTGGCCTCCGGCGTCGAGGATGCCTCCGAGATCGACGACGTGGCCGCGGCCTTGGTGGCGGGCGGCATCCAAGATGCCGGCGCACATGTATCCGTGATCGTGCGGGAAGTGCGAGGACAGCGGGGCCGGCCCGAGAACCGCCTGACCACGGCCGCGCATGTCGCGCGCGAGACCCGCCTCGTCGACCTGGCGCGGTCGGCCGCGGCCGACCGCTCGGGCGCCCTCACCGTCGAGGAAGTCGAGGCGGCCGCCACAGCGTCGGGCCTCGTTTTTACGGGTACGCACGGCGCGTCCCAGGCTGCGGCCATGAGGACGATCGGCACGGGCGGGCGGGTGCAGGTCCTCGTGGGGAGCGCCGGGGCAGGCAAGACCACGCTGCTGCGGCCGCTGGTGTCCGCCTGGACCGCGCGCGGCCGACGCGTCCACGGCACCGCCATCGCGTGGCGGCAGGCGCAGGCCCTCGCCGAGGCCGGGATTCCGCAGGAGCAGTGCCTCGCGGTCGCCGCGCTTCTCGCTCGTGTCCGGAGCGGCGCGCTGCAGCTCGGCCCCGAGGACGTGCTGTTGCTCGACGAGGTGTCGCTCGCGTCGGCCAGGGATGCCGTGGCGCTGCTGGAGATGCGGGAAGCGTCGGGCTGCCAGCTCGTCGCGATCGGCGACCCGCTCCAGGGCCGGAGCGTCGAGGCAGGCGGCGTCATCGGCCTGCTCACGCGCGCGCTGGACGGGGCCGTTGCCGAAGTGTCGACCACGGTGCGCCAGCGGGCGACGCAGGAGCGCGCGCTCGCGGGTCTCGCGCGGGCCGGCCGGGCCGCCGACGTCGTCGACACGCTGCGCGAGGAAGGCCGCGCCCGTCTCGCACCCGGCACCCGGGCCGACGCCGCCACCGCCGCGGCAGGGCTTTGGTGGGAGCGCGTCCAGGCCGTCGGCGAGGACCGGGTGCTCATGGTCGCCCCCACGCAAGCGGATGCGCGCGCCGTGGCCGAGGCGATGCGCCGCCGCCGGCAGGCCGAGGGGACGCGTGGTCCCGAGGTGGCGTGCCTCGACGCGGTGGATCAGGCCGGTGCCGTGTTCGAGCTGCCGGTGGCGCTGGGCGATAAGATCCGCCTCTTCCGCCGGACCTACGGCCGCGGCGCTGGCCGGGGTGCGATCGGCGTGAACGGCTCGCTCCTGACCGTGCGGGGCGTCGAGCGCGCCGGCCTCGTCCTGCGCGCCACCTCCGGCAGGGAGGCACTCGTCCCATGGACAGCGCTCCGCGACCGCGAGACGGGCAAGATCCTGATCGGGCAGGGCGACTGTCTGACCGTGGACAGCGCCCAGGGTGCGACCGCCGAGGAGTGCATCCTGGCTCTGCCGCGCGGGTCGGAGGGCATGGATGCCGCCCGGTTCTACGTCGCCGCCTCGCGCCACCGGTCCCGTTCGTGGGTCGTGCTCGGGGAAAGCGCCGAACGCCGCGCCGTGGCCGGCCGGCGGCCCCTCGGCGATGCGCGCCCGGTCCGGCCGACCGATCTCTGGAGCCATGCCGCGGCCACCTTCTCCCGACGGCCGGCGAGCGAGACGGCCCTCGACCTGATGGAGCGGGCGCACGTCGCCAGGCGGGCGGCCGAGGACGTCTTTCGGCTCGGCCTGATGCGCATCGAGACCCGCCGGGCGCGGGGCGAAGCCCCGACTATCCTTCCCGCCCAGGCTCGCCGCCGCGTCCTCGCGCGGGCGCTGGTGCCGCTGGAGAGGCGGGTTCGGGCCAGGGTCCAGATGCTCGCGGATCTCGCCGCCCGGGCGGCCGTGATTGCAGCCCATATCCGGCGCGTCGCCGAGGTGGAGAGCGCCAGGAAGACGCCGGGGATACCCCGGCGCCCCCGCCGCGGAGCACCTGCCCCGCGGCCCTGATGATGTCGACCGCACGGCGCCGATCAGGGGCGCGCGTACGCCGTGACGGGCACGCTGGCCCCTTCCTCGTCGCCCTCGTCGACGAAGCGGGTCCGCGGTGCGGTGCCGGGCACGAACCCCACGTCGATCGTGAGGCCGGCCGGAGACCGCGGCAGGGCCGCGCCGGGACGCCCGTAGACCACGAGGGCACTGTAGGCGACGGTCCGGAGCCACCGCGCGTGGAGGGTGCCGAGGCCACTGGCGACGGCATCCACCGGCACCATGGCTTCGAGGTACGCCCACGGGAGTGCGGCGGGGTCGCTGCCCAGGACGCCCTCGGCGTGGCGCTCGACGGCCCCGCGGAAGATGTCCGCCACCGGCTTCACCGGCGCGGCGGCGAGCAGGGGGCGCAGCTCGTCGCGCAGGCGGGTGTCGGTCTGGCCGACCGGCACGTAGGCGCTCTCGACCGCGCTGTAGGCCGTGACGGCCTTGGCGTAGTCGGTGAACGCCAGCTTGCTCGGGGCGTCCGAGGTCAGGGGCTGGATGTGGGCGACGGCGGACAGCAGGTCCGCCCTGGAGATTGGTGACGTGGACATGGTGACGGTCGGCTCCTGAAGGAGATCGCGCCCGACGCGGGCGGACCCTTCAGGGTGCCACTCCGGATTTCGCCGTGTGGCGCGGAGCCGAAGAAAGATGGCGTTCGGGCGAAATCGGGCGGTGGTGCAGCTGTAGAGCTGCATTTTTGGCCGTGCGGCGGCCCGGAAGTAGCGCCCAGGGTGGCTTTCGAGCTCGGTAATCCGCTCGCGCGGCGCCCCTTCGCGCGAATCGGTGCGCGCTATTGGATCCGCCGTCCTCGGCGCCGGGGACGAAGGCGTGTCCCGCGCGACGGGGTGGCTGGGCTCGGAGTGATCCGGGCCCCGTCTCGTTCGGGAGACGCGTTCAGAACGGTATCAGCGGGCGCTCACGCGCAACCGTCGCTTCCCGAAGCATTCAGCCTCGGTCCGCCAAGCGTCGCGTTCGGTTTGAAGATCTTGGATCCGAGCGTGCAGATGGCCGGCGTCGATGGCTGTCTCCACGAGCATCTCCTGCGCTGCGGCCAGTTGCTCGTGCAGCTCGGCGTTTTCAGCCGCCAGGGTCAGCGGGATCGCGGCCACGTCGTTTCCCATGCCAGCCCCTGCCTCGAAGCCTCAGGGACGCGGCTGGTAGAACCGGCATGGTTACCGCGTCGACAAGGATACCGGATTGGACGAGGTCGGCGGCGGCCTCGTCCACAGCAGGATTGCGGGTGCACGTGCCGCGGCCTCCTCGTCGCTCTGCTCCTCGCCCGGCCGGCTGAACGCCTCAAGGCTCACGTGACATCCCAGAATTGACCGCATCTCATCGCGCCACACGGTGCCGAGCGATAGCCAATTGCCGAGCGGCCAGTCGTGACCCGGCGCCCCTGGCACCAGCGCAAGGCCGAGATCCACGTCGCTGCCCGGGTGCGCGGTACCCTTCGCTCGGCTGCCGAACAGCCACACCTCGGCGATCTCGGGCTTGTCGGCGGCCCATGCCTCGATCGCGGCGAGCCACATCGTCTCCACGGCCAGGCCGAGGATCGGCAGTCCAGGATCCATGAACGATGACAGGGCGATTCCGCCGAGGTGCACTGGGTAGGCACACACGAACGAGGCGAGGACCTGCTGGGCGCAGGCATCGAGGAACAGCACCTCGTCATCTACGTGGACAGCAAGACCAGGGGCATCCCACCGGCCCTCGCCGAACCCGGCGCCGGGAGTATCAAAGGCGAACGCGGGCACCGACTCCTCTGTCCCCGGCAGGAGCGGCAGCCGGGCCGGGTGTTTGGTCCCGTTGGCGAAGCCGTGCACTACCGTCCAGATCTCCCCGCACCGGCGCTTGACCTCGGCCTGGACCACATCTGTCGCGGCATCAGCGGCACGCTTCCGTGGTCGCCCCTGTAGCGCTGCGAATCCGGGATCGCGCGTAGCCTCGGCCAGTCCAAGAGAATCGGCGACGTGGGAGACCACAAGGCATGCGAGATAGGCCCGGCGTCTGTCATCGCGAGCGTTGAGCGCTTCGTGCAGTGTCGGCAGCACGATCAGCCCGACATATTCCCGCGGCGTCATCGGCGCGTTCGGTTTGTCGTCCGACGGCATGCCCTCACCTCATAGCTCGGCCCGCGCCACCACCCGCGCGGATTCCTGAACGGTCGCGTCGGTCGAGGTCGCCCGCTGCCCCTCGGCAGCTTTTCTTCGGTTCCGTTTTCCCCGATTCTGACAGGATGAGAACTTCAGTAGGCGTGCGGTTCGCGGATTTGCACCCTCCCCCCTGAGCGGCGGCGGCGGGAGCGGACGATCCAAGTTTGGATAGCGGGTCTTGGGTCCGTGCCAGCCGCAGCCAAGCCGTCCACTCGGCTGAGACGATGCGCACGATGTTCGTGTCGTTGCGGAAGCCGGTGATCTGTCGCTCCTCGACGGTCAGCAGGCCGAGTTTCCGGGCTTCCCGGATCGCGTTACGCACAGTGGTCTCAGCCACGCCGACGACGGCGGCGAGGTTCGGCACGGACAGCCGACAGTCCTTCCGTCGTACGGTCTCGGCAGCCACCAGAGAGAGAACCGCCTGCTCGGCCAGCGTGAACCGGGCCGCGAGCCCCGGCGGAAGCCGCCCCGAGGCGGCCCAGCGGCGACGGCGCTCCATCGAGGCCTCCGTGCGCGGGCGGGAGCCGACGCTGGGCCTCCTGGCGCTGCTCCGGGGGTCCTGAGGGGTAGGCCGCTCGGTATGGGCCTCCGTCGTCTCAGATGTCGCGCGCGCGACGTGCGGCATCCGTCGCAAGAAGGCCGGTGCGTCCGTGCGGGCCTCGATCAGCCCAGACAGCGCCTCGGCCTCGGCTTCCGAGACCTTTCCTTCTCCGAAAGCGCGCCACAGCAGCGCCGTCACGGACGGCAGGGTGATTCGGTCGGCTGCCGCAATGGCGCGCCGGATTTCGTCTGCGAACACGTGTCTCGGCCCTTTTCCACAGGGCCACAGGGGGACGATCGGCGGCGCAGGCTGTGCGCTCCGTTCAAGACAAGCCGGTATCGTTGTCGGAACTGAGGTCCCGACTTGACGCCCGAGGGCGCTTCGTGGCTTGTGAGGGGTGCAACCCGGCCTCACAGCCGCTTTTGATTTCGACGGGCTCCTCGTTTGGCGACGGGGGGCCCGTTGGCTTTTCAGGGTCCTACTGCGGCGGTCGGTGCTCCTAGTGGTGCCGGCGACTCGCATGAGGTGTGCGCCAGCCGGACATGGCATGTCGGCTGGGTCACACGGCTAAGTCAACGGTAGGGACAGGATTGGCTTCCTCAGCGCGATGACGTGGGCCGGCGTTGCTGGGGTCGGCTCGGTCTATTCGCCATAGCTGCTGCCGGGCTGTGGTTCCGGTCGGCCGCGATTAAGCTTCCGCCGCAGACCGTCACACTCGTCAACCGGGACGGTTCCCTCACGCGTCCGCCGCGTGAGACCGTGATGGAGCATCAATCGCGGATAAGCGCGTGGGCTACCCTCTGCGCTGGCGTCGCGGCGCTACTACAGGTCGCGAGCACCCTCCTTGCGGGATAGGCTTGTAGGCGATCGCATCATCGCCCTCATTTCCGCAGCCTCCGGAAACTCCGGGGTCCCGATAGGGCGCCCATCGCCTCTTGCGCATCGAGTGAGGGCCGCACGACCTGCAGCTACTAGTTAGCTATCTGGTAACTGCTAACTACAATGGACTCGGCGACAGCTATCTAATAGATACCAGTTTGCTAGATGCTACCAATCGATATCTGTTAGCTAGCTGTTAAGTTGTGCGTGACGCGGTGAGTGCGGCGTCCGAAACGGGAGGAACCATGCCTGTCATAGCCTTTGCTAACCCGAAGGGCGGTTCGGGCAAATCGACGAGTGCGCTGCTGCTGGCGACCGAGCTGGCCGTGAAGGGTGCTTCCGTCACTATAATCGACGCTGACCCGGAGCGTTGGATCAGCCAGTGGGCAAAACTTCCTGGGAAGCCAGAGAACGTCACGATCATCAGCGACGTGACAGAAGAAAGCATCGTGGACGCTATCGATAGCGCCGAGCGCGACGCGGCCTTCGTCATCGTAGACTTAGAAGGTACGGCTAGCTTGTTGGTAGCCAATACGATCGGTATGGCCGATTTGGTGGTCATCCCCACACAGGGGTCAAGCATGGATGCCAAAGGGGCGGCAAAGACGATCCGACTCATTCGCAACTCTGAGAAGCTGTCGCGGCGGCGGATCGCCCATGCGGTCTTACTTACTCGTACCGGCGCGGCCGTCACCTCCCGCGCCCTGCGCAACGTGCAGGAGCAATTGCAAGCAGGCGGCATCGAAATGTTCGAAACTGCGGTCGTGGAACGAGCTGCCTTCAAGGACCTGTTCGATTTCGGCGGAACACTATCGGGCCTAGCCGCAGCGCAGACGAGCAACCTCGAAAAAGCTATCCAGAACGCCCGCGAGTTCGCAGGGGAGGTGGTCTCGAAGCTGAAGGCGGCCAGCGCGAGGACTGCAGCGTGATGGCCGGCAAGGAACGCGCTTCTCTCGGCTTCGGCGACGAGCTCGACGACATTGATCCGTCCTCCTGGGCCAAGCCAAAGCCCCGAGATAGCAAGCCTGCGCCCGAGGTGACGAGGCGAGTTGCGGAAGCGACCGGCTTCCGCAGCCGGGAACCCGCTAGGGTCGAGCAGGCGCCGGTGACGCCTCGGCAGCAACGCCGTCGCCGGACAGGTCGCACGGCCCAACTGAACCTCAAACTGAAACCAGAGACAATCGAGGCGTTCACCCGCGTCGCAGACACAAATGGCTGGGGGCTCGGCGAGGCCTTCGAACGCGCTGTCGTTTTGCTAGAGCAGAGCGGCATCACCGAACGATAGCTGGTAGCTACCAGATAACGGCTCCGTTCGTATAAGGGTAGGACACCGTTGGCGAAGTGAGCGTGGCCGGCCTGTGGGACGTTGAGAAGGTTTCCAGTCCGGAGGTCGCCCATGTCGCTCCGTTCGCAACCACTGCCCCCTGTCCCTGCGGACACCGCTCGGATCGCGCAGGCCGCTTTCCGGCGCGGCACCCCCTACATGCTCCTGCGCGACCGGCTCGGCGTCCTGTTCGCCGATGCCGATTTCGTCGACCTCTACCCGAAGCTGAGTGAGCCAGCCTACGCGCCCTGGCGCCTCGCGCTAGTCACGCTGATGCAGTTCCGGGAAGGACTGAGCGGCCGGCGCGCCGCCGACGCGGTACGAGGCACCCGGCAACGCGCCACCCGCTAACCCGTCGCAAGCCGCCCGGTACCGGCTCCAACTGTTCGCACTGCGTGAACACCGAGCCGAAGCGTAGCTGCACGACCCAACCTGCATAGAGAATACAAGACGAGAAGGCTTCGGTTCGCTGGTGGCGTTGATCCTGCCGATCAACGCTTTTTTCAAATCTCCTTTGAGGCTGCTCAGTAGCACGCCCTCTGTTAATGCGCCGGTTACATGACTACTAGTCGTTTGTGTTACCCTCAGTAACGCTACAGTACGATACTCTAATTCCTCTATCTTTTATTTTGAGTCCTGAATTCAAACTCCTCCAAGAGTTGGAAATTGAGCAGCCTGAGCCGCGCCGAGAAAACAAAATCGAAAGTATTAATTGATCGGTTTTCACTTGCCAAGTTGCTCCGTTTCCTGCGGTCTGCCACTTAGCAAGATGACCTTGTTTGTCGTCCTCAAAACGTCCCAAAGATAACACCAAACCTCTATCCCGAGCTTGGTATATAAAAACATTACCTCTAGCCCCGAGATAAACCGTGACAACCCCGGGAATAGAAATTTCTTTACATTCGTTGCTCCGAATAACACAGATCTCGGCTGATGAAATGAAGCTGGCCTTGATAGTGTTGCCTTGCAGACCAGCAGCAGACGCTGTCGATATTATGAAACGCAAAATTAATAGCGTTGAAACCGGGAAAAGAAGTTTTTTGCAGGAAATGGGAAAGCCATAATTCGTAAACATTGCAGTCTTAGCAAGAGAAATATTCAATTGCACGTCTGAGACCCACCCAAGCTAGAAGTTAAGCATCGCAAATCTGGCATAGTCGCCGGACCAGTATTACTTCTAAGGTTAGCTCTCGGCACTTCTGCATAAGTTTTTGAGCGCGGTCTAGATAGAGATTTTTTGATGTGTTCTTGTGCTTGATTTCTGGGAATAGAATGGTTTATGCTTATGTGTTGGACAACGGGTATAGGTACGCATTTTCCAAATTTATTCAGCCTATTTCCTGAATTGCATGTTATCAAAATACACTTGTTCCCGACCAACCGTTCCAAGGTTTTACATTCAATTGGACATACTCGGTCTCGTTTGGAACGTATTATCTCAAGGGCCTCTAAAGTCGGCTTCGATATCTCCAACGCTGTATGCGAAATACGATTGTAAGTTTTCATAGCTCGTACGGAAGCCGGGCCCCACGTACCATCGACCGTATCAGGATCGCAGCCGACGCGCTTCAGTTCAGTTTGAAGGACGCGACCAACATCAGCTTGCGGAACAATAGACGGCGCCGGGGGAGGCGGCTCGGGCACTTTCACAGGGAGCTCCTGCGTCGACTTCCCTCCCGGCACAGCGTTGAGAGCGGCGACATGAGCTTTAACATCGTCAATGAAGCGACCACCTGGGTAGAGCAGCAGGTAGGTGCTCGAGAGTTCGGCTTGGTTCGAGCCGAGCGCCCTCTGCACCACTCGCTGCTCTTGGACAGCCTGTAGCTGCCGCACGAAGCGCATCTCACTCGGATACTGCGTAGTGGCCGTCATGCAGGCTTGCAGGCCGGCCTCCAGATCCGCCTTGAGCAGCGAGGCCACGCTCGCGTTCGGATCGACGAGGCG
>NZ_FNVI01000044.1:0-26993 GCF_900107945.1 Methylobacterium sp. 190mf | reverse complement strand
CTCGGAGATGAAGCTCCTGGCCGACCAGGCCAAGGCGGCCACGGGGCAGGTGCGGGGGATCCTGGGCGAGATCCAGCGGGGCATCAACACGTCGGTGATGCTGACCGAGGAGGCGGTCAAGCGCGCGGCGGCGGGCAAGACGCGCTCGGACACGACGCAGCGCACGATCGAGGAGATCACCGCGCGGGTGGAGGAGAACGTGCAGACGTTCCAGCAGATCGTGGCCTCGACCAACCAGCAGCAGCTGGGCATCGAGCAGGTGATGGGGGCGCTGCAGAACATCCGCCAGGCCAGCCAGCAGACCGCGGCCGGCACGCGGCAGGTCGAGGCCGCCTCCGCCAACCTCACCGAGCTCGCCCAGGCCCTCATGGCCCTGGCCGAACGATACCGGCACTGAGGCGGGCGCCCCGTTGGCCGAGGATATCCGCAAGCTCCTGCTCGCCGCCTTCGACGTCGAGCACCGGGAGCACGTCGCGGCGATCCGCGGGGCGCTCGGCAGCGCCACGCCGGACTGGAACGACGTCTTCCGCCGCGCCCACAGCCTGAAGGGCGCCTCCCGCGCCGTCGACCTCCCGGCGGTCGAGGCGGTGGCCCACCGTCTCGAGACGCTGTTCGAGGGCGTGCGCACCGGCGCCACCGCCCTCGACCGCGAGGCGGCCAACGCCGTCCACCTCGCCCTCGACCGGATCGAGTCCTACGTCGCCGGCCTCACCGACGGGTCCGGTCCGGACATGCCGGCCGACGCCCTGGCGGCCCTCGGCCACGTCCTCCGGCTCCCGGGCGAGACGCCGCTGCCGGCACAACCCGCACCACCCGCCGCACCGCCCCCCGCCCCGCTGCCGGATCCGAGTCCGAGCCCGCCACCGGGGCCCCCCGCCGCGCCGGCATCCCCGCCGGCCGCGACCGCCGCGCCGACACAGGCCGACCCCGCGCCGAAACCCGGCTCCGAGCCGCCGGAGGCCTCCGCGGCGATCCTGCGGGTGCCGGCGGAGGCCGTCGAGGCGCTGGCCCGGGCGAGTCACGATCTCGCCAGCACCCTGGCCGGCCAGGCGCCCGCGGCCGACGGCCTCGCCCGGCTCGCCCGCCTGGCCCGCGACCTGCGCGTCGGCGCCGAGGCCCTCGCGGCCGGGGCCGGCGCGGAGCGGCCCGAGTGGCGCGCCCTCGCGGCGCGCGCGGGCGCCTTCGCCCGGGAGGCCGCGGACCTGTCGCGGCGCCAGGCCTCCGCGACCAGCGCGGTCGAGGGCGCCGCGACCCGCGTCCGCGCCGCCGCCGAGCGCCTCGCCCTGGTCCCGGCCGAGACCGTCCTGGCCCCCCTCGCCCGGTCGCTGCGCGAGACCGCCCGGGAGCAGGGCCGCGAGGTCGATCTCACGTTGCGGGGCCTCGACCTGCCGGTGGAGCGCGGCACGCTGCAGGCGCTGAAGGATCCGCTGCTCCACGCCCTGCGCAACGCCCTCAGCCACGGCTGGCAGGCGCCGGAGGTGCGGCGCGCGGCCGGCAAGCCGGAGGCCCTGGGCCTCGGGCTGGAGGTCGCGGTGCGCGGCGCCCGCCTGCATGTTACCGTGTTCGACGACGGGCCCGGCCCCGACCTCGCCCGGATCGAGTCGGCGGCCCGCGAGCGCGGCCTCCTCGGCCCCGCTTCCGCGGCCGAACCCGACACCCTGCTGCGCCTCGTGTTCGAGCCCGGCTTCTCCACCGCCGAGGCGGTCGACACCCTGTCGGGGCGCGGCTACGGCCTCTCGGTGGCCGCGGACGCCGCCCGCCAGCTCATGGGCAGCGTCCGCCTGGAGCCGCGCGACCCGGCCGGCACCGCCCTGATCTTCAGCCTGCCGCTCTCAGCGGCCCGGCGCAGTCTGCTGCTGGTCGAGGCGGCCGGGCGCAGCTACGCCCTCCCCGGGGGCGCCGTGGAGCGCCTCCTGCGCCTGCGGCGCGACGACCTGCCGGTCGCCATGGGCCGGACGATCGTGCGCCTCGGTGACGGGGACGCCGCGACGAGCCACCCGGTGACGGACCTCGCCGCGATCCTCGGACAGGTCGCCGACCCGGCCGATCCCGGCACGCTGACCGCCGTCGTCCTGCGGACCGGCGGCGGCCGTCTGGCCCTGGCGGTCGACCGCCTGCACGACGTCCGTCCGTTCCTGGTCCTGCCCGCGCCGGATTTCGGCGCCGATCCGGGTCTGATCGCCGGCACGGCGGTGCTGAACGGGGACGTGCCGGTGCTGGTCCTCGACCCCGAGGGGCTCGCTTCGCGCGCCCAGGCCGGGACAACGGGCGGCGCACTCGGAACGATGGCGCCGGCTCCACGTTCGACGACTCACGCCGCGGCGGCCGCGTCCGCGCGCGCGACCATCCTGGTCGTCGACGATTCGATCACCACCCGGACTCTGGAGAAGGGAATCTTGGAAGCCGCCGGCTACCGCGTGGTCGTCTGCGTCGACGGGCAGGACGCCCTCGACCGGCTGCGCGCCGAGATCGAGCCCGTGAATCTGGTGCTCGCCGACGTGGAGATGCCGCGCCTCGACGGGTTCGGCCTCCTGAAGGCCCTGCGGGCCGACGAGCGCTTCGCCCGGCTCCCGGCGATCCTGATGACCTCCCGCGGGGATGCCGCCGACGTCGCCCGGGGCCTGGATCTCGGCGCCGACGCCTACCTGACCAAGCAGAAGTTCGACCAGCGCCAGCTGCTGGATACGATCGGGCAGCTCCTATGACCCCCGTCCGTGTGATGCTCGTGGAGGACAGCCTCGTGGTGCGCGAGCTGCTGCGCCACATCGTCTCCCGCGATCCCCGCCTCGAGCTCGTGGCCGCGGTCGCCTCCGGCGAGGAGGCCCTCGACAAGCTCCGGACCGTGCGGCCGGACGTGATCTCGATGGACATCCGCCTGCCGGGGATCGACGGGCTGGAGACGACCCGCCGGATCATGGCCGAGCACCCGACGCCGATCGTCGTGGTGGCGGATTCGGTCGAGGATAACTCGCTGCGCATCTCGATGAACGCGCTCCGGGCCGGGGCCCTGTCGGTCGTCGAGAAGCCCGTGGCCACGACCCATGCCGGCTACGAGGGCGTGGCCGGCGAGATCTGCACGCAGCTGCGGATCATGGCCCAGGTTCCGGTCATCCGCCGCCGGCCGATCGGCACCGAGTGGGCCGGCCGCTCCGCCGTCGCGCCCCAGGCGCCGCTGGCCGACCTGTCCGGGCAGGCCCCGAGCCTCCTGGGCATCGCCGCCTCGACGGGCGGTCCCCCGGCGCTGGCGCGGGTGATCGGCGCCCTGCCCAAGGACTTCCCGCTGCCGGTCCTGGTCGTCCAGCACATGGGCGCGGCCTTCATGGACGGGTTCGCCAGCTGGCTCGACAGCGTCGTCGCCCTCCCGGTCTCCCTCGCCCAGGACGGCGAGCGCGCCGAACCCGGCCGGGTCTACGTGGCCCCGGGCGACCGCCACTTGGAGATCGGCTCCGGCCGGATCCTGCGGGTGATCGATTCCGCGCCGGTCTCCGGCCAGCGCCCGGCCGCCACCGTGCTGTTCCGGTCCATGGCCCGGCAATCCGGCCCCTCCGGCATCGGCGTGCTGCTCACCGGCATGGGCGAGGACGGGGCCCTGGGCCTCGCCGACATGCACAGGGCCGGCGCCCAGACCGTGGCCGAGCACGAGAGCACCGCCGTGGTCTACGGCATGCCGGCGGCGGCCGTGCGTCTCGGGGCCGCCCGCGCCGTCCTGCCCCTCGACCGCGTCGCCGACCACGTCCTGCGCCTCGTGGATGCGGGGGCGCGGCCGTGAGCGAGGCCGGCCCGGCGGAGGTGCCGGCCCGGATCCTGCTGGTCGAGGATTCGGAGACGCAGGCCCTGGAACTGCGCCTGCTGCTGGAGGCGCACGGCTTCGCGGTGGAGCGCTGCGCCTCCGCCGAGACCGCCCTCGATCACCTCAATCGCAGCCAGCCCGACCTCGTGGTGGCCGATTACCACCTGCCGGGCATGAACGGCGACGAGCTGATCCGGCAGATGCGCCTGTCGCTGCGCACCCGGGCCCTGCCGGTCCTGATGCTGACCGGCGGCAGCGGCGGCGAGCGCCAGGGTCTGGAGAGCGGCGCCGACGCCTACCTGCCGAAATCCGCCGACCGCGACCTGATGATCCTGCGCATCCGCGCCCTGCTGCGCGAGCGCCGGCCGACGACCGACGGTGAGGGACCGGGCGCCGCCGCGTTCCGGCGCGGGCGGGTCCTGGTGATCGACGGCAGCGCCACCTACCGGACCTTCCTCGCCGGCGTGATGGGCCAGGACGGCCACCACGTGGCGAGCGTCGACGGGCCGGAGGCGGCCCTGGCCGCCCTGGACGCGGCCGCCGGCGACGGGGCCTTCGACTGCGTGACGGTCGATCTCCTGGGGCACGCCTATGACGGCCTCGCCCTGTGCCGGGCGATCAGCCAGCGGCGCTCGGGACAGGCGGCCGGCGCGGGCTTCCACCTCGTCGGCATCGCCGGCAGCGATCCCGCCAAGGACTTCCTCGTCGAAGCCTACGCGGCCGGCGCCGACGACGTGGTCTCGAAGACCGACGCCGAGGTCCTGGCCCTGCGGGTCCGCGGCTTCGTGCGGCGGCGGCTCCTGGAGGAGGACGACCGGCGCATCGCCGGCCAGTTCGGCGAGCGCGAGCGGGCGGTGGAGCGCGCCCGCGCGGAGGCCGACGCGGCCGAGGCCCGAGCGGGCCTCGCCGACGCCCTGGAGCGGGCCAACCGCGACCTCGCCGACGCCAACCGCCAGCTCACCGAGGCGCAGTCCAAGCTCGTCCAGGCCGCCAAGATGGCCTCGCTCGGCGAGCTGGTGGCGGGGATCGCCCACGAGATCAACAATCCCCTGGCCTTCATCCTGGCCCACCAGGGCACCGTCGAGCGCCTGCTCGGCGAGTTGCCGGGCGCCGCTCCGGAGGCCGCCACCCGCGCCATCGACAAGGCCCGGCAGCGGGTCGGCTCGATGCGGATGGGGCTGACCCGCATCCAGGATCTGGTGCTGAACCTCCGGAAGTTCTCGCGCCTCGACGAGGGCGAGCGCGCCCTGGTCAACGTGCCGGAGGCGATCGAGACGGTGCTCGCGCTGATCCAGCACAAGCTCGGCGAGCGCATCGCCGTGGAGCGCAGCTTCACGGGCCGCGCCGAGATCCACTGCACCCCGGCGCTGCTCAATCAGGTGGTGATGAACATCCTGGGCAACGCCGCCGACGCCATGCCGGAGGGCGGCACGATCCGGATCACGACCCAGTCGAACCCCGAACTCGACGAGATTCGCATCAGCGATACCGGGCCCGGCATCCCGGATACGCTGCGTGAGAAGATCTTCGAGCCGTTCTTCACGACGAAACCGGTCGGATCCGGCACGGGCCTGGGTCTTGCGATTGCCTACAGCGTCGTTCAAGCGCATAGCGGCTCGCTCACCGTGGAGACGGCCCCGGGTGGGGGAGCCTGCTTCGTGATCGGGATTCCGCGGCAGGCGGCCAGTGCATGAGTGACGGTACGGCAGGTGTAGGGACGATCCTGGCCGTCGACGACGAGCCGGACATCCTGATCGCCCTGGAGGACCTGTTCGAGGATTCCTACCGGGTTCTGACGACCTCGCGCCCGGCCGAGGCGCTGGAGATCCTGCGCGCCGAACCCGACATCGCCGTCGTGCTCTCGGACCAGCGGATGCCGGGCCTCACCGGCGACGCGCTCCTCGCCGAGGCCCGCAGCTTCCACGACGCGCAGGCGATCCTGCTGACCGGCTACGCCGACATCACCGCGGTGATCGCCGCCCTCAACCGCGGCGGCATCGTCGGCTACGTCACCAAGCCCTGGGACGCGGGCCTGCTCCGTTCCACCGTCCGGCAGGCCTTCGAGCGCCACCGCCTCGGCCGAGACCTCGCCACCGAGCGGGCTCTCCTGCGCGGCCTCCTCGACCACGCCCAGGACGCGATCAGCTTCAAGGACGCGGAGGGCCGCTTCGTCCGGCTGAACGGCCGCAAGGCCGCCCTGCTCGGCCACGACGTCGCCGCCAGCCTCGGGCGGCGTGAGGACGAACTTCTCGGCCCGAAGGCCGAGCCCGTGACGGCGGCGGACGCGGCCGCGATCCGGTCCGGGGCGGTGGTCGAGAGCCTGATCAGCGACGGCCCGACCGGCGCCGAGCAGTGGAGCCACGTGACGCGGGTGCCGATCCGCGACGCGGGCGGGGCGATCAGCCACCTCGCGACGATCGAGCGCGACGTGACCGAGCAGCGGACCCTGGAGGCGCGCCTGCGCCAGTCCGACAAGATGCAGGCGCTGGGCACCCTCGCGGGCGGCATCGCGCACGATTTCAACAACCTGCTGACCGCGATCCTCGGCAGCCTCGAGCTCGCCGGCCCGAAGGTCGCCGACCAGCCGCGGGTCCAGCGCCTGATCGAGAACGCCCGCGGCGCCGCCGAGCGCGGGGCGTCCCTGACCAAGCGCCTCCTGAGCTTCAGCCGCGCCCACGACCTCCAGGCGCGCGCCGTCGACGTGAACACCCTGATCTCCGGGATGAGCGACCTGTTCGGACGCAGCCTCGGCGGCCTCGTGACGGTCCGGACCGACCTCGCGGACGGACTGCCGGCGGTTCAGGTCGATCCGGACCAGCTCGAACTCGCCGTGCTCAACCTCTGCATCAACGCCCGCGACGCCATGCCGGACGGGGGGGCGATCACGGTCGCGACGCGCCGGCTCGCCATCAGCGGCGATCCCGAGATCGCCGACGGCACCTATCTCGGCATCAGCGTCACCGACGAGGGCACCGGCATCCCGGAGGAGATCCTGCGCCGGGTCTGCGAGCCGTTCTTCACCACCAAGGCCGTCGGCCAGGGCACCGGGCTCGGCCTCGCCATGGTGTTCGGCCTCGCGCAGCAATCCAAGGGCCGGCTGGCGATCGACAGCGTGGTCGGTCGGGGCACCCGCGTGGAGCTCGCCCTCCCCTTCGCCGATCAGGCGCCCGAGCAGGCGCCCGAGGCCGCCGGCACCGTCCCGGTCGCCGGCCGGCGGGCCCGCGTCCTGATCGTCGACGACGATTCGCAGGTGCGCCACGTGACGGCCTCGTTCCTCACCGGCTTCGGCCACAGCACCACGGAAGCCGGCGACGGCGAGGCCGCGCTCCGGCTCCTCGAGGCGGACCGCTACGACATCGTCGTCGCCGACCTCGCCATGCCCGGCATGAGCGGCATCGAGCTGGCCGCCGAGATCCGCGAGCGCGATCCGCGCCTGCCGGTCCTGATCCTTACCGGACATGCCGAGGCGATGCAGATCCCCGACGACCTGCCGGTGCTCACGAAGCCGTTCCGCTCCGCGGACCTCGCGGCCCGCGTCGCCACGCTGCTTGACGGCGGAGCCGGACCCGTCGGCTGACGGGGGCTTGCAACCAATCGGTTGCCGGCTCATTCTCTCCTCGTGGGGCCCGCAGGCCCCGGGTTACGAAGAGGAGGTGGACCATGAGCAATCACGGCATCTTCCCGCGCCGCAGGCGTGACAACGATCTCGACCAGGACGGTCCACCGGACGAGTCCCGGCAGGGATAGGGGTTTTCGGAGCGCGGCGCGGTCGAGTTCCCGGCCTGTCTGAGACGGGCCGCCAGGGCGAGCTCCCGCGACCATCCGAGACGTGGACCCTGCTTCAGACCCGTCGGCGCGAGCCGGCGGGTTTTTTTGTTGTTCGCGCGTCGTCATGGCGATCGCGGCGAGGAGCCGAAACGCGAGAAGCCGCCCCGGAGGGTCCGGGACGGCTTCTCAAAGACTAGGAGCGACGGGGCGCTCCGTGCCGATCAGGCGGCTTCGGAGACCTGGCTCGGACCGGAATCCTTTCCGCGAGCCTCGACGTCGCGGTCGACGAACTCGATCACCGCGAGCGGGGCGTTGTCGCCCTGGCGGAAGCCCGCCTTCATGATCCGGCAGTAGCCGCCCGGACGGCCCTTGTAGCGCGGGCCGAGGACGGTGAAGAGCTTCTTGACCATGTCGGCGTCGCGGAGCTGCGCCATGGCGAGGCGGCGGGTGTGGACGCTGTCGATGCGGCCCAGCGTGATCAGCTTCTCGACGACCGGACGCAGGTCCTTCGCCTTCGGCAGGGTGGTGATGATCTGCTCGTGCTTGATCAGCGCGGCGGACATATTGGCGAACATCGCCTTGCGATGCTCGGCGGTGCGGTTGAAACGGCGGCCGCGGTAGGCGTGACGCATGGTGCTGGCTTCCTTCTCGTCTCGGCCGCCGTGCCACGGTACGGCCGGGTGCCCCGGGAACGGGGCGGTTGATGTCCGCGTAACCCCGCGGCGGGATTCGTTCGGGACTTGGCGTCGTCGCCGCGGGTCCCGGGCCTGGATGGGCCGAACCGGCGGCGCGGTGCGGCGCCGCCCGGTTCAGCTCGAGGCGGCTTCGCCTCTCAGTAGTGTTCCTCGAAGCGCTTGGCGAGATCCTCGATGTTCTCCGGCGGCCAGCCGGGGATGTCCATGCCGAGATGCAGGCCCATGCCGGCGAGCACTTCCTTGATCTCGTTGAGCGACTTGCGGCCGAAGTTCGGGGTCCGCAGCATCTCGCCCTCGGACTTCTGGATGAGGTCGCCGATGTAGACAATGTTGTCGTTCTTCAGGCAGTTCGCCGAGCGGACCGACAGCTCCAGCTCGTCGACCTTCTTGAGCAGCGCCGGGTTGAAAGGAAGCTGCGGCGCGAGCGGCGCGGCCTCTTCCTTGCGCGGATCCTCGAAGTTCACGAAGACCTGCAGCTGGTCCTGGATGATGCGCGCCGCGTAGGCGAGCGCGTCCTCCGGAGAGACCGCGCCGTTGGTCTCGACCGTCATGGTCAGCTTGTCCTTGTCGAGATCCTGGCCCTCGCGGGTCGTCTCGACGCGGTAGCTGACCTTGGTGACCGGCGAGAACAGCGAGTCGACCGGGATCAGGCCGATCGGCGCGTCCTCGGGACGGTTGCGCTCGGCCGGGACGTAGCCCTTGCCGGTTGCGACCGTGAACTCCATGCGGATCTCGGCGCCGTCGTCGAGGGTGCAGATCACGAGGTCGGGGTTCAGGATCTGGATGTCGCCGACCGTGCCGATGTCACCGGCGGTGACGAGGCCCGGGCCGGTCTTGCGCAGGGTCATGCGCTTGGGCGCGTCGGTCTGCGAGCGGATCGCGATGGTCTTGATGTTGAGGACGATGTCGGTGACGTCCTCGCGCACGCCCGGGATCGACGAGAACTCGTGCAGCACGCCGTCGATCTGCACCGAGGTCACGGCCGCGCCCTGGAGCGACGACAGGAGCACGCGGCGCAGGGCGTTGCCCAGCGTCGTGCCGAAGCCGCGCTCGAGCGGCTCGGCGACGACCGTGGCGACCCGCTTCGGGTCGTCGCCGGTCGTGACCTGCAGCTTGTTCGGCTTGATCAGTTCCTGCCAATTCTTCTGAATGACCACGATCCTACCTCTCGTCCTTGCCCGGGATCCGCGACGCCCGTCCCCGCGCTTCGGCCACTCGGTGCCGCCCCCTGGCGCCCCGAACGGTCCCTGAAATCCGTATCCGCCGTTACTCGCCGCCGACCCACAGCACCGGCACGAAGCTGTAGCCAGCCCCATCCCGATCCACGTAGCCGAGCGCCGGGAACTCGAGATGGCCGCCGGCGATGAGCGTGCGCTCGCGGGCCACCTCGTCCAGGATCCGCTTGCGCGTCTCCCGCGCTTGGTCGCCGTCGACGTCGAAGCCGACGCCGGCCTCCGGGTTCTTGAACTGGATCGCCGGCAGGTGCACCACGTCGGTCCACATCATCAGCGCCTGTCCACCGGAGACGATGCGGAAACCGCAATGGCCCGGCGTGTGGCCGGGAAGAGGGACCGCCGTGATCCCCGGAAGGACCTCGCCGCCGCGGTGCTCGCGCACCTTGCCGGCGTAGGGAGCCAGGGACTTGCGGGCGCCCTCGAAGTAGGGCTTCGCGGCCTCCGGCGCCTTGGCCAGGGCCTCGTCCGGAAGCCAGTGCGCCGCCTCGTCGGCGTGCAGCACGATCTCGGCGTTCGGGTAGCGCGCCGCGCCGTCCTTCACGAGACCGCCGACATGGTCGGGGTGCAGGTGACTGACCAGCACCGTGCCGATCTCCTCCGGCGCGACGCCGGTCAGCGCGAGCGCTGCACCGGCGCGACCCAGGGTCGGTGCCGGGGCGAGGTCGCCGTAGCCCGTGTCGATCAGGGTCGGCTTGAGGCCCGGACCCGTGATCAGGAAGGCGTTCAGCGTGATCTTGGGCTGCTCCGTGCGGAAACCCGCCACTTGGAGCCGCCCGGCCTCCTCCTTGGAGATGCCCGTGACGAGATCGAGGCTGGCCTGAAACCAGCCGTCATTGAGCGCGGTGACCGTGAGGTCCCCGAGGTTCCAACGCAGCACGCCCGGAAGCGGCTTCGATCCCGTCATGAACTTCTCCGTCAAGAGGCTTCGATCAGACGCGGCGGCGCTTGCGCGGCCGGCAGCCGTTGTGCGGGATCGAGGTGACGTCGCGGATCGAGGTCACCGTGAAGCCCGCGGCCTGCAGGGCGCGGAGCGCCGACTCGCGGCCCGAACCCGGACCCGACACCTCGACCTCGAGGGTGCGCATGCCGTGCTCGGCGGCCTTGCGGCCAGCATCCTCTGCGGCGACCTGGGCGGCGTACGGGGTCGACTTGCGCGAACCCTTGAAGCCCATCGCACCGGCGGACGACCACGAGATCGTGTTGCCCTGCGCGTCCGTGATGGTGATCATCGTGTTGTTGAACGAGGCGTTCACGTGGGCGACGCCCGACACGATGTTCTTGCGCTCGCGGCGGCGGACGCGTTGCGGTTCCTTAGCCATTCTGGTCTCACTCTTCCTTCAGGCACGCCCGTAACACCAGGCGCTCGGGATTCTTTTTGGGACTTGGCCGGAGCACCCGTGCAGGGCGGTCGAGCCGGCGCCGGACCCGTTGCGGGATACCTGGCGCGACGGGAAGGAGGCCGAGCGGAGCACGGCCTCCCAGTTCCAAAAACTTACTTCTTCTTGCCGGCGATCGGCTTCGCCTTGCCCTTGCGGGTGCGGGCGTTGGTGTGGGTGCGCTGGCCGCGGACCGGCAGCTGCTTGCGGTGACGCAGACCGCGATAGGCGCCGAGATCCATCAGGCGCTTGATGTTCATCGAGACTTCGCGGCGCAGGTCGCCCTCGACGAGATAGTCGCGATCGATCGTCTCGCGGATCGACAGAACCTCGGCGTCGGTCAGCTGGTTGACGCGACGCTCGGCAGGGATGTTCACCTTCTGGGTGATTTCCTCGGCCTTCTTGGCGCCGATGCCGTGGATGTACTGGAGCGCGATGACGACGCGCTTGTTGGTCGGGATGTTGACGCCTGCGATACGGGCCACGATCACTCTCCATATGGGACCCGGGGATCCGGGCCGCTGTCGCGCGCGTCCGGTGGAGGCCGGCCCCTGCGCACGTGAAACGACGACGCGGCCCGCGGGCGGCCCTGGACAGGGCACCTCGGACCATCGTTCGGTTGGACGAAGGAGGGCCTGCTAGCGCGCGGGCGGCCCGTTGTCAACGACGGGTCGGCACGGCCTCGCCCCGTCACGCGCGCGTCGGGGCGCCCTGGGATCTGATCGAGGAGCGGAGATGGCGGTTCTGACGAGCGACGGCGCGACCCTGCGGGCCTTCGCCGATTCGGTGCTGCGCGCCGCCGAGGAGACCCTGGAGGAGGTCATGCCGGTGACGCTGGCGGTGATCGGCGGCGTTCTCGCCGAGGCGGAGCCTGGCTCGGTCGCGCTGCAGGACGCGGATGGCGGTCCGCCCCTGCTCTGGGCGACCTTCGCCGGTCGCCGCATGGTGTTCCGCTACAACACGATGACGGCGATGATCGAGCTGCGCGACGGCACCGCGGAGGGCTACCCGCTCCGGCTGTTCGGCCACCGGTCGCTCCAGATGGACGTCGTCAATTTCTTCGGCAGCCTCCGCAGGGAGGGCCGGATCTGAGCAACGCCCCCGACGGGCGGCCCGCCCGCGCCTCAGCGAAAGCCCTGATTCCGCAGCCGGCAAGTGCGGCCCATGTCCTGGTAGCCCGCCGGGCAGCGGCGGGCGCAAGTCCCCGCCAGATACTTCAGCGGCGGCCGGCAGGCGTTGCGGAACCGTTTCTGGCCGTACACGAAGGACTGGGCCGGACTCTGCGCGAAGGCCGGCAGCGGCGGGAGGGCCACCGCGAGCAGGAGGGAGGCGGTGGCGAGGAGGCGGACGGTCATGGCGTTTCCGATCGTGGACCCGCCCCATAACCCCCAGGGACACCGCCGGGTTCACGGGCGCGCTGAAACGGCCGGTCAGCGCGCCGCGATCGCCCTCAGGAGGCGACGCGCTCCTCGTGCGGCTCCAGTGTCGCCATCAGGTCGGCCGTGACCTTGTCGATCGGCTGCATGCCGTCGATGGTCTCCAGCATGCCCTTCTGCGCGTAATAGGCGGAGAGGGGCGCCGTCTGGGCGCGGTATGCCTCAAGCCGCTGCTTGAACACCTCGGGGGTGTCGTCCTTCCGCACGGCCTGGCCGCGGGCCAGGGTCTCGGCGGCGCGCTTCTCGATGCGGCCGACTAGGGCGTTCTCGTCGACCTTCAGCTCGATGACGGCGGAGAGGCTCAAGCCCTTGCTCGCCAGCATCTCGCTGAGCGCTTCCGCCTGTGCGACCGTGCGCGGGAAGCCGTCGAGGATGAAGCCGCGGCGGGCATCCGGCTCCTCGATCCGGTCGGCGACGATGCCGACCACGATCCGGTCTGAGACGAGACCGCCGGATTCCATCACCGCCTTGGCCTCGAGGCCGACCGGCGTGCCGGCGGCCACTGCGGCGCGCAGCATGTCCCCCGTCGACAGCTGCGGGATGCCGAAGCGCTGTACGATCCGCTCGGATTGCGTCCCCTTCCCCGCACCGGGCGGCCCGAGCAGAATGATGCGCATGGCGTTGTCCTCGTTCGGCCCACTCTCTCAGTGGGCACAAGCCGTGGTGGCGAAGCCTCCCTGGCATCGCCGGGTTCGGGGTTTTCTAGCCGGTCCGGGCCGGTGAGGCATCCAGACCTTTGGGCCAGAGGCGGGAGCGTCCTCGGAGTCCGGCCGCCTCTGTAGCAGGCTCAGCGCCGCCGTTGCGTGGTCGACGCGCCACGCAGCTTGGCCTTCTTCACGAGGCCCTCGTACTGATGGGCCATCAGGTGCCCGTGGACCTGCGCCACCGTGTCCATCGTGACCGAGACCACGATGAGCAGGGACGTGCCGCCGAAGCCGAGGCTGGCCGCGGCGTAGGACGACAGGATCTCCGGGCAGAGGCACACGAGGGTCAGGTACAGGGCGCCGATCACCGTGATGCGAGTCAGCACCTTGTCGATGAAGGCCGCGGTGCGCTCGCCCGGCCGGATGCCCGGGATGAAGCCGCCATGCTTCTTCAGATTGTCGGCCGTCTCCTGCGGATTGAAGACGACTGCGGTGTAGAAGAACGTGAAGAAGATGATCAGCGCCGCGTAGAGCACCATGAACAGCGGGGTGCCGTGGCCGAGATAGGCCGTGACCGTGCCGAGCCAGCCCGTGGCGCCCCCGTTGGCCGAGAAGCTCGCGGCGGTCGCCGGCAGCAGCAGTAGCGACGAGGCGAAGATCGGCGGGATCACGCCCGAGGTGTTGAGCTTGAGCGGCAGGAACGAGGTCTGACCCTCGTACATGCGGTTGCCGACCTGGCGCTTCGGGTAGTTGATCAGGAGCCGGCGCTGGGCGCGCTCCATGAACACGATGAAGTAGACGAGCGCGACGGCGGCGACGCCGACGCCCAGGATGATCGCCGGGGACAGGGCGCCGGTGCGGCCGAGCTCGAGCGCGCCCGCGATCGCCACCGGCAGGTGGGCCACGATGCCGGCGAAGATGATCAGCGACGAGCCGTTGCCGATGCCGCGCGAGGTGATCTGCTCGCCGAGCCACATCAGGAACAGGGTTCCGCCCGTCAGGGTGATCACCGTCGAGGCCAGGAAGAACGGCCCCGGATCGATGGCGGCCGAGGAGCCCTGGAGGCCGATGGCGATGCCCCAGGACTGAACCAGCGCCAGCACCACCGTCAGGTAGCGGGTGTACTGGTTGATGACCTTGCGGCCCGACTCGCCCTCCTTCTTGAGCGCTTCCAGGCTCGGGATCACCGAGGTCAGGAGCTGCACGATGATCGAGGCCGAGATGTAGGGCATGATGTTCAGGGCGAAGATCGCCATGCGCTCCACGGCGCCGCCCGAGAACATGTTGAACAGGCCCAGCACGCCGCCCGCCTGCTGCTGGAAGTTCCGGGCGAACTGCTCCGGATCGATGCCGGGGATCGGGATGTACGTGCCCAGCCGGAACACCACGAGGGCGCCGAGCGTGAACCAGATGCGCTTCTTCAGCTCATCGGCCTTCGCGATCGCACCGAAATTGAGATTGGCGGCAAGCTGCTCGGCGGCTGAGGCCATAAGCGTCGCGTCCTGGAAGTGTCGCCGGGCGACCGGCGCCCGGATGAAATGAAAACGGCGGCCCGCGTGGTCGCAGGGCCGCCGCTCGAAGGATCGGCTTAAAGGGTGCGCGGAGCCCGTGCAACGGGTTCCGGAGTCGCTCCCGTCAGGCCGTGGCCGCCTCGCTGCCGCCGCGGGTGGAGGCACCCTGGGCGTAGACGGTGCTGACCGAGCCACCGGCCTTCTCGACCGCCTCGACGGCGGACTTGGAGGCGCGGGTCACCTCGAAGCTGAGCTTCGCGGTCAGCTCGCCGACGCCGAGCAGCTTCACGCCGTCACGGGGACGGGCGATGATGCCGGCGGCGACCAGGCTCTCCACCGTCACGGTGGCGGCCTTGTCGAGCTTGCCCGCGTCGACGGCCTCCTGGATCCGGCCGAGGTTCACCTCGTTCAAGTCCTGGGCGTAGAGGTTGTTGAAGCCGCGCTTCGGCAGGCGACGATGCAGCGGCATCTGACCGCCCTCGAAGCCCTTGATGGACACGCCGGTCCGGGCCTTCTGACCCTTCACGCCGCGACCCGCGGTCTTGCCCTTGCCGGAGCCGATGCCCCGACCCACGCGCATCCGGTTCTTGGTTGCGCCGGGGTTGTCGCTGATCTCGTTGAGCTTCATCGGGACCTCCTCACGCCACGTCGCCGTGGACGCGCACGAGGTGCGCAACCTTGCGGATCATGCCGCGAACGGAGGGAGTATCCTCCAGCTCGGACACGCGGTGGAGCTTGTTGAGCTTGAGGCCGATCAGCGTCTGGCGCTGGCTGGCCTCGCGGCGGATCGGCGAGCCGATCTGCTCGATGCGGACGGTCTTCTGTGCCATCGGACCCTCCCTTACGCGACCGCGGCTTCGGACTGGTCGGCCGGATCGGCATCGCGGCGACGCGACTGCAGCGTCGACACCTTGATGCCGCGGCGGGCCGCCACGGAGCGCGGGCTGTCCTCGTTCTTGAGCGCCTCGAAGGTGGCGCGCACGAGGTTGTAGGGGTTCGACGAACCCAGCGACTTGGCGACGACGTCCTGCATGCCGAGCGTCTCAAACACGGCGCGCATCGGGCCGCCGGCGATGATGCCGGTGCCCTGCGGGGCCGCGCGGAGGATCACCTTGCCTGCCCCGTGGCGGCCGTTGACGTCGTGGTGCAGGGTCCGGCCCTCGCGGAGGGAAACGCGGATCAGACCGCGCTTGGCGGCCTCGGTCGCCTTGCGGATGGCCTCCGGCACCTCGCGGGCCTTGCCGTGGCCGAAGCCGACGCGGCCCTTCTGGTCGCCGACGACGACGAGGGCGGCGAAGCCGAAGCGACGGCCGCCCTTGACCACCTTGGCGACGCGGTTGATGTGGACGAGCTTGTCCACGAACTCGCTGTCGCGCTCCTCGCGATCCTCGCGGCGGCCGCGGCCCCCGCCTTCACGTTCACGTGCCATGTTGTCTACCTGTCCATCTCACTGACGCGGCCGGCGGGGCCGCTCGCTCGATCGGGTTTCGGATATGCCGGGCGAAGAGGATCCGCCCGGCCCGCCGTCGTGACTTAGAACTCCAGGCCACCCTCGCGGGCGGCTTCGGCCACGGCGGCGACGCGGCCGTGGTAGATGTAGCCGGAGCGGTCGAAGATCACCTTCGTGACGCCCGCCGCCTTGGCGCGCTCGGCGACGAGCTTGCCCACCGCCTTGGCGGCGGCGACATCGGCGCCGGTCTTCAGTTCGCCCTTGAGCGCCTTGTCGATCGACGAGGCCGAGGCCAGCGTCTTGCCGGCGACGTCGTCGATGACCTGCACGTAGATCTGCTTCGACGAGCGGAACACCGAGAGCCGCGGACGGCCGTTGGCGGCCGCTCGCAGCGCGCGGCGGACGCGCGCCTTGCGGCGATCGAGGGCTTCGAGCTTGCGAGACATGATGCCCTCCTTACTTCTTCTTGCCTTCCTTGCGGAAGATGAACTCGCCCGCGTACTTCACGCCCTTGCCCTTGTAGGGCTCGGGTCCGCGGTAGTCGCGGATCTCGGCGGCGACCTGACCGACCTGCTGGCGGTTGATCCCGGAGATCGTGATCTCGGTGGGCTTCGGGGTAACGATCGTGATCCCGGCCGGGATCGCGTACTCAATGTCGTGGCTGTAGCCGAGCGACAGCTTCAGCGCCTTGCCGGCCATCGCGGCGCGATAGCCGACGCCGGTGATCTCGAGCTTCTTCTCGAAGCCCTTCGAAACACCCTCGGCGATGTTGGCGATCTGCGCCCGCGACGTGCCCCACAGGGAGCGCGCCGGCTTGGACTGGTTGACGGGCTGCACCTCGATGGCGCCGTCCTTCATCGCCACGTTGACGAGCGACGGAACGACGAACGACAGCTCGCCCTTCGAACCCTTCATCTTCACCGTCTGACCGGTGACCGTGGCGGTAACGCCGGCCGGTACGGGGACCGGCTTCTTGCCTACGCGAGACATGGGATAACCTCCTCCGTCCCGATCAGAACACGGTGCAGAGCACTTCACCGCCGACGTTGCGCTCACGCGCCTCGTGGTCGGCCATGACGCCCTGCGGGGTGGAGACGATGGTGACGCCGAGGCCGTCGGCCACGTGCGGCAGCTCGCCGACCGACGAGTAGACCCGGCGGCCCGGCTTCGAGACGCGCTTGATCTCGCGGATCACGGGGCGCCCGTCGTAGTACTTGAGCTCGATGGCGAACTCGGTGCGGCCGTTGCCGAGGTCGGTCGCCGCGTAGTCGCGGATGTAGCCCTCGGACTTCAGGACGTCGAGGACGCTGGCGCGCAGGCGCGAGCCGGGCGTCTGGACGACGTTGCGACGGCGCAGCTGGCCGTTGCGGATGCGGGTGAGCATGTCGCCCACGGGATCGTTGACCATGGGGACCTCCTTACCAGCTCGACTTGACCAGACCGGGGATCAGGCCCCGGTTGCCAAGCTCGCGCAGCGCCACGCGCGAGATGCCCATCTTGCGGTAGTAGGCGCGCGGACGGCCGGTCATGCCGCAACGGTTGCGGATGCGCGTGGCCGACGAGTTGCGCGGCAGCTCCGCGAGCTTGAGGCGCGCCTCGAAGCGCTCCTCCATCTCGAGGGCGTCGTTGTTGGCGATCTCGAGGAGCGCCTTCCGCTTGGCCGCGAAGCGCTTCACCAGCGCCTTGCGGGCCTCATTCTTCTCGACTGAGCTTTTCTTCGACATGTCGTCTATCTCCGGTGTCCGCGTCTGAGACCCGAGGGCCTCACTGCCGGAACGGGAACTTGAAGGCGGCGAGCAGCGCCTTGGCCTCGGCATCGGTCTTGGCGGTGGTCGCCACGACGATGTCCATGCCCCACATCTGCTCGGCCTTGTCGTAGGAGATCTCCGGGAACACGAGGTGCTCCTTGAGACCCAGGGCGTAGTTGCCGCGGCCGTCGAACGAGCGCGGGTTCAGGCCGCGGAAGTCACGCACGCGCGGCAGCGCGATGGTGATCAGCCGGTCCATGAACTCGTACATGCGCTGCTTGCGCAGGGTCACCTTGCAGCCGATCGGCATGCCCTCGCGGACCTTGAAAGTCGCGATGGCCTTGCGGGCCTTGGTTATGACCGGCTTCTGGCCGGCGATCAGGGCGAGGTCGCCCGCCGCCACCGAGGCCTTCTTCGAGTCCGCGGTGGACTCGCCGACGCCCATGTTGATCACGATCTTCGTGATCTGCGGCACTTCCATGGGGTTCTTGTAGCCGAACTCTTCGATCAGCTTCTGGCGAACCACCTCGTCGTAGTGCTTGCGCAGGCGCGGGGTGTAGGCGTTCTTGTCGGCCTCAGCCATCGATCTGATCCCCCGTGGTCTTGGCGAACCGGACCTTGCGCCCGTCTTCGAGGATGCGGAAACCCACGCGGGTCGGCTTGCCGTTGGCATCCGCGACCGCGATGTTCGAGAGCTGGATGGCGGCCTCCTTGGAGATGATGCCGCCTTCCTGGTTCTGGGTCTGCTTCTGGTGCTTCTTCACCAGGTTGATGCCGCGCACGAAGGCCCGGCCTTCCTTCGGCAGAACCTGGATCACCTCGCCCGACCGGCCCGAATCACGGCCGGTGAGCACGACGACCTTGTCGCCCTTCTTGATCTTGGCGGCCATTACAGCACCTCCGGAGCCAGGGAGATGATCTTCATGTGGTTGCGGGCGCGGAGCTCGCGCGGCACCGGTCCGAAGATACGGGTGCCGATCGGCTCCTTCTGATTGTTGATCAGGACCGCGGCGTTCTTGTCGAAGCGGATCACCGAACCGTCGGCGCGCTTCACGTCCTTCGCCGTGCGGACGACGACCGCCTTCATGACGTCGCCCTTCTTGACGCGACCGCGCGGGATCGCCTCCTTGACGGAGACGACGATCACGTCGCCGACGCCGGCATACTTGCGCTTCGACCCGCCGAGAACCTTGATGCACATCACACGGCGTGCACCCGAGTTGTCGGCGACGTCCAGATTCGTCTGCATCTGGATCACGTGCGTGACTCCTTGTTTCAGGCGGGTTTCCGCACACGGACGGTATTGCCCGGCGGACGACGCCTGATGGGGACCTGACGCCCCCGGCTCATGTGTTCGACCGCGCTGGCGGTGTCGTCAGACACCGGCGCGGTCACCGCGTTCACGGGGTGCGAGCACCCATCGGAAATGTCGCGAAGGCCGGGCGCATACTACGGGCCGCGGGTGATGGCAAGCGGAGCGGCGGGAAATCGTCGCTGCCGCATAGGGGGGCTGATCCGGCTTCGGGGCTGGTCCGCGGCGCCGCGCGGCTCGATCGCTGCGGTGCCCGCCCGTCCGGCCGCGGAACGCGAGCCCTGAACGTGCGACGACCGGCGCGCCTTTCGGCGCGCCGGTCGGTTGACGTGCAGCGTTCGGGGTCGATCAGATCGGCTGGCCGGCCGTCTCGAACAGGAATCCGTCGAGGCTCGGGATGGTGACCGAGGCTTCGCTCGCGGGCCTCGACAGGCGCCAGGGCCGCTCCGACCGGGCGCGAATCGCCTCGGACGGGCGAAGCCGCCGCATTAGGCCGTCCTCGCCGACCTCCTCGATCGCCAGGAAGCCGTAGACCTGCAGCCGCGAGGCGGTGAGCTTGAGGCCGCGATCCTCCGCGGCGACGACCATGCTGCCAGTCGCGTAGACAGCGTCCAGGAGGGAGCGCTGCTCGCTGCGGCGACGGTTGCGCGCCTCCCGCTCGCCGGGGGCCTGGGCGGGAATCGGCCGCCGGAACGGAACGACGTTGCTGACCGCGACGCAACCCATACGCAACACCCTCGACGCGAACCTGCGGCGGCGACTTGGCCGCCCGATGTGCGCGACAATTCGATGGATCGCTTTAATTCTCCGTAGACCGTGCCGGCGCGCACCTGCCCCGATCCGGTACGCCTTGCACGTGTGCCCCGGTAAATCGGTCGTGTCCCGCGAGCCGGCTCGGGCGCGTCGGCCGGCCGCTCCGTCACGGGGTGCGATGTGCCGCGACCTTGCCGGTATTCGTCAGCCGGGCGGCCAGCCCGTCGAGACCGGCGCAGAGGATGCCGTACACGGCACCGACGAAGAGGAAGATCTCGGCCGGGTAGACCATCGCGCGGTTGTTCACCTGCGCCGCCACGAAGGCGAGTTCGGGCACGCCGATCACGTAGGCGAGCGACGTGTCCTTGATGAGCGTGGTCCATTGGTTGACGAAGGACGGTGCCATGGCCCGCAGCGCCTGCGGGAGGACGACGAAGCGCAGGGTGCGCCAGGGGTCGAGGCCGAGCGCGAGGCCGGCCTCCCACTGACCACGGCCGACGCTCGCGATGCCCGCCGCCACCCCGTAGGACAGGTAGGCGCCTCCGACGAGCGACAGCGCCACCGCGACCGTGCCGATCTCGGGGATCGACACGCCGAACAGGATCGGCAGCAGGAAGTAGGTCCAGAAGATCAGCATCACGACCGGCACGGCGCGGAGGAAGCCGAGCCCGGCTGTGAGCGCTGCCCGGGCCGCGCCCGCGCTCACGGCCAGGGCGATGCCGAGGACGAGCCCGAGCGCGGCCGAGGCCAGACCGGACAGGCCGGAGAGGATCAGCGTCAGGGCCAGCCCGCCGACCGGCCCGTCGGGCCAGGCCCCGACCATTAGGTAGCCGAGATTGTCGATGATGACCGACGGATTCATCGGTGCCGGCCCGGTCGACGGGCGCGGCGGTCGAGCATCTGCCCGGTCGTCTCTGCCGCGGCGGCCGCGCCGACGTAGAGCAGCGTCGCGATGCCGAAGGCCTGGAAGGTCTGGAAGGTCTCGGTCTCCACCTGCCGCGACGCGTAGGACAGCTCCGCGAGGCCGATCGTCATGGTCAGTGACGTGTTCTTGAGCGTGTTGAGGTACTGGCCGACGATCGGCAGCCAGGCGACGCGCAGGGCCTGGGGCAGAGCGATGTGGCGGAACGCCTGGACGGGCGTGAGGCCGAGGGCCAGGGCCGCCGCCCGCTGAGCGGGCCGGACGGCCCTGATGCCGGCGCGGAGTTCCTCGGCGATGTAGGCGCCCGCGTAGAGCGTGAGCCCGCAGAACCCGGCGAGGCTCTCGTAAGCGGGCCAGCGCAGGATCCCGAATCCCAGGTCCAGGACGTGCGGCGCGTTGAGCCAGGCCGTCACGCCCTGCGGCAGGGCGGCGGCCACCGCGAAGTACCAGACGAAGAGTTGCACCAGCAGCGGCGTGTTGCGGACGATGCCGACGGAGACGGCCACGGCGCCGCGCCCGGCGCGCCCGCCCGCCTCGCGCAGCCCGCACGCCGCGAGGCCCAGCACCGTGCCGGCAAGGCAGGTGGCTGCCGACAAGGTCAGGGTCGTCCCGAAGCCTTGCAGCAGCCAGACGAGGTAGCGCGGCGCGAGTGGATCGCCGAACAGCGCGGCCATCGTCGTCGTGCCGCCCCGGTCAGGGACGGTCCCCGATCCGGAACAGTCGCGGCAGCGGCTGCTCGGTCGCGGGCCCGAACCAGCGATCATAGATCGCCGCCGCCCTGCCGCTCGACTCCAGGCCGCGCAGGGTCTCGTTCACGCGGTCCCGGAGCCGCGCCTCATCCTTCGGGATGCCGACGCCGATATAGTCGTTGGAGATGCTGAAGGCGGGGATCTCGTAGTTCTGCCGGTCCGGCACCTTCGCGAGCAGCCCGACCAGCTTCGGGCCGTCCTGCGTGATCGCCTGGACATTGCCGTTGCGCAGGGCCGTGAATGCGAAGGGCGTGTCGTCGAAGGCGACCACGACCGCCTTCGGGAAGTCGCGGTGCAGGACGATCTCGTTGGTGGTGCCCTTGTCTGCACCGATTCGAAGCCCATTGAGCTGCTCCGGCGACGACAGGGTGCCCTTCTTGGCCAGGAACTGCTGGCCGGAGGCGAAGTACGGGATGCTGAAATCGAGCTGCCTAGCCCGCTCGTCCGTGATGGTGAAGTTCGCCAGAACCAGATCGACCTTGCCGGAGGTCAGCAGCGGGATACGATTCGCCGGGTTGGTGGGCCGGATCTCCAGCTTGACGCCGAGCGCGTCGGCGATGGCCTGCGCGTAGTCGACGTCGAGGCCGGCGATCCGTTTCCTCGCGGGATCGACGAAGCCGAACGGCGGGTTGCTGTCGAAGGCGGCGACCCGGAGAACGCCGGCCTTTCTGATGTCGTCCAGACGGTCGGCCGTTGCGGGGCCGACCGACAGGAGGGTCGCGAGAACGAGGGCGAAGAGGCGGCGCACGGGTGACTCCGTCGAATGGTTCGGGGCCGGTACAGGCAGAGCGATGATCAAATATCGCGAATATTGCAGTCTAAACCGCGTCGGACTCCTGAGTTGAGGTATAAATCGATCTTGTCTTCGCTCTTTGCGCAAAGTCAGAGGATGCCAGTCGGATTTATCTCGACCGCCGCCACATTTTCATCTTTGGAGAACGCGAAAATCAACGGAGAAAGTTTCTATTTTTTCCTCGCGGGTGGGCGCCGCTCGCCGAAAGATCTGGCGGCTGCGGGGCAGATTTTCCTGCCGCGCCCGGGCACGGCCCGAGGCTGCGCCGAAGTCCCGCCGCCACGTGGCCGGCCTGCCCCGGCTTCCGTTGACGGGACAAGGCGCCGTGCGCGATAGCGGTCCCTCGGCTCCGCCGTCGCGAAGGCTCGCCGATCGCGGGCGCCGTGCGCGCCCTTGACCGATCCTTAACCTCCGCCGCGGTGCAGTTTTCTGCCGTGACCGCATTGACCTGCGGCGCAACGGCGTCTAGAAGCGCGCCACTTCGGACGGCCATCGGCTGCCGACGGCCCTTGGGCGCAACCCCGGAAGCCGCCGCCATCGCCCCGAGCGCTCCGAGGGTTCAAATCGCCTGACGCTGTAAGTCAGATCCGTAGGTACGAGCGCGTTCGTTTCGGGCGTGCTCCTCTGCCCACACCGCGCCGAGGGTCCGTGACAGGCCCTCCGGCGCATATTCGTTTTGCGGACTGCCCTGCGCAGTTCGGACTAGGTGACCGAGGAAGAGGGCACAGGATGCCGACGATCAACCAGCTGATCGCCCAGCCGCGGAAGATCCAGCGGAGCCGCAACAAGGTTCCGGCGCTCGACGCTTGCCCGCAGAAGCGCGGCGTCTGCACCCGCGTTTACACGACGACCCCGAAGAAGCCGAACTCGGCGCTCCGGAAGGTCGCCAAGGTGCGCCTCACCAACGGTTTCGAGGTGATCGGCTACATCCCGGGCGAGGGTCACAACCTTCAGGAGCACTCCGTGGTGATGATCCGCGGCGGCCGCGTGAAGGATCTTCCGGGTGTGCGCTACCACATCCTGCGCGGCGTGCTCGACACGCAGGGCGTGAAGAACCGCAAGCAGCGCCGGTCGAAGTACGGCGCCAAGCGCCCGAAGTAAGTCGGACGCCCGGATATTTCCCGGGCGCCGGTACGCGTTTCCACGGCCTCGCAAGGATGTCGCCGGCCTCAGGGCTAAGGCGGCCTGCGCGGGGCGCTTAAGATCTTTTCGTTCGAGAGTCTCAGAAGATGTCCCGTCGTCACTCTGCCGAGAAGCGTGAGATCATCCCGGACCCGAAGTACGGGGACGTGGTGCTGACGAAGTTCATGAACTCCATCATGTACGAGGGCAAGAAGTCGACCGCCGAGCGGATCGTCTACGGTGCCTTCGACATCGTCGAGAACCGCGCCCGGGCCAACCCGATCGAGGTGTTCCGCGCCGCGCTCGACAACGTCGCCCCGATGATCGAGGTCCGCTCCCGCCGCGTCGGCGGCGCGACCTACCAGGTCCCCGTCGAGGTCCGCACCGAGCGCCGCCAGGCCCTCGCGATCCGCTGGCTGATCCAGGCCGCGCGTTCGCGCAACGACCGCACCATGGTCGAGCGCCTCTCGGCCGAGCTGCTCGACGCCGCGAACAACCGCGGCAACGCCGTCAAGAAGCGCGAAGACACGCACCGGATGGCGGAAGCCAACCGCGCCTTCTCGCACTACCGCTGGTAAGCGGTTCCGCCGTCTCTCAGGAGCAATTCGATGCCCCGCACGCACGCGATCGAGGACTACCGCAACTTCGGCATCATGGCCCACATCGATGCCGGCAAGACCACGACGACCGAGCGGATCCTCTACTACACCGGAAAGTCCCACAAGATCGGCGAGGTCCATGAGGGCGCCGCCACCATGGACTGGATGGCGCAGGAGCAGGAGCGTGGCATCACGATCACCTCGGCTGCGACGACCTGCTTCTGGCGCGACAAGCGCCTGAACATCATCGACACCCCCGGCCACGTCGACTTCACCATCGAGGTCGAGCGCTCGCTCCGCGTCCTCGACGGCGCCGTGTGCGTGCTCGACGGCAACCAGGGCGTCGAGCCGCAGACCGAGACCGTGTGGCGTCAGGCCGACAAGTACGACGTGCCGCGCGTCGTGTTCGTCAACAAGATGGACAAGATCGGCGCCGACTTCTTCAAATGCGTCGCCGACATCATCGACCGCGTCGCCGGCAAGCCCGTCTGCCTGCAGCTGCCGATCGGCGCCGAGTCGAGCTTCCAGGGCGTGATCGACCTCATCAAGATGAAGGCGATCGTCTGGTCGGGTGAGGCGCTGGGCGCCAACTTCGACGAGACCGAGATCCCGGCCGACCTCAAGGACCAGGCCGTCGAGTACCGCACCAAGCTGGTCGAGGCCTGCGTCGAGCTCGACGACGACGCCATGGCCGCCTACCTCGACGGCAACGAGCCCGACGAGGCCACCATGCGCGTCCTGGTGCGCAAGGCCGTCCAGCTGCGCGCCTTCCACCCGGTGCTCTGCGGCTCGGCGTTCAAGAACAAGGGCGTGCAGCCGCTCCTCGACGCCGTCGTGGATTACCTGCCCTCCCCGGCCGATCGCGGCGAGATCAAGGGCATCGACTTCAAGACCGAGGAAGAGACCGTCCGTCACCCGTCGGACGCGGATCCCTTCTCCATGCTCGCCTTCAAGATCATGGACGATCCGCATGTCGGCACGATCACCTTCTGCCGTGTGTATTCGGGCAAGGTCGAGACCGGCGCCAACGTGCTGAACTCGTCGCGCGACAAGAAGGAGCGCGTCGGCCGCATGCTCCTGATGCACGCCAACAACCGTGAGGACATCAAGGAGGCCTTCGCGGGCGACATCGTCGCGCTGGCCGGCCTCAAGGACACCCGCACGGGCGACACCCTCTGCGACCCGCAGAAGGCCGTGATCCTCGAGAAGATGGAGTTCCCCGAGCCCGTCATCGAGATCGCCGTCGAGCCGAAGTCGAAGGCCGACCAGGAGAAGCTCGGCATCGCGCTCTCGAAGCTCGCCGCCGAGGACCCGTCCTTCCGCGTCTCCACCGACCAGGAATCCGGCCAGACCATCCTCAAGGGGATGGGCGAGCTCCACCTGGACATCAAGGTCGACATCCTGCGCCGCACCTACAAGGTCGACGCGAATATCGGCCAGCCGCAGGTCGCCTACCGCGAGAAGCTGACGCGCCGTCAGGAGATCGACTACACGCACAAGAAGCAGACCGGCGGTACCGGCCAGTTCGCCCGCGTGAAGTTCGTCGTCGAGCCGAACGAGCCGGGCGCCGGCTTCTCGTTCGAGTCGAAGATCGTCGGCGGCGCGGTGCCCAAGGAGTACATCCCGGGCGTCGAGAAGGGCCTCAACTCGGTCCTCGGCGCGGGCGTCCTCGCCGGCTTCCCGGTGGTCGACGTCAAGGTCGAGCTGGTCGACGGCGCCTACCACGACGTCGACTCCTCGGCGCTCGCCTTCGAGATCGCCTCCCGCGCCGCCTTCCGCGAGGCGCTGCAGAAGGGCGGCTCGGTTCTGCTCGAGCCGGTGATGAAGGTCGAGGTCGTCTCGCCGGAGGAGTACACCGGCTCGGTCATCGGCGACCTGAACGCCCGCCGCGGCCAGATCCAGGGTCAGGACATGCGCGGCAACGCCAACGTCATCAACGCGATGGTGCCGCTGGCCAACATGTTCGGCTACGTGAACCAGCTGCGCTCCTTCTCGCAGGGCCGCGCCAACTTCACGATGCAGTTCGATCACTACGAAGAGGTGCCGCGCGGCGAGGCCGACAAGGTCATCGCCAAGTACGCCTAAGCATCTCTTCTTCCGCAACGCGAATTCGAATCTAGGAGGCTCTGATGGGCAAGGAAAAGTTCTCCCGCACCAAGCCGCACTGCAACATTGGCACGATCGGCCACGTCGATCACGGCAAGACGTCTCTGACGGCGGCGATCACGAAGGTCCTGGCCGAGACGGGCGGGGCGACGTTCACGGCCTACGACCAGATCGACAAGGCGCCTGAGGAGAAGGCGCGCGGGATCACGATCTCGACGGCGCACGTGGAGTACGAGACGCAGAACCGTCACTACGCGCACGTGGATTGCCCCGGCCACGCCGACTACGTGAAGAACATGATCACGGGCGCGGCGCAGATGGACGGCGCGATCCTGGTGGTGTCGGCGGCCGACGGCCCGATGCCGCAGACCCGCGAGCACATCCTGCTGGCCCGCCAGGTCGGCGTCCCGGCGCTGGTGGTGTTCCTCAACAAGGTCGACATGGTCGACGACGAGGAGCTCCTGGAGCTGGTCGAGCTGGAGGTGCGCGAGCTGCTGTCGAAGTACGACTTCCCGGGCGACGACATCCCGATCACCAAGGGCTCGGCGCTGATGGCGCTCGAGGACAAGGAGCCGAAGATCGGCAAGGAGGCGGTCCTGGCGCTGATGGCGACCGTGGACAGCTACATCCCGCAGCCGGAGCGTCCGATCGACATGCCGTTCCTGATGCCGATCGAGGACGTGTTCTCGATCTCGGGCCGCGGCACGGTGGTGACGGGTCGCGTCGAGCGCGGCATCGTGAAGGTGGGCGAGGAAGTCGTGTTCGTCGGCGTCCGGGCGACCACCGAGACGACGGTGACGGGCGTGGAGATGTTCCGCAAGCTGCTCGACCAGGGGCAGGCGGGCGACAACGTCGGCGTGCTGCTGCGCGGCACGAAGCGCGAGGACGTGGAGCGCGGCCAGGTCGTGTGCAAGCCGGGTTCGGTGAAGCCGCACTCGAAGTTCAAGGCCGAGGCGTACATCCTGACCAAGGAGGAGGGCGGCC
>NZ_FNVI01000003.1:0-318161 GCF_900107945.1 Methylobacterium sp. 190mf | reverse complement strand
CGCCGTCCGCGCCGGGCAGGCCCTGGAGCCCGCGGGCGCCCGTGTCGCCCTTCGGCCCCTGGAGGCCCTGGTCGCCCTTGTCGCCCTTCGGGCCCGTCAGACCCTGCGGGCCGCGGTCGCCGGTCGCCCCGGGCGCGCCCTGCTCACCCTGATCGCCCTTCGGCCCCTGCACGCCCTGGACGCCCTGGTGCCCGGGATCGCCCTGCGGTCCCTGGGAGCCCGTGTCGCCCTTCGGGCCCTGCTGGCCCTGCTGGCCGCGGTCGCCCTTGTCGCCCTTGTCACCCTTCTCGCCCTTGAGGCTGGCGAGCCACTCGATCACGTTCCCCTGGAAGCCGTTGGCCTTTGCCACGCCGTAGGCGTCCAGCGTCTGCTCGAAGGCGGCGCTGATCGCGTCCAGCTCGGCGTCGATCTGCGTCGCCGGCAGGGGGCGCTGTGGGTTGTTGGCCTGATAGCCGGAGAAGCTGTACTTGCGCTGGTAGTTCATCGCGCCCTCGAAAGCAGAAGGGCCCGCTGCCCCGGAAGACAGCGGACCCTAAGTCTTATGACAGATCAGACAGGCGAGGCCTAGAAGACGTGGTTCCCGCCCAGGTCGATCAGGTTGCCACCGACGAGCAGGGCGCCCTGGCCGCCGCGGCCGTTACCGCCAGCACGGTTGTTGCCGCCGGACTGATTGTAGATGACCGCCGACCCACCGGGGAAACCGATGCCGTCGTTGTTCTGGGCACGCGAGGCGGTCGTGCCGTTGGCGAAGGCCACGCCGTAGACGCCGCCCCCGGTGTCGCCCGTCTGCGCGATGTGGATCATCTGATTGTCCCGCGCCCGCATCTGCGTGCAGCCGTTAAACAGGATGAACCCCTGCTTGTTCGCCCCGCCAGCGTCCAGGTAGAGCAGGCAGTCGGCGATCTCGAACTGCGAGATGCTGTCGAACTGCGCGCAGACCGCCTGGGCGTTGATGTGGCCGCCCTTCCAGGAGTGGCCCGGCACCTGATAGCCGTTGCCGACCATATGCAGGCCCACCTGGACGCCCACGGCGACGCAGTCCGTGAAGGACGAGCCCTCGACCGTCGCCTGCCCGGGACCGGCGCCTTCGTTGACCAGGAACGCCGTGCCCACGCCGATGACCGTGCAGCCCTCGCACGACCAGTCGCCCGAGGCGCCACCGCTCGGCGATACCTCGCCGAAGATGTAGATGCCCGTGCTGTCGACCGGGAAGGACTGGTTGTAGAAGCCCACGACGGTGACGCCGCGGATGCGCGAGGTGGCCGGGCCGTTGACCGCCAGGAAGTAGCTCGGCCGAGCGTCGACACGACCCTCGAACCGCATATCCTCCACGACGATGTTCTGGAACGAGCCGCCCAGCGCCGAGGCGTTCCGTAAGTAGCAGGCCGAGCCCTGGCCGATGTTCGGCATGGCCGAGACGACGATCCGGAAGCCCGAGAGCTTGATGAAGCCGGCGTCGACCACGAGGCCGTTCTGCCCGCCACCCGTGAAGGTGATGGTCGAGTTGGTGTCGGCGCCCTCCATGAAGATCGAGCCGTTCTGACCGAGGCTGGCGGTCAGCGGCGCGTTCACCACGAAGATGCCCTGCGGGACGACGAACCGGCCGCCGCCCTTGGCCTGGAGCGCGTTGATCGCGTTCTGGAAGGCGACGCGGTTGGTCTCCGGGTCGGCGTTGACGCTCGCGCCGTAGTCGAGCGGGGACACGGCGAAGGAGTTGATGTCCATCTCAGTACCTATGCTTGAGTTGCACTTTGTCTGGTGAGACGCGCCCATAGGCGCGTCCCGTCGTCACTGTCGGGTGACAGATCAGACACTTGAGATCAGACGACGATGTCCTGACCGATCTCGGTGTAGGCGCCGGCGCCGTAGGCGCCCCCGCCGCGCTTCGTGTTGAAGGCCGACCGGACGTTGCTGTTGCCCGAGACGCTGTAGAGCGCCGCGCTGTCGGCCCGTCCGATGTCGAAGAAGTTGCCCTGGACCAGCACGTTGCTGCTGTCCGAGATCGCGATGCCCCAGATGCCCCGCTGCGTCGGGCCACCCGTGATCTCGTCCACGTAGCGGGTCGAGTTGTTGTGGATCTGGATCTCGTCGCAGTTGATGACCCGGATATGGCCCTGGCTGTTCGCGGCGGCCGAGCCGTCGAGGTACAGCAGAGTGTCCGAGATCTTGAACTCGTACCAAGTCTCCAGAATGATGCAGATCTGACGAGCGTTGATGTGCCCGCCCTTCCACGCGTTGCCCGGAGGCCTGTACCAGCCGCCCTGCATGTGCAGGCCGTACTGGACGCCGACGAGCGTGCACTCGTTGGCCTCGAAACCTTCCATGACGTACTGCTGGATCTGGCCGCCGACGCACCAGATGCCCTTGTAGACGCGGAAGATGTTGCAGTTGTAGAGCTGGATCGCGTTGGCGCCCTGCGTGTCGCAGATGATGTAGATGCCGGTCGCGGTGTTGCCCTCGCCCCACCCCGAGTAGCCGTCCACGTTGAAGTCGCGGATGACGCCCGAGGACGGGTTGCGCACGTAGAGGACGTTGGAGCAGGGCGCGTCGTCCGTCAGACGGACGTGCAGGCCGTCCACGGTGATGCCGTTGCAACCCTGGAGGACGCCGATGATCGACAGGACCGACCCGTTGCCGAGGTTCGGACAGCCCGTTGCGACGACGCCGAAGTCCTTGAACGCACAAGCGTTGTTCGGCGTGACCTGCTGGAGCACGAGGCCATTGTTGAGGTTCGGGCCATTGAAGACCAGCACCGAAGCGTCTGCACCCGCACCCTTGATGACGCAGCTCTTATCGGTGGTGCCGCCGATCGGGTTCTGGATGAGGAAGCGGCCGGGCGGGATGTAGATCTGACCGCCCTCCGGCGTGTTGTTGAGGGCGTTGAAGGCCGCCTGGAATGCCCCGGAACAGTCACCGCCGTTCGACACGGCGCCGTAGTCGACGATATTATAGATTAACGGGCTTACGACCGACATTTGATGCCTCGCTATGCTTGGAAAGGGCCCGGCGAGGCGCTTGAGATGCTTTGCGCATGTGGCCACGCTGTCTCGCGGGGACCGCTCCCCCGCCGGGCCGGCGCACCATACGCATATCAGACAGCGTCAGACAATACGTCGGACAAAATGGCTTGACTCAATCAGACAGATCGACCAAATGTGAGGGCGTAACGCCGCCATGGCGTCCCACGGAGTGCCACCATGAACCGACAGCCCAAGGGGCAGAATTTGGTCCGCGCCACGGTCCACCTGGACGCGGCTTTACTGGCCGAGCTGGACGACGCCGGCCGCGCGCGCAGCCTGTCCCGCAGCGCCATGCTCGCCCAGCTCCTGCGCCAGATGCTCCCGAAGACACGGAGGACTTCCTGATGCAGCCCCGATCCCTCGACGAGCTGCGCCGGCTGCTGCCGGGCGTCGGCGTCTCGATCTACGCGATGGAGCCCGGCGGGCCCGTCACCCTGGAGCTACTGGAGGAGGGCGACCCGGGCGAGGCGCCGCAGGCGATCGTCTGGACCGCATCGACCGAGCGCGAGGCTTGGGAGAAGGCCTTCCCGCCGACGCCGGCTGAGCCCGTGCCTCAGGGCAGCTTCATGCCGCCCGAGGGCTCACCGGCTCGCGCCGAGCTGGCCGCCGCGGTAGAGGACCCGACCGCCGGCTTAGCCGCCGAGCTGGCCGCGGAACTGGCCGCCGACGCTGGCGGGCTGTTCGACTAATGGGCGCTCTCGCCTGAGCAGATCGCCCGCGCAGCTTCGGTTCCGCGGGCGTCTGATGTGTCATCCGCACCCGAGGCCCCCGTGAACGCCCACGCCCGCATCGTCCGGACCGCCTATGCCGTCGCGTTCCTGCAACGGCTCGACCTGCACGGCCGCCACCACCTCACCGCGCTCGATCCGGAGACGGGCGAGATCGAGGCGCGCTATTTCCCGGCTGAAAGCTGGGGCGAGATCGCCGCGTGGATCGAGGCGCGGGCGCATCGCAACCTGTACTATTCGGTGAACGAGCCCATCCCGGACGCGCCCCACGCGAAGCTGCGGAAGGAGCATATTGCTCGGATACGAGCCATCGTCGCCGACCTGGACCCGGCCGGCTCAACACCCGAGGAGACCCAGGCCTCGCGCGACGAGCTGCTCGACCGGGCGCACGAGCTGGCCGACGACAGCGAGCACCCGCCGACGCTCGCGGTAGACAGCGGCAACGGCGTGCAGTTCGCCTGGATCCTGCGCGAGAAGCTCAAACCGGCGATCTACCGGATCGACGCGGAGGATCTCGGCGCCGGCATCGCGGCCGCGCTCGACGGCGACGCGGTGCAGAATATCGACCGCATCATGCGGCTGCCCGGGACGATCAATCACTCGGCGCCGAAGAAGCGCGCCCGCGGGCTGATGGGCGGGCCCGTCACGATTCTCGACGACTGCTCGCACCCGGATCGGACCTACACGATCGAGGAGCTGGAGACCGAGTACGAGCCGATCGCCGGCGCGGACCAGAAGGACCGGGACGCGGCCGTCCAGGCTGCGATGGACGATCTGGACTGGAACACCGCCGAGGCCGGGCCGGGCGCCGAGCTGGTGGCGCGCATGAAGGCCGACGCCGAGGCCGACCCCTACTTCAAGGGCCTGCTCTCGGGCCGCTTATCGAGCGCCCCGGGCGACGGCTCGGGCTCGGCGTGGCGCGCCGCTCTAGCCGGCGCCATGGCGCGCAAGGGCTACGAGCTGAACGACTATGCGGCCGTGGCCTTCGTCTACCCGCCGGGCCAGCCCGGCAACGGCGGCCCGGTCACGCTGCGCATGGTCGCCCGGGATTGGGCCCGCGTCGGCAAGGCCGCCCAGGCCGCGGCGCCCAAAGCGGCCGAGATGTTCGTGGCGATCGAGGCCGAGCCCGACACCAGCCACTTCCCGGCACCCGTGCCGGAGAGCTTCGACACCTACGACCTGCTCGCCACGACCGCGACGGCCCCCGTGATCCAGTTGATCGACCCGGCCGACTGGTATGGGCGCGAGCCCAATGTGAAGGAGTGGTACGTCGAGGCCTTCGTCCCGCGCGGCGAGGTCACGATGCTCACCGGCAAGGGCGGCGTCGGCAAGAGCCTGCTCGCGCTCCAGCTCCTGATCGCCGTGGCGCTCGGGATCCCGTTCCTGGGGCTCCAGACGCGCCGGGCGAAGTGCCTGGGCTTCTTCTGCGAGGACGATCCGGACGTGCTGCACGCCCGCGTGCGGGACATCTGCCGGGCTCTCGGCCGCGACGAGCGCGAGCTGTCGGGCTGGCTTTATCTCGTCTCGCGCAAATACGACGACAACCTGCTCTGCACCTTTGACCGCCACGGCTCCGGCGTGGTGCTCAAGGCGACGCCCCTGTTCGAGGAGCTGGTGCGGGTCGCGAAGGAGCTGGGCGTCGAAGTGTCATGCCTGGACACGATCGCGGACATCTTCGGCGGTGACGAGATCAACCGGCAGCAGGTCCGCCAGTTCGTGCAGGGCTGTGCGGGCCGGCTGGCCGCTGAGACGGGCGGCGCCTGCCTGATGCTCGGGCACCCGTCCCGGGCTGGCGAGCAGAACGGGGAGGGCACGTCGGGCTCGACGGCGTGGCACGGCTCCGTGCGCTCGCGCTTCTACCTCGACCACATCGGCGACGAGGGCGGGCTCTACCGCGAGCTGACGACCAAGAAGTCGAACTACGGCCCGGCCGGGGCGAAGTGGAAGCTGATGTGGAAGGCGGGCGTCTTGGAGGTGGTGACGGCGTCCAGGACCGTCGCGGAGGGGGCCCCAGAAATTACGGGCTCGCTCCACCGCATCGTGCTCGACGCCGTGTCGAGCGCCAACCGCGACGGCGTCCGCCTCACCCTGGGGCGCACATCCAAGAGCAAGGCCGAGCCGATCCTGCGCCGCCGCGAAACGGGCGCCCTGGCGCCCTACACGGCCGCAGAGGTCGAGGAAGCCCTGGCGCAGCTCGTCGCGATCGGCGCGGTCGTGGAGGCCGAAGTGGGTCGCGACGGCTCGCGGCGGGCTATCATGGGTCTCAAGGCCGTGGCGGTAACGGCCGGTGAACCGGACAATTCGTCCGATGACGGCGGATTTTTCGACTGATTGGGTGCAGCAAACTAGGCGATCAAGGCACGGGCCAATTTGCTGCAAACCAGCTAAGTCGTTGAAATCGTTGCAGCGAACTTCCGCAGCAAACTAAGAATGCAGCAGCGCCGCAAACTGCCGCAAACTTCCGAACAACACCCTGGTATCGTTCACGAATCTCTAGTTTGCTGCGCTCTGCTCAGACTGCCGCAAACTAGGGGGTATTACATACAGGGCATCCGCCCCGGCCGCGGGGGCCGAGCTGCGCCCCGCCATGTATCCCTGACCGAGCGATCTCGGACGTTTTGTCCGAAAAGATTTTCCAGCGCCTTTTCCCGTCGTGGAGTGGGCTCGATCGAGACGGCAGGTCGAGGGCCTCCATCCGCAGGCGCGGCGGGCGCGCCGGGTGCGCCGGGCGCGCGGCGCCCGGGCGCCCAGGCAGGCACTGGCGGGCACGCCCCGGGCGGGCGTTGCGCGGGCGCCCCGGGACATCCCGTCCGGATCGCGATGGCTCCGCGTTTCGCCAGAAACGGCCCGCCAGGGCTCAAGGCCGATTTTCGGCGCCCGTCGTAGCTCCCGGACCCCGCCGCGGCCGCTGGCGGGCCGTTTCTGGCGATTTTCAGCGGACGGCGCTCGCGACAGATCAGACGAAACGCAAAAGGCCCGCTCGGGGGAGCGGGCCTTTCAGGGTCGACAGGGTGCGGGCGGCTAGTAGTCGTAGGGGTGGCAGCGGCGATGCGTCCACTCCGTCAGCTTGGCGAGGCCCAGGAAGGGGAGGGCGACCGCGGACCCGGCCGCGGCGAGGGCGAGGACGTAGAACATCAGAGCGCACCCAAGGCGACAGCGACGGCGAGGAAGGCGACGGCGCCGAACATCACGGCGGACGCTTCGGCGAGGGGGAGCAGGACGGCGCGGGCGGTCACGCGACGCGCTCCACCAGGACGACGTAGCCGCCCGCGACCGTGAGGCGCGCCGCGACGGCGCCCCGGCGCAGCGATCCGGCCGCGGCGATGGCCGCGCGGTAGGCCCGCCAGCCGCCCTCTGTGTCGCGCAGCGACAGGCTGTCGAGCACGGCGACGACGGCGCCGACGAAGCGGGCGCCCGCGGTGTCGACGCGGCGCGCGACGAGCGCCATCTCGGCGGGTCCGACGTGCGGCGGATAGGTGGTGACGTGGTATTCAGCCATGGTCGTGGTGCTCCGTTGGCAGGCAAGGGGTCCGCTGTGGCGGCTGTGCCGCCCTCGCGCGGGGCGAAGGCGGCAGGGTCGCGACAGGTCGGGCGACAGATCAGACGTGCGCGGCCTCGACAGCGTCGGCGGACGCCTCGACGTTGAGCAGGTCGAGGCTCGCGGCGATGCGCTCCACCTCGCTCCAGTTGATGCGGTGGCAGCCGGCCACGAAGTCGCCCGACGCCTCGATGCTGTCGACCTGGAAGTGACCGACGCGGACGGTGCGGCCGTTGCGGTGCCAAGCCTCGCCGCGCTCGCGGCACAGCTTGACGAAGCGGAAAGCCTTGATCGCGTGGGACAGCGGGACTTCGGCGCCGAGCGAGGTCTCCAGCACGTCGCCGCGCACCCGCAGGTAGGCGCCGCCGCGTTCGTCGCGGCCGTGAAAGTAGGCGGTCGGCTCACCCGACAGCCAGGCCTCGCGCAAGGTGCGCTCCCGCTCGACGCGGGCCGCGGCGTCGCGAGCGTCGCGGGCCGCCTTGGCAGCCGCCGCGGCTTCGGCGCGAGCGAGGCGCGCGGCGATGCGCTCGGGCGTGTTGCGGGCGCTCCAGATGCGGAACGCGGCCGCTTCGTCCGCGTCGGTGTCGTAGGCCGGACGCGGCAGGCCGAACGCTTCGGCGTAGTCGCACGCGGGGTTGGCGATGCGGTTGAGCGAAGCGAGAGCTTCGGCGCGGTCGTAGTCGCGCTTCCGGGGCAGCCGTTCAGCGGTCGCGGTGTAGTCGGCGAGGTAGGCTTCCAGGTTCGCCGCGTGGATCTCGGGAGCGGACACCGCGTCAAGGTTGCGGTCGCCGCGGTTTTGACCGCCGAAGGCGCCGATGAAAGAAACCGTGAAGGTTTTGCGCACGCGGCCGTAGCCGAGCGCCGAGTGAGCCGGGCCGATATGCTTGCCGTTCGTGGTGACGCTATAGCTTCGCGCAGTAACGAGCGCGATCAGTTCGCCGTCAACACCCGGGACAAGGTGCGCGATCGGCGTGGAATAGCTGTAGAGCTTGCGGCCTTCAAACCAGAAATTGCCGTTGTGCGAGCGGGCGCTGTCCTGAGCCTGATGGGCCCAGATGTGAGCGACTTGGCGGTTAGCGACGACGTTCGGCATGACGTTCGATCCTTCTAGCGCGTCGGGTGACAGATCAGACGAAGCGGCCGTTGCCGCGGGGGAGCTTGACCGCCTTGACGCGGTCCGAGGGGAACATGGCCCGGAAGGTGGCGCGGGCCTCGCGCGGGGAGGTGGCGGCCACGTCCGCCTCAAAGGCGAAACCAAGGCCCGGGACGGTCCAGAGGACGATGAAGCGGATCATCAGCGGGGAGCCTTCACAAGGCGGCCCGTCGAGGCGTCACGCCAACGGCGGGTGCGGGGGCAGTAGATGGGCCCGACCGATGCGGCCTCGACGGGCGCGGCAGGCGCCTCGACGGCAGGCGCGGCGGGCTTACGGAAGGGGAGGAACATCGCGAGGGCCGAAGCGGCGATCAGCGCGCTTGCGGCGATCAGCGGGATATGCGGGGCCGTCTCGCCAAGGGGAGCGGCTAGCGGCGCCGTGTAGGCCATGAAGGTGTGAGCGGGTTCGGCCGCGACGGCTTGCGCCGTCACGGACATGGTCGAGCAGAGCGGGAGCAGGGCGGCTAATAAGGGGCGGGCTTTGGTCTGGAAGATCATGACACCGTGTCCGTTAGTGACTGCGTTACAGCACCTGTATCAGACAGATTGTCCGTCACGTCAAGCGGCACGACAGACAAAATGTCCGGAAAAGTGCGTACCTGTCTGACAGCCGATTTGCTCAATCGATAGATGCGGCCTATCAAGAGCGGGAGCGGCAATAGGCGGCGTCGCTATCCCGTTGTGCCGCCGACAGAATGTCCGGAGGCTGCAAGTGCCTGATCTGAAAGGGCGGATGACGCCGCAGGAAAGCGCATTCGTTGAGGCGATGGTGCGGACAGGCGATGCGGTCTATTCGGCGACCGTCGCAGGGTATGCGCAACCGCCGTCCGCCGCGTCCAAGGCGTTGAAGCGCCCGGACATCGTCGCCGCGATCCAAACGGCTGTGCGGCTGCGCGTGCAGGGCGAGGGCGCGGCCGTCGCGCGCACCGTGCTCGTCGAGATCGCCCTGGATAAGACCGCGCCGAAGGCTCCGCGCGTCGCCGCGGCCCGCGCGCTCGCCGAGATGACGCACCTAGGCGGCGTCGAGGGCGCGGGGCTCGACAAGCCGCTGTCCGAGATGACGCGCGCCGAGCTTGTCGAGGCGCGGCAGCGGGCAATTGCCTACCTCGCGGAGCTTGACGCGCCCGTGCTCGAAGCGGCGCCGCTTCCGGCGCCCGCGGGCGGGCTTTTCGACTGATTTGCGCCCCAAACCGCACGGTGCGGGATGCTAAGTCATTGATCTAACAGGGCGTGGCGCACTTCTAGGGGAAGTCCGACGCCTCGCGCGTGGCGCCCGGCAGCCGCCCGGCCGCGCGGGCGCGCCCCGGCCCCCGGGTACACCCGCGTCCGCGCGCGTCAGCGGTGGCCGGGGCCGCTGAGAAAATTGCGGTCGAAACGGCTAACCGGACATTCTGTCCGGATCATCCCCGTTTTGTCCGGTTCGTCCGTCTTGTCCGGTTCGTCTGCTCGCGGTAGCGTGAGATATGACCAAACAGCCGCTCGCCGTCGTCACCATGGCCTTCAACGAGGCGATGTTGCTGCCGATCTGGGCGAGGCACTACAGCCGGCAGGTCGGGGCCGAGCACTGCTACGTCCTGGACCACGGCTCGACCGATGGGTCGACGCGGGACCTGCCCGTCAACGTCCTCCGGCTTCCGCGCTCGCCCCATGACGAGCACCGCCGGGCCGTGGCGGCGGGCGATTTCTGCACGTCGCTGCTCTACTTCTACGACCGGGTCCTGTTCACCGACACGGACGAGATGGTCGTGGCGGATCCGGCCCGGGACGCGAACCTTGTCGAGTTCGTCCGGCGGCTGCCCGGCGCCCCGTCGATCGTCTCGGCCTTCGGCGTGGACCTGCTGCACGACCACACGCGGGAAGGCCCCCTGGATTGGGCACGCCCGTTGACCGACCAGCGCAGCGTGATCCGGCCGTTCAACTCGCTGTGCAAGCCCACGCTGATCCGCGAGCGCCCGGATTGGGCCGCTGGCTTCCATTTCAGCCACCGGGTGCCGGCGACGACGATCGCGCCGTTCCTCTACCTGTTCCACATCGCCTTCGTGGACAACGACCTGCTCGTGCAGCGCCAGATGCAGCGGAACACGATCCAGAAGGCCCAGGTCGATCACCACCAGATCCCGCCCCAGCCGCTACTCGATCACGTCAAGCGGGACATGGAGACTGTTCGGCGCGTCGGGACGAAGCTGGAGGCCGGCGATCGGGAGTTCGAGCGGGTGCGGGCCCGGTTCACGGAGCTGCTCGACCGGCGCGAGTTCGTCCAGCTCGACGAGTTCTGGGAGCTGCCGCGCCGGTTCCGCGGGCTGATCTGACGCCGGACATCTTGTCCGACGCGCCGGACTGAACCATACTGGCGGCACCTCCCGAGGAGATGCGGCGGTCAATGTCGAGCTTGCTGTTCCACGACCTGCCGCCCGGCGCCGTGCCGCTCTACATCGGCGAACCGGCCGAGGGGGTCGCGGAGACCGGCCTGCTCGTGCTTGACCACGTCGGCCGCGAGGTGCGTTTCGTCAAGTCGGACCCGTTCGGCTCCTTCGAGGTGCCGGCGCACTCCACGCGGCGCTACAGCCGCTGGGAGATCGACGCGATGATGCCCCGCTGGCAGCTCCGCGAGCTGTACGGCGAGGCTCGGCCGCTCCTGGAGCGGATCCAGCGGGGCACGACCATGACCCGGCTGCCGACCCATTGGGACCGGACCCAGACGCCCGAGGCCCAGGCGGCTTCCGTGCTGGTAGACGACCTGACGGCGCAGCCGGCCGAGGCGGCAGTCGATTGGGTGCCGGCGCCGCGGACGGTCACGGCCGGCTGGAGTGAGTTCGAGCAGAACGTCCGGATATTTCTGGGCCGGCGGCGCCAACCCGTCATCGGCGTCGTCGATGGTGGGTTGGACGGCGGACACCCTGTGTTCGCCATAGGAAATGACGCAGGCAAAACTACTGCCTCGTTCGTTATTTCCAAGGAGGCTTGGCGGGCGCTCGGTGGAAAGAAGGGGTCTGACGTCGATATCGTTGCGCACAAGGGCGACGTTCGGGTGAAGATACAGGCCAAGGGCTCTCCAGACTTGAGATCGATTTCACCGTCGTTGGAGACGGAACTGCGGAAAATCCGGAGGCAAGAACGCGAGATCACTCGGAAGGCGCGCCAGGGCCTTAACGGGCAATGGGAAACGCTGTTCGAGGAGCGCAATACCCGCCGGATCGCCGGGTAACCCCGTATGACGTGTTGTACGATTGGTCTGACGGTGTCATAAGGTCTCCAGACGGCCCAGAGCGGCTGTCGCGGCCCAGAGCGGCCATAGGAGACCGAACCGCCATGGAAACCGACACCGAAACTCGGCTCTACGGCCTGATCGAGGACGCCCACAAGGCGCTGGAGACGGTCAAGCGCGAGAAGGCCACGCGCGAGGCCGGCCGCGCTTTCGCCTTGGTCGCGACGAAGCTCGACGAGGCCCGCTTATGGCTCGGCGAGGCCCTCGACATCGCCAGCATGCCCGAAGTCGCCGATGGAGAACGCCCGTGAGACCGCACGTCGCCCGCAAGCTCGCCGAGGTCGAGGCCAGCTACCGCCTCGCCGTGCCAGCCGCGCACCGCTGCGGCCTCCAGACCTGCCAGGAGGACGGCGAATGCGGCTTCCCGACCCGCTGCGTCGCCCTTCCGTCTGATCTGTCGGACGACGGAGAGACCGCGTGGCGCCAGGAGGGCTTCGACAACGGCTGGAAGGCGCCGGAGCGGCGCGTCTGGTGGAAGCGGCTCCCCGTGATCCGCCACATCGCGGCGCTCCGGCTGTCCTGGCAGGTCCACACCTATGCCGGCGCCTGGGCCGAGGTCGGGATCGGGATCGGCGGGCCGCACCCGCAGGATCTCTGGGTCGTGGAGGGCGCCTATCATGGCTACTGGTGAGCCCTACGTGCAGACGGACGCCGAGCGGGCCCTAGTCGGCCAGTGGGGGCTGTTCCGGACGAGCTGGCCGAGCAGCCTGGACATCGGACAGATTGTCCGGTTCACCCGGCAGCGGGTCTACACGGCGCGGAAGCACAACGCCTCGCCCCGGGAGCGCGGCTCGCTCCTGGCGGTCGTGCCGACCAAGGAGGCCGCGGAGGCGGTCACCGAGCAGTACCAGCAGATCTACCGCTCGGGGCACCGCGAGGTCGACGAAGCCCAGGCGGCGCTGTCGGCCGCCAAGGCCCGCCGGCTCGAAGCCGCCGGGAAGGCGCTGGCGGTGGGCACGCCCGCACCGCCGGCTCCGGAGATCTAGTTGAGGTAGCGACCTTCGACGTGGCTGAGCGCAACGCGCACCTGACGCCAGAGGTCACTGTCAAATTCGAGGCCCCGCAGCTCGTCGAGCGTGAGGGCCGCGAAACGGTCCCGAACGGGGCCCAGTGGGAGCGTATCGAGGACTAGCTTCCGGGTTCGCTCCATCGCCGCGTCTGATTTGTGTCTTGACGCTGTCTTGTCTTCGGACATATCGTCCGTCATGGCACGCTTTCCACTCACCGCTGCCGCGCTTGAGCACGAGGCCGAGGAGCTGATCTCGGGCCTGCTGGCTCAGCCGGCGTTTAAATCGGCAATCCAGGAGCTTCTGATGGCCTCCGTGAAGGAACTACGCGACGCGCTCGAAGGCGCGAAGGCGAGCGTCGACAACCTGACCGCGAAGGTCGGACAGGTTTCCGGCTCCGGGATCGACCCGGCCGATCTGGATCCGGTTCTGGCCGAGGTCAACACCTTGCGGCAGACGGTTGAGGCGCTCTCGGCCTCGCTTCCAGCGCCCAAGGCTGCAGACAGCGCCGCGTCTACAACCTGACCTATAGGATCTAGACCCCCAACGTCAGCGCAACGAACATTTTGCCCCGTCATGCTTTCATGGCGGGGCAACGAATATTAGTCGTGCGATCAACGTGGAGTTGGCGGCTTAAGTTGTTTCTCAATAATCTCGATCGCATTCTTTAACCAAGATAACTCTTTGATCCGAGCTGAAACTCCAGAAAGTTCTGCTGCGCCGCTCACACCCAGCGTCACTATCGTTATGGCCAAGCCTTTGACAGCAGTTTTATGCACTTCCTTAGCGGTATCGACCGAGAGTTTTTCAAAGTAAGATATTGCATAGTGAAAAACCTTACTTAGAAGATTTTCAGCGGTTCTTATGACTGCAAACGTAGCTTTCTTACTGGATTGAGCTGGGTTATCGATGGTTCTTGAAAGACCTTTTAGCGCTCTACTTACGCTGGGGTCAGCGATTTCAGGATTGTTATCAAGATAGTTAATTATTTTTCCGACGCCCGTCTTGACCGATAACGCATCTTCCTCAGTCAATTCTGCCGCCATCGCATTCTCAGAGAATCGAACCCAATCTGGAAACTGTGAGACATACATATTCACGCTTAAGTTATGAGCTTGCAGCGAAGCGTTGATGGCCTCAGGCAACTCATCCTTAAATACCGCCGATATAAATCCGAAAGAGATATTATTAACGCCAATTCGTATTGCATTTTCGTCAGATGCAATACTCTGCTGCAAAGCCTCAAAGTTCTCTATTAGTCGCTTATCACAGTTTGACGTCTTTAATTTGCTTATAATCTCCCGCCCGTCATCCAGTATTTTCTCCTTTGAGATTTCGATATTCGTTTTATCTTTTTTGTCCGACTTGCTTGGTCTGGGATCGATAAAGATCTTATCGTCTTCAATTTTAAACTGTACGGGCGCGATTTTCTGTTCAGGTACAATTCTTCTCAATGCACTTAGATTGATTCGGGAAACGTCAGAGTCTCCACGGCTTGTATCTATTTCAGGCAGAATATCCCCAAATAGCTCACCGAACTGTGTCTCCGATTTTACGGCTTCAATAAATTCGGCTAGCCTAGTAAGTACTTGGTGCAAGCTTATTTCATCCGTTCCAAACTCTGGATATTGCATCAACACCTCTGGCTTTAACTCGCCACGTGCTGACGTAACCAATCGAGCTTGAACGCGATTTAGAAGTTTTCGGAACAAAGGGTCATTGATAAGCAGCATTAGCTGCTTACCGGATACGTCCATTTTTCTTACTATCTCAATAACATCATCCGGCGTGAAGCGTCGACGCAATGAACTCGCACGACTGATCGTTTGGATTGGAAATCTTGCGCGCTCAATCTGACCGACTATCTCAGCAGCAATTTCAATTTCTTCCCTATTGCTTCTTATTCGCACCGCTCTATCGATGCTCATCTTCGCATTACTCAGTACGATAATAATAGTCGTAGCAGCGTCGGCTGGATGGAGCTTCATAGTGACATCAGTGAGATCAACAGGCAGGGCTGTTAAGCTAGCACTACCTGAAATTGCGAGGAAGCTACTTTCAGGGTGGCGAACGACACAATCTCGCAAACAATTCTAGAAGTTCGTCTGACAGCCCCGGATAAATCAGACGATCGTCTTTCGGTCGGCAGCGCATGAGACGGGTGGCCCCTCTCGCGCTCAGATATCCGTCTTGTGATTGTCCGCCTTGTGTCATAAGTACGTCTGATTATGACGCTCCCAGCAACCATCCGCCGCTTGTTCTCCTTCACCGCCTTTCAGCAGGCGCAAGGCGACGATAGCTTCCCCGGCACTGAGCTGGATGTTGAGCTGGACACGACGAACAACGCCCTCGACGCGCTGCTCGACGCCTTCAAGACAGTCCTGCGGGCGGACGGAAAGCTCGCCAACGGCATCGTCACCCGCAACAGCCTTGCCGCCGACCTGATCCTGGGGACCGGGGCCGCCCGGCCGTGGAGCGCGACACAGCCCTACCTCGCCGACGAGACCGTCACCCGCGGCTACCGGATCTACCGGGCCCTGGTGCCGAGCCTGGGCGTCGACCCGGCGGCCGGCGGCACGAGCTGGGAGCTGGCCGCCGACCTGTCGCAGGCGGTCGTGATCGCCGATGGGGGAGTGGGCACGGCCGCGCTCCAGGACGGCAGCGTCACGAACGCCAAGCTCGCCGCCGGGATCGACGGCGCCAAGCTCCAGGACGGCTCCGTGCCGGCCTCGAAGATCGGCGCCGGGCTCGGCACCGTGCCGATCGGCGCTCGCATGGCCTACGCCGGCTTCCGGGCGCCGGCCGGCTGGCTATTCGAGGCCGGGCAGCCGATCTCGCGCACCGACTACGCCGACCTGTTCGCCGCACTCACCGAGACGCTCCAGGTCGACATCGGCGCCGGGCAGAAGACCCTGCTCAACGCCTCGAAATCGATCGCGGGGCTCGGCCTCCGCTCGGCGATCGTCGAGGGCGTCGGGATCCCGGCCGGCGCGCGGCTGGTGAGCGATCAGAACGGCCAGCTCTCGATCAACGCCGCGGCGACCGCCAGCGCCGTCCAGGCGACGATCCGCATCTTCCCGTACGGGAACGGCGACGGCGCGACGACCTTCAACGTGCCCGACAGCCGCGGCCGGGCCGACTTCGGCCGCGACGACATGCTGTCGAGCTATTGGGGCACTGGCGCCGGGCGCCTTGTCGCGACGGTCGACGGCGGCAGCCTCCAGGCCGGCGCCTTCGACGCTGGGGCGGGCAAAGAGCAGACCCTGCTCAAGATCACGAACCTGCCGAACAATCTGCCGGCGGGCAAGGTGACGGTGAACTTCCCGAAGCAGAACCTCGCCACCTACGGGGCTTTGGCGACCGCATCGGTGACGACCGCCAGCGGAGCCCTTCCCGTTCAGAACGTCTGGACGGGCACGGTGAACGGCGAAAGCACACCGCAGCAGGCAAGCGCAGATTTCCAAGTCGACGGGACGAACGCGAACCCGACCGGGTCGCAGCCTTTCAGCATCGTCCCGCCTGCTCACGTCACGAATAAGATCATCTTCGCCGGAGTATAAGATCATGCAGTCTCGCCTGCCGACGATCTGCGCCAACTTCGGCGTACGAGCCCAGAACGACTTAGGATACACGCGCAACAAGGTCGCCGGACTGTTCGGCAACGGCGATGTCGAGAGCCAGGGCTTCAACACCCTCCAGGAGATCTCGCCGGTCGTGGCGGGCTCGGCCGGCGGCTACGGCTGGATGCAGTGGACCGGGCCGCGGCGCCGCGCCTACCTCGCCTGGGCCTCCGCGCTCGGCCTCGATCCGGCGGCCGACGAGACGAACTACCGCTACATGGTCCACGAGCTGCTGACGATCGAGACGGCGGCGCACCGGGCGATCCTGGCCTGCGCCGACACGCCCGAGGCCGCCGCGGCCGTCGTCTGCACGAAGTACCTGCGCCCCGGGATCCCGCACCTCGACCGGCGCATCGCCAGCGCCAAGGCCGCGGCCGGCTACCTGGGCGCCGTCACCGCGCCGGCCAGGGCCGCCCCGATGGATACCGCCGCCCCGCCCGCGCGCCTTCAGCGCGGCCAGTGGCCCGAGGACGCCCTGACGAGCTTCGAGGTCAAGGCGATCCAGCAGCGGCTGCTCGATCTCGGCTACCACGTCGTCGGCTTCGCGGACGGGAAGTGGGGCAAGCGGACCGCCGCGGCGATCACCGCGCTCCAGGAGAACGCCCACACCGCCATGCAGCGGACCGACGTGGCGATCGACGGGCACTACGGGCCCCAGACCCGGGCGCTGCTCGCCGACGACGCGAGCCGGCCGACCGTGTCGCCCGAGCGGGCCGGCGTGACCGCCAAGACGCTCGCCAAGGCCGGCAACCCGGTCGTGAAGACGGGCTCCAAGATCACCTGGGCGTCGGTGGGCTCGATCCTGGCGGGCCTGGGCGCCTTCGCCGTGACGTTGCAGCAGAACTGGACGACCAACCTCGACCTGGGCTGGCCGCTCAACATGGTGCTCGGCTTCCTGCCGCCGTGGGCCCTCCCGGTCGTGGTGGTGGCCTTCAACCTCTACACCGCCGCCAAGGCGTCCGGCCTGATCGGCGTGGCGGTCGAGCGGGTCCGCTCGGGGATCGACAACACGGGCGCCGCCCAGGACGAGCCGGGCAAGCTCACGCTGCCCAACCTGCCCTTCGGGCTCGACAAGCTGCTGCCCCGATGATCGGGGCGGTTGCTGCCGTAGTCGGCAACCCCGCAACAGCCGACAAGGCAGCAGAGGTCCAGGCCCACGTCATGCAGCTAGATCTGACGACGGCGTTTGCGTTCATCGCATGTATCCTCAGTGTTGGTGCGCTCGTATTCAGGTCTGGCGGTCAAGCTCAGGCTCAGAAGTCCTTTGAAACTTATTCGACCAAGATCGACACAGACCGACAAAAATGGCGCGAGGATTTTGAGAAGTCGGTCGAGCAGCGGTTCGGCGCCGTGAATGGCGCGGTGACGCTTTGCCGCGAGCAAGTTCATGACGTTCGCGAGGATCTCGCGAGGAACTACCTGACGAAATCCGAAGTCAAAGAGATCGAGCTGCGCGTCAGCAACAGTCAAGACCGGATCCTCGACCATCTCGATAGGATCGACACTCGGCTTAACGAGATGCAGACCCGCGTACTCGAAGCGATCAACAAGGCAACCTCCCGTGGCTAGGATCGACCCTAAGACGGGGAAGCGGAAGGACTGGACGCCCCCGGTGAAGCCGGAGGCCGAGCGCAAGGTCGAGCGCGAGAAGGCCGTCGCCCTGATCCGCGCCCTCGACCGCGAGGAGATCGTCACCGAGGCGCGCGAGCGTTTCATGCCGTTCGTGCGCTTCACCATGCCGGACCCGCAGGACCCGGACGACGCGAAGCGCTCGGCCTACGACGACCAGGACTTCCACCGCGCCATCGGCCTCGCCCTGGAGAAGGTCGAGCGCGGCGACATGCCGTTCCTGATCCTGACGGTGCCGCCCCGCCACGGGAAGTCGCAGCTCACCTCCCGGCACTTCCCGGCGTGGCTGCTCGGGCGCGACCCGCGCCGGCACATCGTGGTCGCCGCGCACACGGACAATCTGGCCGAGGACTTCGGCGCCGACGTACGCAACATCATGTCGACGCCGCAGTACAAGCAGGTGTTCCCCGAGGTGGCCTTCCAGCGGGGCGGCAACGCCAAGAACCGCCTCCAGACGACCAAGGGCGGGCTCGCCTTCTTCGTCGGTCGCGGGACGGCACTGATCGGCCGCGGAGCCGACTTCCTGATCCTGGACGACCTTATCAAGAACGCCGAGGAAGCCCGGTCCGCGGCCGTGCGCGAGGAAGTCTGGGAGTGGGTCGTCAAGGTCGCTATGACCCGGCGCATGTCGGCCCGCAGCCCGGTCGTCATCATCATGCAGCGCTGGCACGAGGACGATCCGGTCGGCCGCATCACCGACCCGACGAACCCGAAGCACGACCCGATCCTGGCCTCGAAGTTCAAGATCATCGATCTGCCGGCGCTCGCGGTGGACGACGACCCGCTCGGCCGGCCGAAGGGGAGGGCGCTTTGGCCGCTGTCGAAGGGCCAGCCGAAGTTCGATGAGGAGTTCCTGGAGCAGCAGCGGCGCCTCGATCCGACCGGCTTCCACGCGCTCTACCAGCAGCAGCCGTCCGCCGTGGACGGGACGCTGTTCCTGCGCGACAACATCCGCCTCTACGGGCCCGACGACCTGCCGGCGAACCTGACGCCCTACTGCACGTCGGACCACGCGGTCGGCGAGGACCGGAAGAAGCACGACGCCTCCGTGCTGCTCGGGGGCGGGCTCGACCGAGGCAACAACCTCTGGCTCACCAACTGCATCTGGGAGCGCTGGGCGACCGACCGCATCGTCGAGGCGATGCTGGACATGGCCCAGGAGCTGAAACCGCTGATCTGGGCGGCCGAGCGCGGCCACATCTCGAAGTCGATCGGGCCGTTCCTGCGCAAGCGGATGGGCGAGCGCGAGATCTACTTCCCGCTTCGCGAGATCACGCCGAGCGAGAACAAGGAAGTCCGGGCCCAGGCTATTGCCGGCCGGGTCGCCCAAGGCAAGGTGTTCTTCCCGCGGCATGCCGCCTGGACTGAGCGCGCGATCGACGAGCTGCTAAAATTCCCGAACGGCCGGAACGACGACTTCGTGGACGCGCTCGCCTACTTCGGCATCCTGCTCCAGAGCATGTTCGCGCCCGGCCGGTCCGAGGCCGAGAAGGCCGCCGCGCAGCCGAAGACGGGCAGCTACGCCTGGATCAAGGCGATGCAGCGCCGCCAGGAGCGCGACGACCAGATCCGGCAAGGGGGAGGGTACTGACATGCCGATCATCTTCGAGGGCAAGATCACTGACCAGGATGTACTTAGTGCCACCAGTAACGGGGACGGGACGCACGACGGCGTGAAGCTGGCACAGTGGCTCTACGAGGCCTATACTGGCAAGCCGCTGCCTCGCGACAAGGCCGAGGAGCTGGTGCAGGAAGGCGTGCGGCGGGCTCGCATCCGCAAGGACCAGGAGGCCCGAGGCTGATGTTCGACGACCCCCAGACCGCACTCGCGGACGAAGCGCCTCCGACCGCTGCCGAGGTGACGCCCGAGCAGGTCGGTCCGGCGAAGGAGCAGGCCCCGACCGAGCAGGAGCTGGCGCTCCAGCGGCGGATCTCGAAGACGATCCGCGAGGACAAGCGCCACTTCAAGAAGGCCTTCGAGCAGATGCGCAGTGATATGCGCGTCGCGATGCGCGGCCACGACAAGGATTGGTCGGACGACAAGTACAAGGCCAATATCACGGGCCGTCACGTCAAGGCCAAGACTGCCGCGCTCTACGCGAAGAACCCGAAGGCGGTCGCCCGGCGGGCCGACAAGATTGACTTCAAGATCTGGAACGAGGATCAGCAGTCGCTGCTGATGGCCTTCCAGACGATGCAGGCTGCCCAGGCCGCCGCGCAGATGTCGCAGGCCCAGGCTGCCGGCGACCCGAACGCGCTGGCGGCCGGCGCCACGGCGCCCGAGCCGCAGCTCCCGCCGGGCTTCGCCGAGGCCCGGGCTCTGATCCAGGACTTCCAGGAGGGCATGGCCGCGCGCATGCAGGCCCAGCGGATCGCGAAGACGCTGGAGAAGCTGTTCGCCCACGCGATCAAGGAGCAGCAGCCCCTGGGCTTCAAGGAGAGCATGAAGCAGACCGTCCGGCGCGCCTGCACGACCGGCGTCGGCTACGTGAAGCTCTGCTACCAGCGGCAGATGGGCCCGTCCCCGAGCGTCGAGTATCGGCTGAACGACAGCCGCGTGCGCCTGGAGCACCTCAAGGCCCTGATCGAGGCCCAGCAGGGCGACGAAGGCTCCGTGGCCGATCTGGAGGCCGAGGCGGCCGAGATCGAGGCCATGGTCGAGAGCCTGTCGGCCGAGCCTGAGATCGTCACGTCCGAGGGCCTGGTTTTCGACTTCCCGCAGTCGACCCGGGTCATCCCGGACCGCCTGTGCCGGTCGCTCGAAGGCTTCGTCGGCGCCCGGCATCTGACGCTGGAGTACCTCTACACCCCGGAGGAGGTGAAGGAGATCTTCGGCGTCGATCTCGGCAAGAAGTTCAAGCCCTACCTCGCCAGCGGGAAGCTCGCCGACGACACGTCCGAGAGCTACCAGCACCAGAGCGACATGCTCGACAGTGAGGAGCCGGCCGGCGAGCAGCCGAAGGGCGATCTGTGCCTTGTCTGGGAGTATTTCGACAAGGCGGCGGGGCTCGTGTACTACATCTGCGACGGTCACGAGGGCTTCCTCAAGCCTCCAGCCGCCCCGGATGTCTACGTCGACCAGTTCTGGCCGGTGTGGGCACTGACGTTCAACGCGGTCGAGAGCGAGGACGAGCTTTTCCCGCCGTCCGACGTGGCGCTGCTGCGCGACATCCAGAAGGAGTACAACCGCTCCCGGGACGGCAAGCGCGAGCACCGCCGGGCCGCGCGCCCGCGCTGGGTGTTCTCGAAGGGCTCGTTCACCGATGAGGACCTGTCCTGGCTCGGGACCGCCCCGGCGTTCTCGGCCACGGGCCTCAACATCGATCCGACGAAGGACATCAAGACCCAGCTCCAGGCCGTGCCCGTGCCGGGCGTCGACCCGAACCTGTACGATGTCGGGGAGATCATGGCCGATCTCCAGTACGTCGTCGGCAACTCGACGGCCGGGCTCGGCGCGCCGCAGAAGGGCACCGCGACCGCCAACTCGATCGCGGCCGGCGCCAACGCCACGGCCGACCAGTCGGCGGTGGACGATCTCGACAACTTCCTCACCGCGATCGTCCGGGGTGCCGGGCAGATCCTGATGCGGGAGATGTCCGAGGAGACCGTCGTCAAGGTCGTCGGGCCGGGCGCCGTCTGGCCCGAGATGACGCTCCAGGAGATCGCGGACGAATTGTCCCTGGAGATCGAGGCCGGCTCGACGGGCAAGCCCAATCAGGCGGTCGAGATCGCCAATTGGGAGAAGATGCTGCCCTTCATCATGCAGATGCAGGGGATCAGCCCGCAGTGGCTGGCTCGCGAGACGCTCCGGCGCCTCGACGACCGCATGGATCTCACCGACGCCCTGGTGGACAGCCTTCCGTCCATCGTCGCGCAGAACCGGCAGGCCCAGGCCGCGCCGGGAGATCCCAACGCTCAGCCGGACGCCCAAGGGCACAACGGCGCAGCAAACGGCCCGGCGGCCCCTGGTGGGCCCGCCGGACGTGGCGCACCGATGGGTGCGCAGTCTAAGGCTCCACCAGTCTGATCTGTCTTGCGACACCGGACATTCTGTCGTATCGAAGCAAAGGGTTAGAGGATCAACATGCCTTTCGACCGTGAAGATCTCTCCGAGGAACTGGACGAGGCTCTCGAAGTCCAGGCCGGTTCCGAGGGGACGGACGGGCAGGCCGGCGCCGATGGCGCCACGCCTGCTGATGGCGAGGGCTCGTCCGCCTCGCAGGCGAAAACCGAAGACGAAGGCCTTCTGGGCGTGGTCCGCGACGCGGCCCCGGCCAAGAAGCCCGACGCCGCGGCGGCCTCGCCAGCCGAAGGTGCCGAGACGGGTGACAAGCCCGGCGAAGGCGCTCCCAAGCAGCCGGACAACGAGAACTACTCGGATGTCCCGTTCAACAAGCATCCGCGGTTCCGCCAGCTCCTGAGCGAGCGGAACGCCAACAAGGGCGACGCCGAGAAGTATCGGCAGGTCGACACGTTCATCCGTGACAATGGGATGTCCGCCCAGGAGGCGGCAGACCTGCTCACGGTGGGCGCCATGGCGAAGACGAACCCGGCAAAAGCCTGGGAACTGGCGCGCCCGTGGGTCGAGAACCTCTTGAAGGCGGCGGGCGAGGTGTTGTCCCCGGATCTGCAACAGGCCGTCCAGGAAGGCCGGATGACGCAGGAGGCCGCCTATGAGGTGAGCCGCTCCCGCGCCTCCGTCGCCAGCATGGAGGCCTCGCGCGGGTTCGAGGAGCGTCGTCGGCAGGAGCAGACCCAGACCGAGCACGCGCGCTCGATCACGACTGCCGCCGAGGATTGGGAGACCGACCGCCGGGCGCGTGACCCGAACTACGACACGAAGCTCGAACTGATCCATCGCGAGATCGCGTGGCGCCACCACAACGGGGACGTTCCGAAGACGCCCGCCGAGGTCAAGGCCCAGCTCGACGACGCCTACAAGGCCGTCAACGCTGCGCTCAAGCCCCCGGCGACGCCTCCGGCGGCAGCCCCGGGCCGGCAGGCGCCCCCGCGCACCGCGACCAAGCCCGTCACGGGTGGATCAGTGGCTGGTGGCAACGCGAAGCCCGCGCCGCGGTCAATGCTGGAAGTCGTCCAGCAGGCCGCAGGTTAAGGGCCGCACGGCTTAGGATAAGGTCATGCCGTTTACTGCAAACGAACTGGCGAACATCGCCAACTCTGCGCTCGACTACTACCTCAACAAGGGCAAGGTCGAGAAGCAGAACATCCAGGAGAAGCCCATGTCGAAGGCCTTCGAGGCCTCCGCTGGGTCGTTCCCGGGTGGCAAGGGTCTGGTCTCGATCGGCGTGAAGGGCGGCCAGGGCGGCGGCTCCTTCCAGGGCTACACCCACGACGATCAGGTCACGTACTACAACCCGGCGTCGAACCTCCGGGTCGGCTACCCCTGGAAGGAGCACCACATCGGCCTGGGCATCACCCACACCGAGCTTAAGATCGACGGTATCACCGTCGTCGAGGACGGTGCGGACCAGACCACGTCCGAGAAGGACGGCCGCGAGCAGTTCGCCCTGGCGAACCTGCTGGAGGGCAAGATGGAGGACTTCGACGAGGACAAGAAGGCGTCCTGGGACAAGCTCCTCCACGGCGACGGCACGGGCGACGCGAAGGCCCTGGCCGGGATCATGTCGATCATCCTCGACAACCCGGCAGTGGGCTCGACCGGCGGCCTGTCCCGCGTCACCTACCCCTGGTGGCGCAACCGGGCGGCCACGGCCGCCGCGGCGGCTGCCGGCACGGGCATGGACGCCATCGCCAGCTCGGCGGCCGGCGGCGGCGTGCTGATGCAGTTCCTCCAGAAGGAGGATCGGCAGCTCAAGCGCTTCTCCCAGGGCGGCGTGAAGCTGCGCCGGTTCGCCGGCTCGGACTTCCTGGACGCCATGGAGCGCGAGATCCGTGCGAACGGCAACTACTCGCTCAACGGCTTCCGCGCTGCGGGGACCAACGACGGGAAGATGGCCGATCCGACCTGGGACGGGAACGAGATCATCTACGATCCGACCCTGGACGACATGGGCCTCGCCAAGCGGATGTACGCGATCGACATGCGTCGGATCCGTCTGATGTACATGATCGGCGAGAAGAACAAGAAGGCTTCTCCGCCCCGCCCGTACGACCGCTACGTGATGTACCGCGGTCTCACCTCGACCGCGGTCATGATCGCGTCGCAGCTCAACACGAGCGGCGTCTACGACATCAAGTAACGGTGTCGTCTGATCTGTCTTAATACAGGGCGGCTCCTACGGGGGCCGCCCTCAAATCTGAGGGGCTAGGAGGCCCGCCACCATGGACACCGCACACGTCTTTGTCGCCCTCGCCGGAGATCGCGGAAACAGCGTGCCCAAGACGGTTACGCCCGCCGAGATCCAGATCCTCCAGCGCATGCACGGCGACGACGCGGTGCATGACATCCTGCCCGGCGAGCCCGTGCAGCGCTCGAAGCAGCAGGAGCTGGGCCGTCTGGCCGGCCTGTACTCGGCCCGGGATGAGGACGGGAAGCCGCACCTCCAGACCATGTTCCCGAGCCACACCCTGCTCCCGATGACGATCGACGAGCTGGGGCTGTCCGACGAGCTGTTCCGCGCGACCCAGCGCGCCCGGCCGACGACCCGCACCGTCGAGGTGCCCGTCGAGCAGACCCACGGCGCCCCGGGCACCGCGCCTGTGCAGGTCGGCTGGGACAACACCGAGTTCGAGCCGACCGAGGTCCCGGCCGATCCGGAGACGCAGCCCGAGCTGGCGGGCACGCTGATCGACCCGCGCACGCAGCACCAGAACGACGAGCCGCCCGGCGTGGCCCTCCAGGCGACCGACGACGGCCGCGCCGACCAGCTCCGCGCCCGCGCCGAGGCCCAGGGCACCGGGCCGGGCTCCGTCCCGACCCAGACCGGCGCCCGGACGGACGGCGGCCCGGTCGAGACGGCCGGCGCCAAGACGGCCGAGCAGAAGCACGCCGAGGTCGCCCCGGCGGCCGACGCCAACGCCCTGTTCTCGTAAGGGGAGACGACGATGGCCCGCGGGCAGACGCTGCTTAAGCTGCTGGACGACCTGCGGGCCGAATGCCGGCTGTCGCCGAACCCCTCCCACAACGCCCAGCAGCGCGAGACGCAGGTCCGCCTGCTCCAGCGCATGCAGGAGTGGCTCTACGACGACTACGACTGGCCGCACCTCCGGATCGAGCGCTTCTTCCCGAGCCAGCGCGGCCAGCGCTACTATGGCCTCCCGAAGGACATCGCGCTCGAACGGATCCTGCACCTGGAGGTCCGCTTCGGGACGCGCTGGCTCCCGGTCGGCTCGGGGATCGAGGCGGACTGCTACGCTGGGATCGACAGCGACGGCGGGCAGCAGGGCTGGCCGGTCCGGCGGTGGCGGATCTGGGAGGACGACCGGATCGAGCTGTGGCCGGTGCCCGACCAGGACGCCGGGACCGGGATCGGCGATGACGGCTCGATCAAGGTCGTCGGGATCCGCAACCTGCGGCCCTTCCGCGACGACACCGATGTCTGCGACCTGGATGACCGCCTGATCGTCCTGTACGCGGCGGCCGAGCTGCTCGCGGCGGCCGGCGCGAAGGACGCCCAGCTCAAGCTCCAGCAGGCCGCGGCGCGCTACGCGAAGCTCAAGGGCGACCTGACGCCCCGGCGGCGCGTGCAGTTGTTCGCCGAGCGCCCCGAGCGCGCCCCGCTGCGCGGCATGCCGATGGTCGACTACCGCCCGGCGAGCAAGTGATGGGCACGATCTGGATCCGCGAGTTCACGGGCGGCCTCGACACCCGCAAGCTGGCCGAAACCTCGAAGGGCGGCACGCTCGTCCAGGCGGTCGACGGCCACATCAACCGGGGCGGCGAGTTCGAGCAGCGCGCCGCCTTCGTGCCGGTCTACACCCTGCCGAAGGGCACCGTGGGGCTCGCCTTCACCAAGGCCGGGCCGACCGTCTTCGGCTCGATCCCCGACCCAGGCGTGCCCAACGGGGTGAACTACCAGCGCCTCCAGCACCCGGACGGCGCGACCGAGCTGGTCGCGGTCCGGAGCTTCGACCTGTTCTCCGGGAAGATCTTTGCGGTCGGCACCTTCGCGGACGGCGACATCTACCAGTTCTACGACGGCAAGCGCGTCACGAACTACGGCACCAACACCGCCGTTGTCCCGGGCTCGCCGGTCCGGACCTTCGGCCGAAAGCTGTACTACCTGACGGGCCCGAACCTGATCTACTCGAACCTCGCTGACCCGACCAACTTCGACGCGGACAGCGGCACGAAGATCCCGGACGGGACCACGACCGACGTAAGCGCGCCCGACGCGGACGGGAAGACCACGAAGACGGAGACGACCCGGAAGACGAACGGCGACGGCACGGTGTCGATCACCGTCGTCGTCACCAAGCCGGACGGCTCCGTCACGACCACGACCAGCACCGAGCCCGCCCCGACGACCGGCGTGGGTGCCGGCTTCAACGACCTGTCCGAGGAGGACTACGGGTCCGAGGATCTGACGGCGATCGGCCGCTACCAGAACTACCTCGCGATCTTCTCGGACCGGACGGTCCAGGTCCGCTACATGGACCCGGACCCGGCGCTCTCGAAGGGCATCCAGTCGCTGCACAACACGGGCACGATCAGCCCGCGCAGCGTGACGGAGTTCGGCGACACCGACCTGTTCTACCTCGACGCCTCCGGGCTCCGCTCGCTCAAGGCGCGCGACGCCTCGAATGCGGCCGTGAGCACCGACATCGGCTCGGCGATCGACGTGCTGCTGACGGACTTCGTCTCTCAGCAGAGCGCCGAGGATGTGCAGAACGCCATCGGCGTGATCGAGCCCCGCGATGGCCGCTTCTGGCTGGCGATCGGCGATACGATTTTCGTGTTCTCCTACTTCCCCGCGGCGAAGGTGAGCGCATGGACAATCTACAAGCCCGGCTTCAAGGTCGAGGAGATCATCGTCTACAAGCGCCGCGTCTACTTAAGGTCTGGCGACCAGATCTACGTGTATGGCGGCCTGGGCGCGGAGCTGCTGTACGACGACACCGAAGCCGTGGCGTGGCTACCCTACCTGGACGGCGACCGGCCGACCGAGACGAAGACGCTCCAGGGGATCGACGCCGCGGTCCGTGGCTCCTGGCGCGTCGACATCGGCATGGACCCGGCGCAGGTCGAGGCCAGCGACAAGATCGGCGTCGTCACGGAGACGACCTTCATGGCGAACCGGATCCCGGCGAGCCATCAGGCGACCCACTTCTCCCTACGCTTCCGCTCGACCGGCCGCTACCTGCCGAACAAGCCGGCGGTGCTGGGCTCGGCCGCGATCACCTACTCGGCCGAGAGCGACAAGGCCCGGTCATGACCCTGGAGCCCGTCAGCTACGCCACGGCACTCCAGGTCGGCCAGGGCATGCGCGAGCGCGACGTGATGGAGTTCGCCGCGGTCGCGCCCGTGGCCGCCGAGGATCTCGCGCCCTGGCTCGCCCAGCGCTTCGGCCGGCGGCCCGAGCTGCTCTGTGCCAGGACCGACGACGGCGAGCCCGTCTGCATCGGCGGCGCGGTCGAGGTGCGGCCGGGCTCGGCCACGCTGCTGTTCTACGGCACCGACCGCTTCCCCGAGATCGCTCTGGGGATGACCCGCTTCATCCGCCGGCACTACTTCCCGAGCCTCGCCGCGGCGGGCACGCACCGGATCGAGTGCGTCACCCTCGACAGCTACCGGGAGATGCAGCGCTGGCTGGAGACGCTCGGCCTGGAGCGCGAGAGCACCCTGCGCGCCTACGGGCGCGACCGCGAAGACTTCGCCATGTACGCCTGGATCGACCCCGATGCTCGTTCGCCTCGCCATTGAAGCCGACCGCTCAGCCCTGGTCGAGCTGTGCGTCCAGGCAGTCGAGGAGAGCGTGCGTGGCATCCCGCCGGACCGGGAGATCATCAACGAGACGATCGACAGCTCCTTCGCGACCGCGGAGCCGACCTTCTTCGTGGTCGAGCGCCAGCGGGAGCTGATCGGCTTCATGATGGCGTCGATCGGAAGCTACGCCTTCGCCTCTGGCATCTTCACGACCCAGCAGGTAATGTTCGTTCGTCCCGATATGCGCGGCACTCGGGCGGCCGCACTCCTGATCCGGCATCTGATCGCCTGGAGCACTAGGCTCGGCGCGAAAGAGATCACAGGCGGCAACAACAACGGGCTCTACACCGAACAGACCGCTCGCCTGCTGGAGAAGCACGGCTTCGAGCGCGTCGGGGTGTTTATGCGCCGTCCGGGAGTGCAGTAATGTCGAAGAAAGATGGCGGCGCCGGCAAGCAGGCGAACATCGCGCGTATGGAGGAGGCCCAGCGGCAGGCGACTATCCGCCAGGGCACCGACCAGATCAACTCGACGTTCGACAGCCAATTCACGCCGGACTTCTTCAACAAGCAGCGCGACAACTACCTCGCGTTCCAGCTCCCGCAGCTCGACGGGCAGTACGGCGACGCGCAGCGTCAGCTCACCTACTCGCTCGCCCGCAACGGGAACCTCGACAGCTCGACCCGCGGCTTCCAGCAGGGCCAGCTCCAGAAGACCTACAACACCCAGCGGACGAACGTGGCCGATCAGGCCAACAGCTACGCCAACTCGGCCCGGAGCAACGTCGAGCAGGCCCGCAACAACCTGATCTCGACGCTCAACGCCACGGGCGACGCGGCCCAGGCCGCCAGCTCGGCGACCAATCAGGCCGCGATCCTGGCGCAGCCGGCGGCCTATAGCCCGCTTGTCGACGCCTTCGCCACCACGACCGGCGCGCTCGCCTCCCAGGCCCAGGCCGATCGGGCGGCGGCTATCGCGAACGGCACCTACACGGGCGGCTCGGGCCTGTTCGGCACGTCCGGCGGCTCCGTCCGCGTCACGAGGTAAGGCCCATGTGTGATCCGCTCACCATCGCAGGCGCGGCGCTCTCGGCCGGCGGCATCGCGGCCAACTCGATCGGCGCCTCCCAGGCCGCCGCCGCGTCGAGCCGCGCCTACGCGGCCGAGCAGGCCCGGCAGGCCCAGCTCCGGCAGGAGGCCGCGCAGGTCCAGCAGCACTCGAACAGCCTCTACGAGGGGTTCGCCGGCAAGCAGCAGGACCGGGCGGCCGATCTCGCCTCGACGCTCCGCAGCGCCCAGCTCCCGGCCCAGGGCTCGGCCTCGACGACCGTCGAGGCGCCGGCCAGCAGCTCGAACATCACGACGCAGGGGGAGGCCTCCCAGCGGGCGAGCGCCGACGCCTACGCCGGCCAGCAGGCCACGGCGCTCGGCGACCTGCGGTCCTTCGGAGACCTGCTCGGGACGAACGCCCTGGCCCAGGCCCGGGACGCCTCCCAGATCGGCCAGATCGGCAACTTCATGCGGGGCTCGGCCTCCGTGCTGCCGCAGGAGCTGAACGCGGCCAGCCATGCGGGCGACACCGCCAAGCTGTTCGGCGGCCTCGCGGGCGGGCTCGGCAAGGTCGGGATCGCGGCCGGCATCAACGGGAGCACCCTGGGCGGCCTGTTCGGTGGCGGCGCCAGCTCCGGCGGGAACGTCTCCACCTCGCTCCCGACGATGGCCGCCTCCGGGATGGGCTCGATCGCCAACGCCTACGGCAACCTGCCGGCCGCGCCCATGTCGATCGCCCAGCCCTTCGGGGCGGCCCCGTCCTTCGCCAGCAGCCCCTACCGCGTCTGAGGCCGACATGCCGTCCTTCCGCAACAACGCCGTCGACCCGCAGCAGATCTCCGGCGCCTTCGACAGCATCGCCAACGCCTTCAAGGTCACGCCCCAGGAGATCCTGGCCGGCGCCAAGTCGCGTGAGACCCTCCAGAAGGTCCAGTACCTCGCCGACGCCTACAAGCTCGCCCAGGACCCGAACAGCGACCAGGGCCAGCTCGACCGCCTCGCCTCGATCGCGGGCGCCTACGCGCCGAGCCAGAGCCTGACGGCGGTGGACCGGAACAACGCGACCACGCTCAAGGCGAACGCGGCGGACAACTCCCGCGCGCTCGCCACGAACGCGGCCGACAATCAGAACAAGATCACCCTCAAGCTGATGGACCCGCTGTCCGAGGGGCAGGTCGGCTACACCCCGCCGAGCGTCGCGAGCCTGTACGGCGTGCCGCAGGAGCGGCGCGGCATCATCAAGGTCAACGAGGGCCAGAACGCCGTCCTGCCGAACGGCGAGACGATCGCCGGGCGCGACAAGCCGCTGACGGAGGATGCCGTCAAGGCGCGGGTGCTCGCCGGCATGGAGCCGGCGGCGCAGCGCGCGGCTGCCTTCGGCAACACGCCCGTCGAGACCGTCATGACCCCGCAGGGCCCGCGCATCGCCTCGCGGCTGGACGCGATCGGCCAGACCCCGGCGCCGGACACCCAGAAGGCGCAGTTCTTCAACTACGACACCCCGGACGGGAAGTCCGGCACCGCCCGCACGGACGGCTCGGGCAAGCTCGTCGACACCCAGACCGGGGCCGAGCTGCCGCCGGGCTCGCGCACCTACACGGCCCAGCTCACCGGCAACAAGTCGGACACCGGGCTCGGCGCGAGCGCGAAGTCCAACATCGAGACGCAGCTCCTGGATCTCTCGAACCTGGAGCAGAGCGTCAACGCGCTCGACAAGATCGCGACGACCAATCCGCAGTCGATCGGCCTCACCGGGCAGGTTCTGGGCATCGGCCAGGACGCCATGGCGACGATGAAGGAGGCCGCGACCATGTTCGGCCCCAAAGCCCAGGACTATCTCAAGCAGGTCGAGGACGGTTCTCTGCCGCCCGAGATGTCCCGATACTTCAACCCGAATATCCCGCAGGCGACGTTGCTTGAGAACACCATCCTGGCGCAGTACGCCAAGATGCAGGACCCGAACGGCCGGCTCAGCAATCAGCAGATGGAGATCGCCGCCAAGGCGCTCGGGATCGACGGCATGCTCAAGTCGGCCGACAAGACGAAGGCCGTCATCGCCGGCATCCGGCAGCAGATCGCGGCCAAGCGCGCCATGATCGGCGGGGCCGCGCCGGCCGCCAACGCGATCCGGCCGCCGGACGCCGCTGGTGGGCCCGCCCCGGCGCCGGCCGGCGCGCCTGTTCGTCGGAAGTGGACCGCCAGCGGGGAGCTACAGTGATGCCGATCGAGGTCGAAGGTCCGGACGGCGCGATCAACGAGTTCCCGGACGGCACCCCGGACGCGGTCATCTCGAAGGCGATGCAGTCGGTCTACGGCGCCCCGAAGGCGGCGCCGGCCGCTCCGGCCACGACCGGCGGCATCGGCGATCTGGTCGCCGGGGCGCTGTCGCGCGCCGAGAGCGCAGCCGGCGGGCTCGTCGAGCGCGCGGCCGAGAAGGTCGGGCTCGGGCCCAAGGGGCCGTCCCCCTATCAGCAGTCGTCGGACCTGGACGCCCAGATGCGCGGCGTGCCGGCCGCCCCGGTCACGTCCAAGCCCCAGGAGGGCGGCGAGCGGCGCTCCGGCGCGTTGGCCGGCCTGTTCGGCGTGGCCGACCAGGGGGTGCGCGGCGTCGCCCAGGGCGCGGCCACCATGGCCGGCCTGCCGGTCGACCTGACGACCATGGTGCTCAACCTGACGCCCGGCGTGGCCCAGCTCCGGACCGCGCTCGGCCTGACGCCGAACATCTCGAAGCCCTTCCTGGGCTCGGACTTCAACAAGAGCGCGCTGGACACGGCGAACGACGCGACCATCGGCGGCATCAACGCGGCCACGGGCGCGAACCTCGACCTGCCGGTGCGCCAGGGCGACAACGTCTTCGAGCGGGCCGCGAACCGCATCGGGCAGGAGATCGGCGGCGCCGCGCTCCCGGCGGGCGCGGCGATCGGCAAGGCCGCCCAGGTCGGCATGGAGGGCGCGCGGGCGATCCAGAACCCGATCGCCCGGCACTTCGTCGAGCAGGCCGCCGCGAACCCCTCGAAGTTCCTGGGCCGCGAGGTCGGCGCGGCCGGCGTGGCCGGCGCGGGCGCGGCCGGCGTGAACGAGCTGACGCGCGCGGCCGGTGTCGACGAGCACGGGGTTGGGCACGCAGCCGGCGATCTGGCCGGCGCGCTTGGCGCCCTGGGGCTCTACGGGATCGGCAGCCACGCGATCAGCAAGGTCGGCGACGTGTACGGCGCGATCACCGGCAGCGATCGGTTCGCCAATCAGGTCGTGCGGGACGCAGTCGTCGATCGCCTCGCCACGGCGTCGGGCGCGCCCACTGTGCCAGTCGGCAAGCGCGACGTGTTCGACACGTCAGACATTGTGTCCGCGATCGAGCGCGGCCGGGCCAAGCCGATCAGCGACACGGTCCCCGGCTACCAGGACACCCTGGCGGACGTGACCCGCAACCCGGGCATCGCCGCGACGGAGTACGGCCGCCGCACCTCCGGCAGTCCGACCCTGGCGCAGCGCGGCGTGGAGAACGAGCAGGCCGTCAACTCGGCGATCGACAGCCTCGCCCCCGAGGGCAACGCCGGGGCGCTGCGCGAGGGCCTCGCCGGCTGGCGCGAGCAGCTCCAGACCGGCGCGAGCGCCGAGGCCCAGGCTGCCCAGGCCCGGTTCGAGGAAGCGGCCAGCCGCCTCCAGGCGCAGATGCACCCGGACGCCCGGGGCCAGGACATCCGGGCCGCCCTGGAGGACGCCAAGGCCGCCGCGCGCGAGCTGGAGCGCTCCCATTGGGCCGGCGTGTCGACCGGGGACGCGGACATCCGCCCGCTGGTCGACGCCTTCGGGAACGTCCGCAGCGGCCTCACCCAGACCGCCCGGGACCTGTTCGACCCGTCGCACCTCACCGGGATCCCGCAGCGGTTCGTCCCGGCCGAAGCCAGCGCCGCGGCCGATGGGGCCGGAGCGGCCGGCCGGGCGGCCATGGATGGGCTCGACCCGTCCGAGCGCGCCATGGCCGAACGACTGCTGGGCGACCGCCCGGCGCCGGCCGGCGCGGCAGCCCCCGAGCCCGAGCCCGTGCGGGTCCCCCTGCGCGAGACGGCCGACCTGCGCTCGGCCCTCGCGGCCGAGCACCGGGACGCCCTGTCCACCTCTAACCCCGCGCGTGCGCGCGTGATCGAGCAGTACATCACGGCGCTGGACGACTACGCCCGGCAGGCTAACCCGAACGTCGAGGCCTACGACGCGGCCCGGGACTTCTCGCGCCAGCTCAACGACCGCTTCACCCGGCCGCAGACGGACGTGGCCCAGGTGCTCGATCGCAATCAGGGCGTCTACCGGCAGTCCGACGCGAGCGTCCCGGGCCGGTTCGCGCGCCCCGACAGCGCCGACCAGGGCGGGTTCGAGGCGCTGATGCGCGAGGCCGGCACCGACCCGCGGGCCCGCAACGCCGTGGCCGACCAGATCCGTGAGGCCGCGTCGGCCGCGCAGACGCCGGAGGCCGCGACCCGGTTCATGGAGGAGCACAGCCGCGTGCTCGACCAGTTCCCCGAGCTGCGGGCCCAGCTCGAAACGCGCGCCCGGACGCAGCGGTCGGCCAACCTCGCGGAGGAGCGCCGGGCCGGCCTGGAGCGCGAGCTGGGCACGGAGAACACGCGCGGCAGCTCGGCCGTGGGCCAGTACCTGCACTACGGCACCGAGCAGACCAGCCGGGCGATCCAGGGCGTCTTTTCGGCCGCCAAGCCCGCCGAGGCCGCGCGCGAGCTGCTCGACTTCGCCGGCCGGGAGAAGGGCGCGGTCGACGGCATGCGTCGGGCGATCTGGGAGGAAGCGGAGCGCGTTGGCCGGCGGAAGGGCGAGACGACCGCCTCGACGGACGGCGTGCAGCCGTGGATGCCCGGGAAGCTCAAGGCGTTCGTGGATAAGCCCAACGTGCGCGCCGTGCTCCAAGAGGCCTACCGGGACGAGCCCGAGCACCTCGCGAACCTCGACAAGCTCGCGGAGGTGCTCCAGCACACCAACGTCGGGGCGCGCGGCCGGGCGCCGAACAGCTCCGGCACGGCCCAGGGCATGATGGACACGATCCGCAGCTCCGTGTCGCCCGAGAGCATCCAGAGCGGCGTCATGTCGGTCAAGCGCGGCCAGATCGGCGTGCCGTGGTTCGTCACGTCGATCGCCGCCCGGCTCGCCCGCAACAGCGTCAAGGCCGCCCAGAGCGGGGCGATCAACCGCATGCTCGACGAGGCCCTGGTCAATCCGGAGGCAGCCGCCGCGCTGCTGCGCGAGAACAACCCGGTCAACCGTGCCTACCTCGCGCGCAGCTCGAAGCTGTGGGGGATCGAGCACGCCGACCAGATCGCGAGCGCGCTCAACGACAACGAGGAGCCCGATCCGGTGAAGGACGCGCTCAAGAGGAGCCGGCGGTGAGCATCGCAGACGCATTCCGGCAGACGGCCGCGCAGATCGGCGCCAACCCGCTCGATCTCGCCACGGTCGCGTCCTACGAGAGCGGCGGGAAGCTCAACCCCGCCGTCATGGGCGGGGCCGGCGGGCGCTACGCCGGCATCTTCCAGTTCGGCCCATGGGAGCAGCAGCACTACGGCGTCTCGAACCGGAGCACGGCCGAGCAGCAGGTCGAGGCGGCCGGCCGGTTCCTCAAGGACCGCGGCTTCAAGCCCGGCATGGGCCTGCTCGATATGTACTCGGCGATCAACGCCGGCCGGGTCGGCCGCTACAACGCCAGCGACGCCGGCAACGGCGGCGCCCCGGGCACGGTGCGCGACAAGGTCGAGAAGCAGATGGGCGGCCACGTCGAGAAGGCGCGGGCGCTGCTCGGCGCGCTCGGCGGCGCGTCTGATGCGCCGCCGGCCGGCCAGACACCGCAGGCGGGCACGGATCTCGCCGCGGCGCTCGGGCCGGGCGTCACCCTGCCGACCCTGGCGCCAGCCGTCCCGGTCGTGCTACCGGCCGAGCCCGACCCGACGATCCAGACCCAGCAGGCCCAGCAGCTCCAGGAGCAGCGCGCCCAGCAGGAGCAGCAGAGGAAGCAGGCCCTGCTGAGCGTGAGCGCGTTCTACCGCTGAGTGCGCCCAAGAGTGCGCGCAAGACAATCGGACAGGGCGAATTTCGCAACCCTGCCAAATACTTGACAAGACGGTAGTTCTTCTTGCAGAAGTGCGCCGCATCGGGCGCCCGGTCCATCGCGGTCGCCCGGGCACGGAAGGGGTCATGACAGTGAGCTTTCGCCTCGGGATCGCCGGACTCGGGACCGTCGGTGCGTCCGTGGTCCGGATGGTCGAGCGCCGCCGCGCCGCCTTCGCTGCGGCGGGCCTCGACATCCGCGTCACCGCGGTCTCCTCGCGCGACCGTGGCCGGGACCGCGGCCTCGACCTGTCCGGCATCGCGTGGTTCGACGATCCGGTGGCGCTCGCCCGGTCGGAATCCGTGGACTGCGTGGTCGAGCTGATCGGCGGCGCCGAGGGACCGGCCAAGGCCGTGGTCGAGGCGGCGCTCGCGGCGGGCAAGCCGGTGGTGACCGCCAACAAGGCGCTGCTGGCGCGCCACGGCGCCGCCCTGGCCGCGCAGGCCGAGGCGAAGGGCGTGGCCCTCGCCTTCGAGGCGGCGGTGGCCGGCGGCATCCCGGTGATCAAGACCCTGCGCGAGGGCCTGCCGGGCAACGCGGTCTCCCGCGTCTACGGGATCCTCAACGGCACCTGCAACTACATCCTCAGCCGCATGGAGCGCGAGGGGCTGACCTTCGAGGCCTGCCTGAAGGACGCGCAGGCCCTGGGCTACGCCGAGGCGGACCCGACCTTCGACGTCGAGGGGTTCGACACCGCGCACAAGCTCGCGATCCTGACGAGCCTCGCCTTCGGGACCGTCGTCGACGCCGACGGCGTGTCGGTCGAGGGCATCTCCCGGGTGCAGCCCCTCGATCTGCGCATGGCGGACGAGCTCGGATACCGGATCAAGCTGCTCGGCGTCGCGCAGGCGACCGAGGCCGGCATCGAGCAGCGGGTCCACCCGACCATGGTGCCGAAATCCTCGGCGATCGCGCAGGTCATGAGCGTGACCAACGCCGTGACGATCGACGCCGACGCGGTGGGCGAGCTCACGCTCATCGGTCCCGGCGCCGGCGGCGAGGCCACGGCCTCCGCGGTGGTGGCCGACATCGCCGACGTGGCGCGCGGCGTGATCCGCCCGACCTTCGGCGTTCCGGCCGCGGCGATGCGCGCCAGCGAGCGCGTGGAGATGCAGCGTCACGAGGGCGGCTACTACATCCGCCTCACCGTCCACGACCGCCCGGGCGTCGCGGCCGGCGTCGCGCAGCGGATGGCCGAGCGATCCATCTCCCTGGAGAGCATCCTGCAGCGCCGCGTCGAGGGGCCGGAGGCCGATCCGCGCGGCCGCTCCGGCCGGCCCGTGCCGCTGGTGCTGATCACCTACGCGGCGACCGAGGGCAACATCCGCGACGCGCTCGACGCCATCGGCGCAGACGGGCTGCTGGCGGAGCCGCCGCAGCTGATCCGGATCGAGCGTGAATAACAGTGCATACGGTAGCGTGCCCCCCCACCGCTTGATGCAGGATAGTGGGCATTAGCGAACCGGCGTATACGCTGCGCGGCCGTCATCCGACGGTATCCATCCGGGATCCGACCCCAAGATCGGACCCGGCCAGAGGCAGGAAACCATGGAAGAGGCCCCCAAGCCGGCATCGCGCGGCGTCCCGCGCACGCTCGCCCTCGAACTGGCCCGCGTGACGGAGCGTGCCGCCATCGCCGCCGCCCGATTGCGCGGCCAGGGCGACGAGAAGGCGGCCGACCAGGCGGCGGTCGACGCGATGCGCGACGAGCTCAACGGCCTGCCGATCCGCGGCACCGTGGTGATCGGGGAGGGGGAGCGCGATCAGGCGCCGATGCTGTTCATCGGCGAGCAGCTCGGTCTCGGGGAAGGGCCCGAGGTCGACATCGCGGTCGATCCGCTGGAGGGCACGACCCTCTGCGCCAAGGACATGCCGGGTGCCATCGCCGTCATGGCGATGGCCGAGCGCGGCTCGCTCCTCGCCGCGCCCGACGTCTACATGCAGAAGATCGCCATCGGGCCCGGTTATCCGCCCGGCCTCGTCGATCTCGACGCCAGCCCGACCGACAACATCGTGGCGCTGGCCCGGGCCAAGGGCGTCGACCCGAAGCAGATCACCGCGCTGATCCTCGACCGGCCGCGCCACGCGGCGCTCGTGGCCGAGGTTCGGGCGGCCGGCGCGGCGGTGCGCCTGATCTCGGACGGCGACATCGCCGGGATCATCTTCACCGCGAGCCCCGAGGAGACGGGCATCGACCTCTATCTCGGCACCGGCGCGGCGCCCGAGGGCGTGCTGGCGGCCGCCGCGATGCGCTGCATCGGCGGCCAGATGCAGGGACGCCTGATCCTCGACACCCCGGACCGGCGGCGCCGGGCCGCCGAGATGGGCATCGCGAATCTGGACCGGAAATACGACCTGACCGATCTCGCGAGCGGCGACGTCATCGTGGCCGCCACGGGCATCACCGACGGCGCCCTGCTGCGCGGCGTGCGCTTCCGGCCGGACAAGATCCAGACCGAGACTCTGGTCTACCGGTCCGAGGCCGGGACGGTGCGCCGGATCCTCGGCGAGCACCGGCGCGGGCTGACCTAAATCGCGCGCCGCCGGTCCCGGACCGGCGGCGCGCAGGCGGGGGACTTAGCCCGGCCTCAGTTCAGCACCACCACCTTGCTGCCGACGCCGACCCGGCTGAACAGGTCGATCGCGTCCTGATTGATCATCCGGATGCAGCCCGACGACACGCTCTTGCCGATGGAGAAGGGCTCGAGGGTTCCATGGATGCGGAACAGCGTGTCCTTGTTGCCCTGCCAGAGGTACATGGCGCGGGCGCCGAGCGGATTGCGCAGACCGCCGGCGACGCCGAGGCCGCTCTGCAGCTTGTCGACCTCGCTGGCGAGCTTCGGGCTGCGGGCGATCATCTCCTTCGGCGGGTACCAGTCCGGCCACGCCTGCTTGGAATTCACCGTCGCGGTGCCCGACCACGAGAAGCCCTGCTTGCCGACGCCGACGCCGTAGCGGCGGGCCCGGCCGTTGGCCTCGACCAGGGTGAGCTGGTGGGCCCGCGGGTCGACGATGATCGTCCCCGGCTCGTAGGGACCGTGATAGGCAATCTCCTGACGGAGGAACGCGGGGTTCATCTTCTTGTAATTGAACGCCTGGACCGGGAACACGTCGTCCGTGATCGGGCCGTAGATCTTGGCGTAGTCGATCGGCTCGTTGTCGGGCGCGCGGAGCACGGCCTTGGCCTTGGCGGCCTCCAGCGGCGAGAGCCCCTCGGCCGGAGGCGCGCTGCCCGGGCGTGCCGGGACCGTCGGGTCCGTGTCCAGGTTGGCGGCCGGCGGCGGCGCGACCGGGGCCTGCGCGGCGGGCGGCGGGGGTGCCGGGCGCACGAAGTCGGTGCGGCCGGTATAGGGCAGGTAGCGGCCGCCGCGACGCACGTAGAGCGCGCCGTTCTGATCCTGGTAGAGCTGATTGTCGTCGCCGAACCCGTCGATCCCGGCATCGCCCACGGGGCCGCGGCCCTGGGCTTGCGCGGCGGAGGCGAGGGCGAGGACCGTGAAGCCGGCCAGGAGAAGGCGACGGATCGGGGCGGACATGGTTCGAATTCCTCGGGAGGCGTCGCCGGGGCTTGCCGCGACGCGCAGGCGAGCGGGCCGGCACGAAGTCGCGGCACAGCTCATCCCGGGGCTTAGCAAAGGTCACGCTTTACCGCCAAGTTGCCGACGGTCATCAAGGGCAACTTACAGGGTCTTCCGGATCGTTTCTCGCCGCGTGTGTTGCCCTCGTGCAGCAACGATTTCGGCCGCGCCGCTCACCGATCCGTGAGGGCGCCGGGCGAGCGCCCGTTTACTCGGCACGCCTGCCTCGCCGAGCGGCAGCGACTCGGCGGCAGCGACTTGCCGTACGCGGTTCGGCCGCGGCGCCGCGACGGCCGAGCGATCCGGTCGGCGGGACTTCGCCCGGCGTGGCACGCTTGCTGCATTGCCCGGTGAGCCGCGCCTGCTGCGGCGGCGGAGCAACGACGCTCCAAACAGCGGACGGTGTGAGTCCGGATCCCCGGCATGAGCGACCGCACGGCGGTTCGCCCACTTACGACGAGCACCAGCTATGGCCAGCTTCAAAACGGTGATGAAGTCGGGTCACCCCCCGACGCTGTTCGCGGCATTCCTCTACTTCGATTTCTGCTTCGCCATCTGGGTCCTGAACGGCGCCATGGGCCCGTTCATCACCGAGACCTACAAGCTGACGCCGGCCCAGACCGGCTTCATGATCTCGCTGCCGATCCTCGCCGGTGCGCTGATGCGCTTCCCGCTCGGCGTCCTGGCCCAGTATATCGGCCGCAAGAACGCCGCGATCACCGAGATGGTCGTGATCATGCTGGCGATGGCCTACGGCTATCTGTTCGTCTCCTCCTACAACGACGTGCTCGCCATGGGCGTGCTGCTCGGCATCGCCGGCGCGTCCTTCGGCGTCGCGCTCTCCCTCGGCTCCGGCTGGTTCCCGCCGGAACACAAGGGGCTGGCGATGGGCATCGCGGGCGCCGGCAATTCCGGCACCGTGCTGGCCGTGCTGTTCGCCCCGCCGCTGGCCCAGGCCTACGGCTGGCAGACCACCTACGCCTTCGCGGGCCTCGTCATGCTGCTGCCGCTGGCGGTCATGATCGTGCTCGCCAAGGAGCCGCCGGATTGCGAGCACCAGTCCTTCAAGGAGCACGTCTCCTGCCTGTTCACGAAGGACGGCTGGGCGTTCTCGCTGATCTACGTGATCACCTTCGGCGGCTTCATCGGCCTGTCGAACTTCCTGCCGACCTTCTTCTACGAGCAGTTCGCGGTGACGAAGGTCGAGGCCGGGCGGCTGACGATGCTGGCGGCCTTCATGGGCTCCGGCATCCGGATCGTCGGCGGCTACTTCGCCGACCGGATGGGCGGCATCGCGGTGCTGTCGGTGGTGCTGCTGGCGGCGATCGCGACCCTGCTCTCGCTGACCGCGACCCCGTCCCTCGCGCTCACGACGCTCCTGTTCATGCTGTGCTTCGCGGCGCTCGGCGCCGGCAACGGCGCGCTGTTCCAGCTCGTCCCGCTGCGCTGGCCCACCAACACGGCGGTGGCCGGCTCGATGATCGGCGAGATCGGCGCGCTCGGCGGCGCGATCCTACCGAACGTCATGGGCCTGTCGAAGCAGTATACCGGCTCGTTCTCGCTGGGCTTCGTCGGCTACGCCGTCTTCACCGCGATCGTGCTCGGCTGCCTCGCCCTCTGGCAGCGCAAGTGGGTCGGGAGCTGGGTCGGGCCGCGCGGCAAGGCGATCGGCACCCCGACCGAGGCCGAGCAGGGTCAGCTCCGCCCCGCGACGGCCTGACCGGCGCCGCGGCGCCTCCCGGCGACGACCGACACGATACGGGGGCCCGGGCGGCCCCCGTTTTCAGTTGCACCCCGTGGAATGAATTCACGTGCCGGATGCACGTCGGCGGTTGCGTTCCGCCGCGCGACGCGTTTGAATAATGCATTACGAAAGAGCGCCCGGTCCGAGAGCCGAGGTGCCCGGCGACCGCGCGAGGCGGCGCCCCCATGGGAGGAACGGTCGATGTCGAAGCGCTTCAGCGCCACGAACGGCGTGCTCGGCCTGCTCTGTCTGATGTACTTCATCACGTATCTGGACCGGGTGAACATCGCCACGGCCGGTGCGGAGATCATGCGCGATTTCGGCATGTCGAAGACCGATTTCGGTCTGATCCTGTCGGCCTTCGCGTACCCCTACGCGATCTTCCAGGTGATCGGCGGCTCGGTCGGCGACAAGTTCGGCGCCCGACGCACGCTGCTCGCCTGCGGGGTGATCTGGGCCTCGGCGACCATCCTGACCGGCATGGTCGGCGGCCTCGTCAGCCTGTTCATGGCCCGGGTGCTGCTCGGCTTCGGCGAGGGCGCGACCTTCCCGACCGCCACCCGCGCCATGCAGAACTGGACGGCGCCCGGCCGGCGCGGTTTCGCGCAGGGCATCACCCACGCCTTCGCGCGGCTCGGCAACGCGGTGGCGCCGCCGATCGTGGCCTTCCTGATCTACCATTTCGGCTGGCGGACGAGCTTCGTCATCCTCGGCGCGGTGAGCTTCGTCTGGGTCGCGATCTGGTGGCTGTACTTCCGCGACGACCCGTCCGAGCATCCGGCGATCACCGAGGCCGAGCTCGCGACGCTGCCGCCGCCCCGCCAGGTCGGCGCGAAGCAGAGCGTGCCGTGGGGTGCCCTGACGCGCCGGATGCTGCCGGTCACCGTCACGTATTTCTGCTACGGCTGGACGCTGTGGCTCTTCCTCGGCTGGCTGCCGAGCTTCTTCAAGGAGAACTACAGCCTCGACCTGAAGAACTCGGCCCTGTTCGCCTCGGGCGTGTTCTTCGCCGGCGTCGTCGGCGACACGGTCGGCGGCCTGCTCAGCGACTCGATCCTGCACCGCACCGGCAAGGTGAAGCTCGCGCGCCTGTCGGTGATCGTGATCGGCTTCCTCGGGGCGGCGGCGAGCCTCGCGGGCGTGTTCATGACCCGGGACCTGACCCTCGTGGCGCTGCTCCTGTCCTCGGGCTTCTTCTTCGCCGAGTTGGTGATCGGCCCGATCTGGTCGGTGCCGATGGACATCGCGCCGAAATACGCCGGCACCGCCAGCGGGCTGATGAACACCGGCTCGGCGGTGGCGGCGATCGTCTCGCCGATCGTCTTCGGCGTCATCGTCGACGTGACCGGGAGCTGGACGCTGCCCTTCGTCGGCTCGATCGGCCTGTGCCTGCTCGGCGCCGCGCTGGCCTTCACGATGCACCCCGAGCGGGAGTTCGTGGATCCCGTCATGCCGCCGGTCGGCCCCGCGGCCACCGTCCCGGCCGGGGAGTAGCGCGCGATGGCGGAGACGATGAAGCGGTCGGGTCCCCTCGCCGGGATGCGGGTGATCGAGCTCGCCCATATCATGGCCGGGCCGGTCTGCGGGCTGATGCTCGCCGACATGGGTGCGGAGGTGATCAAGGTCGAAAAGAGGGAGGGCGACGACACCCGTCGCACCGTCCCGCCCGCCCTCGAGGGCGAGAGCGCGGCCTACATGATGATGAACCGCGGCAAGCGCGGACTCAGCCTCGACCTGAAGGATCCGGACGGCGTCGCGGTCCTGCGGCGCCTGCTCAAGGGCGCGGACGCCCTGATCGAGAACTACCGCGGCGGCACGATGGAGCGCCTCGGGATCGGGTACGAGACCCTCAAGGTCGAGTTCCCGGAGCTGGTCTACTGCTCGCTCTCCGGCTTCGGCCGCACCGGTCCCTACGCCGACCGGGCCGGGTTCGACCTCGTGGCGCAGGGTATGAGCGGCCTCATGTCGGTGACCGGGGAGGGGCCCGGGCGTCCGCCGATGAAGTGCGGGCCGCCGGTCACCGACATCACCGCCGGCATCCTGGCCGCCATGGGCATCCTCGCCGCCTACGCGAACCGGCTCCGCACGGGCCGGGGCCAGGCGGTCGACACGTCGCTGTTCGAGGCCGGCATCACCCACACCTACTGGCAGTCGGCCATCGCCATGGCGACCGGGATCGCGCCCGGGCCGATGGGCTCGGCCCATCCGCTGAACGCTCCCTACGAGGCCTTCGAGACCGCCGACGGCTGGATCACGATCGGCGCGGCCAACCAGACCAACTGGCTGCGCCTGCTGAAGGCCATCGGCGCCGACGACCTCGCCGAGGACCCGCGCTTCGCGCTCAACCGCGACCGGATGGCCAACCGGCACGCGCTCGCCGCGACCCTCGCGCCGATCTTCCGGGCCCACGGCTCGGCCGAGTGGCTCGCCCGGCTGGAAGCCGGCGGCGTCCCGGCCGGCCCGGTCCTCGACGTGAACGCGATGCACCGGGACCCGCAGACCCTCGCCCGCGAGATGGTGGTCGAGGTCGATCACCCGCGGGTCGGCCGCATGAAGACGCTCGGCCTGCCGGTGAAGTTCTCCGAGACGCCGGGACGCGTGCACGGGCCGGCCCCGTTGCTCGGCGAGCATTCCCGCGCGATCCTGGCGGAGGCCGGCTACGCGCCGGCCGAGATCGACGCGCTGATCGCGCGGGGCGTGGTCCGCGAGACCGCGGCCTGACGCCGCCACCCGGAGACCCGCGCATGACCGCCAAGCCCGCGACCGACGAGTTGCTGTTCACCATTGACGAGGCCGGCATCGCCCGCATCGTCCTGAACCGACCGCAGGCGCGCAACGCGCTGACCTTCGCGATGTATCAGGGCCTGATCACCTGCTGCGAGGCGATCGCCGCGAACCCGGCGGTCAAGGCGCTGATCATCACCGGCGCGGGCGACAAGGCCTTCGCGGCCGGGACCGACATCGCCCAGTTCCGCGACTTCAGCACCGCCGAGGACGCGCTGGGCTACGAGCGCTTCATGGACAAGGTGCTGGGCTCCCTGGAGCGGCTGCGGGTGCCGACCATCGCGGCGATCGCCGGCGCCTGCACGGGCGGCGGCGCGGCCATCGCGGCGGCCTGCGACCTGCGCATCGCCACGCGCGACGCCCGCTTCGGCTTCCCGATCGCCCGCACCCTCGGCAACTGCCTGAGCCAGGGCAACCTCAAGCGGCTCTCCGGCCTGATCGGCCCGGCGCGTGTCAAGGATATCATCTTCACCGCCCGCCTCGTCGGCGCCGAGGAGGCGCTCGCCATCGGCCTCGTGGGCGAGGTGGTCGACGATCGGATCGCGCTCACGGAGCGGGTCGATACGCTGGCCCAGCTCTTGGCCAACCACGCGCCGCTGACCATGCAGGCGACCAAGGAGGGGCTGCGGCGGCTCGCCGAGGAGGAGGCCGGCGCCGAGGGCGCGCCGCATCCCGGCGATGACCTGATCCTCATGTGCTACATGAGCCAGGATTTCCGCGAGGGCATGGAGGCGTTCCTCGGCAAGCGCCCGCCCAACTGGACCGGGCGCTAGGGCCGCACCGGAGGGTGTTGCGACGGTCCGGAGAGAAGGCGTCTTCGGTGTCGAGACAGAGGCGCCATGCCCCCTTTCCCAGGCGGGAGAGGGTTGGGGTGAGGGACGAGAACGTTCAGGATCAAGCGCGCGATCCTCCGTCGACGGCGCGCCACGTCCGGAGAGACCTGATCCCTCACCCTGTCCCTCTCCCGCACGGGAGCGGGGACCCGCGCCTCGTGCGGAGCGGGAACGGCGCTGACCGCGCCGCTCAGCCCGGCAGCGCGCAGACATCGACCCAGGCGGCGCCGGTCAGCTCGGCCATCCGCGCCGGCGCGATCCGCACCGAGCTGTGGGTGCTGCCGGCCGCCGGCACCACCTCGTCGAACGCCCGCAGCGAGACGTCGCAGTAGACCGGCAGCGGCGTCGACAGGCCGAAGGGGCAGACGCCGCCCACCGGATGGCCGGTGAGCGCCTCGACCTCGCCGAGGTCGAGCATCCGCACCTTGCCGCCGAAGGCGGCCTTGGCCTTCCGGTTGTCGAGCCGCGCGTCGCCGCGCGTCACCACCAGGGCGACCTGATCGCCGACCCGGATCGAGAGCGTCTTGGCGATCTGGGCCGGGGCGACGCCGTGGCCCTCCGCCGCCTCGGCAACGGTCGCGGTGCTGGTCTCCAGCACGATGACCGCGATGTCGGGCGCCTTCTCGGCGAAGAAGGCGCGCACGGAGGCGAGGCTCATGGTTCGGTCCGAAGCTCGGGATCGGGGCGGGGCGGCGCGCGCGCTGCCATAGGCGGCTCCGGTCGCGCCGGCCAGCGCGCCGACGCGGGCCGACGCTGCGCGGGACGCGGCGCTCGCGCGACCGCGTCCCCACGCGCGACAGGCCCCTCTCCGGGCGGAGAGGGGCCTGCCTCGCACGGGCCGGGTGGATCGAGCTACCGCGTCGTCGTGAGCAGCAGGTCCGGCAGCCACATCGCGATGCCCGGCACGAGGCACAGGATCAGGATCGCCACCGCCATCAGGATCACGAAGGGCAGGGTGCCCCAGATGATGTCCGAGAGCGGGATGTCCGGAGCGATGTTCTTGATGACGAAGATGTTGAGGCCCACCGGCGGGTGGATCAGGCCCATCTCCATGGTGATGGTCATCACGACGCCGAACCAGACGAGGTCGAACCCGGCGGCCTTGAGCGGCGGCAGGATGATCGGCGCCGTCATCAGGATGATCGAGACCGGCGGCAGGAAGAAGCCGAGCGCGATCACCAGCGCCAGGATGGTCACCAGCAGCACCCACGGCGAGAGCTGCATCGCGACGATCGCGGCGGCGGCCGACTGCGAGATGTGCAGGTAGCTCATCACGTAAGCGTAGAGCAGCGACATGCCGATGATGAGCATCAGCATGGTCGATTCCCGCAGCGTCGCCGTCAGGATCGGCGTGACGTCGCGGAACCGCCAGACGCCGTAGATCGCGGCGATCAGCGCCAGGGCCATCAACCCGCCGAGGCCCGCGGTCTCGGACGGCGTGGCGTAGCCGCCGTAGAGCGCCACCATCACGCCGGTGAGCAGGACCACGAAGGGCAGGACCCGCGGCAGCGTCGAGAAGCGCTGCGCCATGCTGTACTGCTCGTCCGCCAGGATCGGCGAGGCCGGCCCGCCGCGCTCCAGGGCCACCTTCGCGGCGGCGTATTCCGAGCGGAAGCGCACCATCGACCACGCGGCGAACAGGCCCACGAGCAGGAGTCCCGGCCCGATGCCCGCGAGGAACAGCCGCCCGAGCGACTGCTCGGCCGCCACCGCGTACAGGATCATGGTGATCGAGGGCGGCAGCAGGATGCCGAGCGTGCCGCCCGCCGCGATGATCCCGGCCGCGAAGCCCGGCGAGTAGCCGCGCTTGCGCATCTCCGGGATGCCGGCCGAGCCGATCGCCGAGCAGGTGGCCGGGCTGGAGCCCGCCATGGCGGCGAAGAGCGCGCAGGCGAAGACGTTGGCGATGCCCAGGCCGCCCGGGATGCGGTGCATCCAGGCGTGCATGGCCGTGTAGAGATCCTGGCCCGCCTTGGACCGCCCGATGGCCGCGCCCTTCAGGATGAAGAGCGGGATCGACAGCAGGGTGATGGAGGCCATTTCCTCGTAGACGTTCTGCGCCACCGTATCGAGGGAGGCCCCGGGCATGAACGCCACCATGAAGGCGAGCGCCACGAAGCCCAGCGCGAAGGCGATGGGGATGCCCGAGAGCATCGCCCCGAGGGTCGCGCCCGCGTACAGGAAGCCGATCGCGGCCGTGCTCATCGTTCAACCTTCGCGGAAACGGTCTGACCCATCGGGTCCGGTCCCCGGGGCGCGACCTCGGCCGCCCCGTGCATGTCGCGATTCACGTCGGCCCCGAGCCCGATCTTGGGCTGCGCCCAGCCGGCGGCCCGCGGCCCGTAGGCGAGGGCTTCGGCGATCTGCAGGACGAACTGGAGGCACAGCAGGCTCATGCCGACGGACATGAGCGTGTAGGGGATCCAGAGGGGCGGTCCCCAGGTCGACTGCGAGACCTGACCGTCGACCCAGGCCTCGTGATCGAGCGACCAGCTCTTCCACGCGAAGAACAGGCAGAAGGCGAGGCTGACGACGTCGGCCAGCAGGAGCCGGACCCGGTTCGCCGCCGGCGGGAGGAGGCCGGTCAGGGCCTCGATCGCCACGTGCCCGCGCTTGGCCTGCACGCCGGCCGCCGACAGGAAGGTGGCCCCGATGATGAGGTACACCGCCATCTCGTCCTGCCACTCCGTCGGCTCCTTCAGGAGGTAGCGGACGACGACGCTGTGGGTCAGGACGAGGCAGGCGGCCACCAGGCAGAGGCCGCCGACGGCCAGGATCACCTTGTTCAGGAGGCGCATGCCCCGATCGAAGGCGCCGAGGAGGCCCGGAAGGCGCGGTTCCTCGGCTCCGCGCGCCTCCGGAGCGGCCGTGGCCGCGTCGAAGCCGTGGCTCACGCGACCTGCTCCGCGAGCTTCAGCAGTTCCGCGCAGTTCGCGTTCTTGGCGGCGTAGTCCTTCCAGGCCGTGCTGCGGGCGAGATCCCGCCACTGGCCGAGGGACTTCTCGTCGACCTGGACGACCTTGGCGCCGGCCTTGGCGAAGATCTCCTCGACGCGGGTGTCGTCCTCCTTCGCGCCGGCCTGGCCGAAGGCCTCGAGCTCCGTGCCGACCGCCATGATCAGGTCCTGCTGCTCCTTCGGCAGGCCCGAGAACACGATCTTGGACATCATGATCGGCTCGAGCATGAACCAGTAGGAGCGCTCGCGCCCCGAGGTCAGCGCCTTGGACAGCTCCTCCAGGCGGAAGGAGATCAGGCTGGTGGAGGAGGTGATCACCGCGTCGCAGGCGCCGGTCTGCATCGCCGCGTAGGACTCGTTCGACGGGATCGAGAGGGTGGCCGCGCCGGCCTCCTTCATCATCATGTCCATCTCGCGCGAGCCGCCGCGGACCTTCATCCCCTTGGCATCGGCCGGCGCCACGAGGGCGCGCTCCCGGCTCGCGACGCCGCCGGCCTGCCAGACCCAGGAGACCAGGATGATGCCCTTCGCGTCCAGGATCTCGGTGAGCTTGCGGCCGACCGGGGCCGCCTTCCATGCCACGGCCTGCGCGTAGGACGTCACGAGGGCGGGCATCAGGCCGATATTGAGTTCCGGAATCTCGCCGCCCGCGTAGGGGCTCGGGTAGAGCGACATGTCGAGCGCGCCCTTGCGCATGGCGCCGAACTGGGCGTTCGTCTTCATCAGCGAGGAGCCCGGGTAGACCTGGACGTCCAGGGCGCCCTTCGAGCGCTCGCCGACCATCTTGGCGAACTTCCGGCACATGCGGTCGCGGAAATCGCCCTCGTCGATCGTGCCGCCGGGGAACTGGTGGGACAGCTTCAGCGTCGTGGCCGCCTGCGCGCTGTTCAAGCCGAACCGCAGGATGGCCGGTGCCGCGAGCGTGGCCGCGATCAGCGATCGACGAGTTGGCGTCATGGAGCTCTCCCGCACCGCAAACAACGCGGCGTAATTTTGTGCGCTGCAATAGTGCGGCGCCTCGTTGTATGCATGGAAAACCGCCTTGTATATTTTGTCAATGCTCCAGCATAATGTCCGCGCGTGCCGAACATCCGCCGGCCTCAAGGGCGGGGCGGCGCGCGACCCGTTCATCGGGGGAGGGAACGGCGGCATGAGCCACGCGCAGCGGCTGCGGCAGCGAATCGAGGATGAGATCGTCTCCGGCGAGCTCGCCTTGGGATCGCGACTCGACGAGAACCAGCTCGCGGCCCGCTTCGGGGTCTCGCGCACGCCCATCCGGGAGGCGCTGCTGCAGCTCGCCGTCACCGGCCTCGTGCAGACGAAGCCCCGGCGGGGAGCGATCGTCAGCGCGCCCGAGCCGCACCTGCTGCTCGCCATGTTCGAGACGATGGCGGAGATCGAGGCGGCCTGCGGCCGTCTCGCGGCGCGCCGGCTCGTCCCCGAGGACGCCGCCGCGCTGCGCGCCGCGCTGGAAGGCTGCCGCGCCGCCCTGGCCACCGAGGACACCGAGGCCTACTACGCCGAGAACTACGTGTTCCACACGGTGGTGTACCGGGCGAGCCGGAACGCCTTCCTGGCGGAGCAGGCGCTGTCGCTCCATCGCCGCTTGGCCCCGTATCGCCGGCTGCAGCTGCGCGTGCGCCAGCGCCTGCCGCAATCGCTGGCCGAGCACGAGGCGATCGTCGCCGCGATCATCGCGGGCGACGAGGCCGGCGCCGCGGAGGCCCTCCGCGGCCACGTGATCGTCCAGGGCGACCGCTTCACCGATCTGGTGGCCGGACTGCGGGCGCCGAGCGCTGCCTGAGCGGCGGGGGGCGCGTCGCCCGCGATAAAATTGTGTCGGCGGCCTGTCCGAATCCGGGCCCGGCCCGGGGATCGTCCCTTCATCACGCCCGAACCCTGCCGGCAGGTCGGACTGCGTAGGTGTTCCGCCTGACTCGACCATAAGTTGCAGTCCCGGCATTGTCGATCCGGAGCCGGGGATCGATCATGCTGAAGGACGTCGTCAGGAGCGCGGGCCGTCGCGCGGGGGTGGATATCTTCCGGGCCAGCCGGGAAGCGTTCCGCTGGAGCCACACGGTCCACGATTACTACCCCGTCGTGCCGTCCGCGCGCTGGTCGCCGGGCCGGGCGCCGCACGGCCAGCTCAAGGCGGTGCTCGCCCGGTCGCACGCGGCCTACGACAGCTTCCTCACGGAACTCGAGGCGCGGGCGGACCTGCTGCACAGCGTCCCGCATGATGCGCCCGTGACCGGTGGGGCGACGCCCCACTGGAACAACACGTGGTTCACCGCCCTCGACGGCGCCGCGCTGATGACCATGCTGGCCTGGAAGCGCCCGTCTCGGTTCTTCGAGATCGGCTCGGGCTGCTCGACCTGCTTCGCGCGGCACGCGATCGACACCCTGAACCTTCCGACGCGGATCACCTCGATCGATCCGATGCCCCGCCGCGAGATCGACGCGCTCTGCAACTGGACCGTGCGCAGCCCGCTGGAATCCTGCGACCTGAAGATCTTCGAGGAACTGAAGGCGGGCGACATCCTCTTCTTCGACGGTTCGCACCGCTCCTTCGCGAATTCGGATGTGACGGTGTTCTTCTTCGAGGTGATGCCGCGCCTCGCACCCGGCGTGATCGTGCAGATCCACGACATCTTCATCCCGGACGACTACCCGTCCGCCTGGAACTGCCGATTGTACAACGAGCAGTACCTTCTGGCGGCGATGCTGCTGTGCGGCGCGCCGCCGTTCCGGGTGACCGTGCCGGTGATGTATATCTGCCAGGACCCGGCGATGAGCGCTCGGGTCAAGACGGTCTTCGCCGCCCGCGGCACCGGCCCCGACATCCCGTTCCTCTACGCGAACGATTCCCGCACGCCGGGCGCGTCGTTCTGGTTCGAGATGACCGGGACGCCCGGCTGATCGCGGGCGTGGTCTACCGTGGTCGAGGCGCTCAGGCGGTCTCGGCCGCACCGTAATTGGCGGCGATCACCGACTTCTTCCCGCGGATATGCTCGCGCATCAGGACGGCCAGCGCCGCGCCGTCCCGGGCGCGCAGCAGCGCGATCATGCGCTCGTGCTCGGAGACGGCGCGGGCCCACTGCTCGGGTGTCTGGTGGGCGGAGTAGCGCGAGCGCTGGATCCGGCCGGACAGGCTCTCGTAGATGTTGGCGAGGATCGTGTTGCGGCTCGCCGCCATGATCCCCTCGTGGATGCGCCGGTTGTGGCTGAAGTAACCGGCCTCGTCGCCCGATTTCCAGGCCTCGACCATCGCGTCGTGGTCGACCACCAGGGCGTCGATGTCGGCGTCGGTGATCGTGCGGCAGGCGAGGTCACCGGCCGTCGCCTCGAGGCCGGCGATCACCTCCATCATCTCCTCGAGTTCGCCGTCCGAGATGCTGGCGACGCGCGCCCCGCGATTCGGGAGCAGTTCGAGCAACCCCTCCGTCGCCAGGATCTTGATCGCCTCGCGGAGCGGCGTCCGCGAGATCCCGAAGCGCTCGGTCAGCTCGCTCTCGTTGATCCGCGCCTTCGGCTCCATCTCACCGGACCGGATCAGTTCGCGCATGCGCTCGGCGACCTCGTCGTGGAGGTAGCGGCGGCTGATGCCGATCCCGGGCTCGATTTTATTCATGGTCCCCCGACACACGTCAGGTCAGTGCGACCTGTGGTCTATGTGTAGGTGCCCGGCAATGGAGTGTCGAGGCACGAGGGCCCGATCCAGCACGCGGGCCACATGTTCCGCCTGGAGACCCAGCCCGTCGTGGATCTGGTGACGGCAGCTCGTCCCGTCGGCCACCACGAGGTCGTCGGGCCCTGCGGCGCGTAGCGCCGGGAACAGCGACAGCTCCGCCATGGCGAAGGACGTCTCGATCGATTCCGGCCGGTAGCCGAAGGCACCCGCCATCCCGCAGCAGCTCGACTCGATGACCCGCAGGTCGAGCCCCGGCACCGCCCGGAGCACCGTCTCGACCGAGCCCATGACGCCGAAGGATTTCTGATGGCAGTGGCCGTGCAGGTGCGCGACCCGGCCGCCCTGATCGGCGAACGGCAGCGCGATGCGTCCGGCCGTCAGGTCGGCGGCCAGAAGCTCCTCGAACAGGAACGACTGCTTGGCCAGCAGCGCGGCCTCTTCGCCGGGCAGGAGCGCCGCGAACTCGTCCCGGAAGGTGAGCAGGCAGGACGGCTCCAGGCCGACGACCCGTGCCCCCGCGCGCAGGAACGGCAGCAGCGCGTCGAGGGTGCGGCGCGCCTCCTGGCGCGCCCGGTCGGTCTGGCCGGCGGAGAGCCAGGTCCGGCCGCAGCAGAGGGGGCGCCGGCCGCGGGACGGGTAGACCCGGTGCAGCCGGTAGCCGGCCGCCTGAAGCACCCGCTCGGCCGCCTCGAGGTTCTCCCGCTCGAAGGCCCGGTTGAAGGTGTCGCCGAACAGGATCACATCGCGGAAATCGCCCGCGACGTCCTGCGCGTGGGCGGGCTCGCCCTGCTCGCTCCAGGGCCGGCGCCAGCGCGGCAGCGAGCGCTTGGCCGAGAGGCCGGCGACGCGCTCCGAGAGGGCGGCGAGGGCCGGGTACCGGTCCCGCAGGTTGAGGAGCGGCGCCAGCCGCGCGGCGGCCCCGGCGTAGAGCGGCATCGTCGCGATGAGGCGCTCCCGCAGGGGCAGCCCGTGGCGGGCGTGGTAATGGTGCAGGAACTCGATCTTCATCTTGGCCATGTCGACGCCGGTCGGGCACTCGCGGCGGCAGGCCTTGCAGGAGACGCAGAGATCGAGGGTGCGCTTCATCTCCGGGCTGGTGAAGGCGTCCTTGCCGAGTTGGCCCGAGATGGCGAGCCGCAGGGAATTGGCCCGGCCCCGGGTCAGGTGCTGCTCCTCCCGGGTTGCCCGGAAGGAGGGGCACATGGCGCCGCCGACGAGCTTCCGGCAGGTGCCGTTGTTGTTGCACATCTCGACGGCGGAGCCGAAGCCGCCCCAGTCCGACCAGTCGAGGGCGGTCTTCATCGGCGCCGAAACGGCGTAGTCCGGTTTGAAGCGGAACAGGCTGCGATCGTCGAACTTCGGCGCCCGCACGATCTTGCCGGGGTTGAGCCGGTTGTCCGGGTCGAACGTGTCCTTCACGGTCTCGAAGGCGCGGGTGAGCGTCGCGCCGAACAGCGGCTCGACGAATTCCGAGCGCGACAGGCCGTCGCCGTGCTCGCCGGAATACGAGCCCTTGTAGCGGCGCACCAGCTCGGAGGTCTCCTCCGCGATCGCCCGCATCCGCCGGACGTCACCGGCCTCCTTCATGTCGAGGATCGGGCGGACATGCAGGCAGCCGACAGAGGCGTGGGCATACCACGTGCCGCGGGTGCCGTTCTTGGTGAAGACCTCTGTCACCGCGTCGGTGTAGTCGGCGAGGTGCTCCAGCGGGACGGCGCAATCCTCGATGAACGAGACTGGCTTCGCGTCGCCCTTCATCGACATCATGATGTTGAGGCAGGCCTCGCGCACCTCCCAGACGGATTTCTGGCGCGCGGGCTCGACGACCTCCACGACGGCGTCTGGGAAGCCGTGATCGGCCATGCAGGCGTCGAGGCGCTTCAGGTCGCGCCGGAGCGACGCGAGGTCGTCGCCGGCGAACTCCGTCAGCAGAAGGCAGTTCGGCTTGCCCTTGGTGATGTCGGCGAGCGTCGTGCGGAACAGCGGGATATCGGCGCCGAGCACGAGGACGTTGTTGTCGACCAGCTCGACCGCCACCGGGTCCAAGCCGACGATGTGCCGCGTCGTCTGCATGGCCGCCCGGAAGGACGGGAAGTGGCACACGCCCATCACGCGGTGTGTCGGCAGGCGCGAGAGCTTCAGCGTCACCGCGGTGGTCGCGGCCAGCGTGCCCTCGGACCCGACGAGCAGGTGCGCGAGGTTCGGCTGGGCCTCGATCAGCGAATCGAGGTTGTAGCCGCCCACGCGGCGCTGAACCTTCGGGTAGTGCGCCTCGATCTCGGCGCGGTGGTCCTCGGCAAGGCCGCGCATCCGCGCGGCGAGCGCCGCGGCCCGATCCGACCCGTTCACGCCCGGATGCGCGTTTCCGGTCGGGCCGAAGCCGAAGGCCTCGCCGTCGTGGAGCAGCGCCTCGATCGCGAGGACGTTGTCGCTCATCTTCCCGTAGCGCAGGGAGCGGGCCCCGCAGGAATTGTTGCCCGCCATGCCGCCGATGGTGCAGCGGGTGGCCGTCGAGGGCTCGACCGGGAAGAACCAGCCGTCGGCCTTCACTCGGGTGTTCAGGCGCTCCAGCACCATGCCGGGCTCGACGGTGATCGTTCCGGCCTCCGCGTCGTAGGCCAGGACGCCGTTGAAGTACCGCGAGCAGTCGACGACGAGGCCGGACCCGATCGGCTGGCCGTTCTGCGAGGTGCCGCCGCCACGCAGGATTACCGGGGCGCCGTGCTCGGCGGCGATGCGCAGGGTCGCGGCGATGTCGGCGGCGGAGCGCGGCAGCACCACGCCGGCGGGCATGATCTGGTAGATCGACGCATCGGTGCTGTAGCGTCCGCGCGTGAAGGCGTCGAAGCGCGCCTCACCCTGGAGCTGCTCCGCCAGCCGGCGCGGCAAACCGGCCTCGAGGCGCGCCGCTGCACGCGGCGCCGGGGCATCCGCCCTCGCTTCCGTCACGATCGATCCCTCCCGAGATGGGACGCGCCCACCCGCGGGGAAATGTATTCAAAATTCACTGCGGCGCAAATCGGCCGCGGTGTCACGCTGGCAGCGGGCGGCCGGAGTCCTGTACTGCGCCGGGCCTCGCGGGCTGCCGCGAACCTCGCCCGGCGCGCGGGCCGTCGCAGCCCCGCGTCCGCCCGTCGGGCGGGTTCTGGTAACGGCCTCAGTGGTTGTCCCGCGGCACCCCGGAGGCCTGCGCGACCTTCTGGAACTTCACCGCGCCCTTCAGCACCATGCCCTGGTCGAGCTGGTCGACCTGATCGCGGTAGATCTCCTGCCAGGGCGTCTGCGTCGCCGGGTAGGGATATCCGCCGCGCGCCGCCAGATCCGAGCGCCGGCGCGCGATCTCCTCGGCCGGGAGCAGGATGTCGGCGCTCCGGCGGTTGAGATCGATGCGGATGCGGTCGCCGCTCTGCAGCAGGGCCAGCCCGCCGCCCACGGCCGCCTCGGGAGACGCGTTCAGGATGGCGGGCGTGCCGGAGGTGCCGGATTGCCGGCCGTCGCCGATGCAGGGCAGCGAGGTGACGCCGCGCCGGATCAGGGCGCCGGGCGGCTGCATATTCACCACCTCGGCGGCGCCGGGATAGCCGATCGGTCCGGCCCCGCGCATGATCAGGATGGTGTTCTCGTCGATGTCGAGCGCCGGGTCGTCGATCCGCGTGTGGTAGTCCTCGGGACCGTCGAACACGATCACCCGCCCCTCGAAGGCCATCGGATCGTTCGGATTGCGCAGGTAGCGGGCGGCAAATTCCTCCGAGATCACGCAGGTCTTCATGATCGCGGAATCGAACAGGCTCCCCTTGAGATTGAGGAAGCCGGCGCGCTCCATCAGCGGCTCGCCGTAGGCGCGGATCACGTCGCGGTTCCAGCTGTGCCGCCCGCGGTAGTTCTCGCCGACGGTCCGGCCGTTGCAGGTCAGGGCACCCTCGTGGACCTTCCCGGCCTCGATCAGCTCGGCGAAGACCGCCGGCAGGCCGCCCGCGCGGAAATACTCCTCGCCGAGCCAGCGGCCGGCGGGCTGCATGTCCACGAGCAGCGGGATCTCGAACCCGACCCGTTCCCAGTCGTCGCAGCTCAGCGGCACGCCGATATGCTTGGCGATGGCGTTGATGTGGATCGGCGCGTTGGTCGAACCGCCGATCGCGGCGTTGGCCACGATCGCGTTCTCGAAGGCTTCGCGGGTCAGGATGTCAGAGGGCTTGAGGTCTTCCCAGACCATCTCGACGATCCGCTGGCCGGTGGCGTAGGCCGCCTGGCCGCGCTCGCGGTAGGGCGCCGGGATCGCCGCCGAGCCGGGCAGCGCGAGGCCGAGCGCCTCGGCGAGGGCGTTCATCGTCGAGGCCGTGCCCATCGTGTTGCAGTGGCCCGTGGACGGTGCCGACGACCCGACGATGTCCATGAACTGCTGGAAGTCGATGTCGCCGGCGGCATGCCGCTCGCGCGTCTTCCAGACGATCGTGCCGGACCCGGTCAGCTCCTTCTGGAAGTAACCGTTGAGCATCGGCCCGACGTTCAGCGAGATCGCCGGGATGTTGACGGTGGCCGCCGCCATCAGACAGGCCGGCATGGTCTTGTCGCAGCCGGTCAGCAGCACGACGCCGTCGAGCGGGTAGCCGTACAGCACCTCCACCAGCGACAGGTAGGCGAGGTTCCGGTCGAGCGAGGCGGTCGGCCGCTTCCCGGTCTCCTGGATCGGGTGGCAGGGAAACTCGAAGGCGACGCCGCCGGCCGCCGTGATGCCGTCCCGCACCCGCTTGGCGAGCTCGACGTGATGGCGGTTGCAGGGCGAAAGGTCGGAACCCGTCTGGGCGATGCCGATCAGGGGCTTGCCCGACCGCAGCTCCTCCGGCGTCAGCCCGTAATTGAGGTAGCGCTCCAAGTAGAGGGCGGTCATGCCCGGGTTGTGCGGGTTGTCGAACCAGGCCTTCGAGCGCAGGTCGGCGGGCGTGATCCGGCGTTTGTCGCTCATGGTCGCTTCCTCGCATCCTGGGGCCGGCGCTGGCGGTCCGGCTCGTGTCTTCCGCTACCGCGGCGGGCGTCGCGGCCGCGGTCGCGGCGCCCTGAGCTCGATCTTGCAATACTCTGAGGATTGATCCGCCGCAGCATCTCCGGCGCTGGATTAATTTCAGGACAGCATCCGGGTGTCACCATCGATGGAAATGGCCTGCCCCGAGATCGTCCGGCCACGCGGCGAGCAGAGCAGCAGGATCTGGTCGGCGAGCTGCCGCGCCGTGACGTACTCCTTCACCGACACGAACGAGAACGCCCGCGCCTCCATGTCGGCGAAGCTCGTGCCCTGCTGCTGGGCCTTCGATTCGAGTACCCGGCGCTGGCGATCCCCGGCGACGAGACCCGGGAGGATCGCGTTCACCCGGATCCCCGCGCCGCCGAGCTCGATCGCCAGGGACTTGGTGAAGCCGATCACCCCCCACTTGGCGGCCGCGTAGGGGCTGCGCAGCGCGAAGCCGAACTTGCCCGCGGCCGAGGAGAGGTTGACGATCGAGGCGTTGGCGCTCTGGCGGAGGTGCGGCACCGCCAGCCGCGCGCAGTTGAACTGGCTGGTCAGGCAGACCGTGAGGCAGCGATCCCACTCCTCGGGGGCGATCTCCTCGACCCGGCCGGTCGGACCGGCGATCCCGGCATTGTTGACGAGCACGTCGAGGCCGCCGAGGAACTCGACCGCCTGGTCCATCATCGCGGCGACCGCGTCGCGGTCGGCGACGTCGGTCCGGCAACGCCCGACGGTGTCCGGCAGCGCGGCCAAGGCGTCTATGTCGATATCGCAGGCGAAGACGCGCGCGCCTTCGTCCAGGAAGGCGTCGACGATCTCGCGACCGATTCCGGCAGCGCCCGCCGTCACCAGGACCCGCAGGCCGGCAATCCCCAGATCCATGATCAATCCTCTCCCTGAACGTCCCGCAATCCGCCGCGGGTCAAGATGAACTCCGCGGCTTCCCGGATGTCGGCGGCGATCGCGGCCGCGGCTGCCGCGCCGTCCCGGATCTCGATGGCCGAAACGGCCTCGGCGTGCCGGCGCAGAGCGAAGCCCTGGAGGAGGCGCTCCGGGTGGGCGCGCAGATCCAGGTTGATCACCGGGCCCGCCTTCAACCAGAGCCGCGCGATGATCTCCTGCAGGGGTCCCAGTCCGCAGGCGCCGTAGATGGCGAAATGGAGGTCGCGGTTGAGCTGGACGGCGCGCGCCCTGTCGGGCTCCGCCGCCTCGGCCTCGGCCCGGAAGGCCGCCTCGGCGCTCCGTATCGCCGCGAGTTCGGCGGCCGTCCGCCGCTCGGCCGCCCGCGCCACCGCGATGCCCTCGACCGCGATGCGGGTCTCGACCAGGGCCCGGAACGCGGCCGCGCCCATGACCGGCACCCGGATCACGCGATTCGGCGCCACCTCCAGCACGCCGTCCGCCGCGAGCCGGCTCACCGCCTCGCGCACCGGCATGACCGAGACGCCGAGGGCCGCGGCGCTCTGCCGAAGGGACAACCGGTCGCCCGGCGCCAGCCGCCCCGAGGCGAGCAGGTCCGACAGGGCCTCGTAGACGGTGTCGGACAGGGTCCGCCGCTCGAGCTGGGGCAGGTCGGCCAGCGCCGAAGTGGAATTCATATGCCGACACTAGACGGATCCGACACTATCGCGCTAGTGATCTGTGATCACAGTTCGGGTGAGGGCCGTCAGAGCCCGCCACAACAACCCGGCTGGAGGACACGCACGGGAGCGGAACGATGACGGACCGGTACGGGGATTCCCTTTCTCGCCGCAGCCTCCTGCGCGCCGGCGGCGCGGCGCTCCTCGCGCCGGCCCTCGCGAGCCCGGCGCTCTCCCAGGGGCAGTCCGAGGTGATCCGGATCGGTCACCTCACGCCGCGGACCGGCTTCCTCGGGCCGCTCGGCGAGTTCGCCGTGCAGGCGGCCCAGCTCGCGGTGGAGGAGATCAACGCCGCCGGCGGCATCGCGGGCCGGAAGGTCGAGCTCCTGTCGGAGGACAGCGTCAACCCGCAGACCGCCTCGGCCAAGGCCGAGCGCATGGTCCAGCGCGACCGCGTGGCGTGCCTCGTCGGCGAGATCAACTCGGCCTCCGCGCTGGCGATCAGCCAGGTCGCCCAGCGCGAGAAGATCCTGTTCATCAACACCGGCGCCAACTCGGACGCGCTGCGCGGCTCCGACTGCAAGCGGTTCATGTTCCACGTCGAATCGCAGAACACCATGATGGTGCGGGCCTGCGGCCGAGCACTGCTCGACCGGGGCCTGATCAAGGGGCGCAAGGTCTACGCGCTCACCGCCGACTACGCCTTCGGCCACGATCTCCTGAAGCAGGCCAAGAAGTACTTCGCCGCCAACGACGCCACCCTCGTCGGCGAGGATCTGATCCCGACCGAGCTCACCGACTTCTCACCGTTCCTGCTCAAGCTCCGTCAGGCCAAGCCGGACCTCGTGATCTGCAACCTCGCGGGCGCGCAGATCACCAACTTCCTGAAACAGTACAGCGAGTTCGGCCTGCCGTTCCCGGTCGCCGGCTTCGGCTTCGACACGGCGCTGGCCTGGGGCGCCGGGCCGGGGAACTTCCTCGGCACCTGGCCGGTGATCTGGCACCACCAGATCGACTCGCCCTCGGCGAAGAAGTTCGTCGCCGCCTTCAAGGCCAAGTACAAGAAGCCGCCTGAGAACCAGGGCTGGGGCGACTACACGGCGATGAAGATCGTCGCGCAATCGATGAACGAGCTCAAATCGACCGAGTCGATCAAGGTCGTGGAGCACCTGGAATCGGGCGCGAAGTTCGACATCGCCAAGGTCCGCGAGGGCTATTTCCGCCCCTGGGACCACGAGCTGATGCAGGAGATGTTCGCGATCACCGCCCTGCCGGCGGACCAGGTCAAGAACCCCTACGACATCTTCACCTCGACCGGCCCGCTGCCCGGTCCCGGCGAGAGCCTGGAAGTGCTCGCCACGACCCGCGACGAGAACGCCTGCACCTTCCCGGCGTGAGGCGTCCATGCAGCTCGTCTTCATCCTGGAGCAGGTGCTCAACGGCCTGCTGATTGGCGTCCAATACCTGCTGATCGCGCTGGGCCTGTCGCTGATCTTCAGCCTCGGCGGGATCGTGAACCTTGCCCACGGCGCCTTCTACGCGATCGGCGCCTACATGACCGTGCTGCTGACGCCGACCATCGGCTTCGGCGGCGCCCTCATCGCCTCGCCGCTCGCGGTGGCGGTGCTCGGCCTCCTGATCGAGCGGTTCCTGCTCCGGCGCTTCTACCGCGGCGACCCGACGCTCGGCCTGCTCCTCACCTTCGGGCTCGCGATGGTGGCGGAGCAGGCGCTGCGCATGGCCTTCGGGGCGGCGCCGGTGCCGTTCGGGATCCCGAGCTGGCTGCGCGGACAGATCTTCATCGGCGACCTGATCTACTCGCGCTACCGGCTCTCGATCCTCGTCGTGGCCCTCGCCTGCGTCACCGGCCTGTGGCTGCTCCTGACCCGCACCAGCTTCGGGCGGGTGGTCCGGGCCGGCGTGCAGAACCCCGACATGGTCGCGGCGCTCGGCATCTCGCTCCGGCCCTACATGACCGCCGTGGTGACGATCGCGGTCGGGCTCGCGGCGCTCGCCGGGACCATGATGGCGCCGGTCACGGGCGTGCAGCCCGCCATGGGCGCCGAGATCCTGACCTTCGCCTTCGTGGTCGTGGTGATCGGCGGTCTCGGCTCCTTCTGGGGCGTGGTGCTCGCCGCGCTGATCGTCGGCGTGGTCCGGGGCCTCACCGCCTACGCCTACCCGCCGGCCACCGAGGCCGCCGTCTACGCCCTCATGGTGCTCGTCCTGCTGCTGCGCCCGCGCGGCCTGTTCGGCGAGCACATCGCCCGGTTCGAGTGAGCGGAGAGCGTCCCATGTCCGGAACCGCCGAGCCGCTGCCGCTCGCCCTGCCGCAGCGCGGCCTAATCCTGCGCGAGAGCCGCCAGCTCTGGGCGGCGCTCGCCGCCCTGATCGTCCTGCCCTTCGCCCTCGACGCGATCGGCCTGACGCTGATCACCGCCACCGACGTGGTGATCTTCGCCCTGGCGGTGCTCGGCCTCAACATCCTGGTCGGCTGGACCGGGCTCACGTCGTTCGGCCACGGGGCGTGGTTCGGGATCGGCGCCTACGCGGTGGCGATCCTCCAGATGCGCCTCTTCCCCGGCGACATGGCCCTGCCGCTCCTCGGCGCCCTGGCGATCACCGGGCTCGCGGCCCTCGCCGCCGGCGGCCTGATCCTCCGGCGGCGGGGCGTCTACTTCTCGCTCCTGACCCTCGCGTTCACGGCGATGCTCTACGCCATCGCGTTCCGCTGGACCGACCTCACCGGTGGCGAGAACGGCATCGGAAACCTGCACCGCTGGGCGGCGCTGCAGGAGCCCGGCGCCTACTACGCCGCGGTGTCCGGTATCGCCTTCGCGGTCCTGATCGCCCTGTGGCGCTTCCGGCGCTCGCCCATGGGCACCGTCCTGGTGGCGATCCGCGAGAACGAGCAGCGCGCGGGATTCCTCGGCTACGCCACCAACCGCTACAAGCTCGCGGCCTTCGTGATCTCGGCGACGATCACCGGGCTGGCGGGGGCGCTCGCGGCCTACAGCCACCGCTTCACCTCGGCCGACCCGATCTCCATCGCCTTCTCGGGAGAGCTGCTCGCCATGGTGGTGATCGGCGGGATGCGCTCGTTCCTCGGGCCGGCGCTCGGGGCGCTGTTCTACATCCTCTTCCGCGAGTTCCTGTCGATCTACACCGCCGATTGGCTGCTGTATTTCGGCCTGCTGTTCGTCGCCTTCATCGTGTTCTCGCCGGACGGCCTCGTCGGCATCGCGGCGCGGCTGCTCAAGCCGTTCCGGCGCGTCCCGACCGAGGGCGCGGCCATGTCGGCCCGCCGTGCCGGCGCCTCGGGCCGCGTCCCGGCCCGCTTCATCGCGGAGGGGCGCGGCGACGGCCCGGTGCTGGTCGCCGACGAGATCCGGAAGAGCTTCGGGCCCGTGAAGGCGGTGCGCGGCGTGTCCTTCGCGGTGGCCGACCGGACGCTCCACGCCCTGATCGGACCGAACGGCGCCGGCAAGACCACCGCCTTCAACCTGCTGTCCGGGATGTTCCGCCCGAGCGGCGGCAGCATCCGACTCGACGGAAGCGAGATTGCCGGCTTGGAGCCGCACGCCATCACCCGCGCCGGGATCGGCCGCTCGTTCCAGATCACCAACCTGTTCCCGGGCCTCTCCGTGGAGGAGAACGTTCGCCTCGCGGTGCAGGCCCGGCACGCCGCGCATTTCAGTCCCTGGCGGGACGCGCTGGCCGTCCGCGAGATCGCCGACGACACCGCCGAGCTGCTGCGCTGGACCGGCCTGTCCGGCATCGAGCGGGCCGAGGCCGGCAGCCTGTCCTACGGCGGCCAGCGGCTGCTCGACATGGGGCTGGCCCTGGCCACGCGGCCGCGCGTGCTGCTGCTCGACGAGCCCCTCGCCGGGCTCGCGGCGGCCGAGCGCGAGCGGGTCGGCGACCTGATCAAGGCGCTCTCGGCCGACATCCCGGTGCTCCTCGTCGAGCACGACATCGACCGCGTCTTCCGCCTCGCCGACCGCGTCACCGTGATGGCCGACGGCGCCGTGCTGGTCGACGGCTCGGTCGCGGACGCCCGGGACGACGATCGGGTGCAGGCGGTCTATCTCGGCTCGGGCACGGCGGCGATCGCCGCGAAGCCGCGCGCCAGCGCCGCCGAGGCCGAGACGCTGCTCGCCATGGAGGGCGTCGACACCTTCTACGGCAAATCGCACATCCTGAACGGGGTGAACCTGGCGGTGCGCCGGGGCGAGGTCGTGGCGCTCCTCGGACGCAACGGGGCCGGCAAGTCGACACTGCTCAAGACCCTGATCGGCACCGCGCCGCCGGCCGCCGGCCGGATCGTCCTCGCCGGCAAGGACATCGCCGGCCTGTCGCCCGACCGGATCGCCCGGCTCGGGATCGGCTACGTCCCGCAGGGGCGGGCGCTGTTCGCCGGCATGACCGTCGCGGAGAATCTGGGCCTCGGCCGGCTGCGGCGGCTCACCGGCGCCGGCATCCACTGGGACGAGGAGAAGGTCCTCGAGTTCTTCCCTCGCCTGAAGGAGCGCTGGACCGTCGACGCGGCCCGCCTGTCCGGCGGCGAGCAGCAGATGGTGGCGGTGGCCCGCGCCCTCTCGGGGGACACGCGGCTCCTCCTCCTCGACGAGCCCTTCGAGGGCCTGTCGCCGGCCGTGACGGAAGAGCTGTTCGAGGCCTTCGACCGGCTCCGCCGGGAGATCGCGATCATCCTGGTGGACCACCACCTCGACCTCGCCCTGGCGCTGTCCGACCGCACCGTCGCCCTGGAGCGCGGCAGCGTGCAGTGGACGGGCGAGTCGCGTCTCCTGCGCGAGGATCAGGAGTTGAGGCGGAAGGTGCTGTGGCTATGACCGAGAGCGTCGCGATCGTCGGCGCCGGCCTGATCGGCCGGGCCTGGGCGATGATCTTCGCCCGTGCCGGCTGGGACGTGCGCCTGTTCGATCCCGCGGCGGGCGTCGCCGAGGCCGCGATCCCGCTCTGCGCCGAGGGGCTGCGGACCCTGGCGGCGAATGACCTCTGCGCGGATCCCGCGGGTGCCGCGGCGCGCATCCGCGCGGCCGGCACGCTCGCGGCCGCCCTCGACGGCGTCGCCTTCGTGCAGGAGAACGGACCGGAGCGGCTGGAGGTGAAGCGGAGCCTCTTCGCGGACCTCGACGCCGCGACGCCGCGGGAGGCCGTCATCGCCTCGTCCTCCTCGGCGATCCGCTGCTCCCTGTTCACCGAGGATCTGCCCGGTCGGGCCCGGTGCCTCGTCGGCCATCCGGTGAACCCGCCGCACCTGATCCCGCTGGTGGAGATCTCCGGCGCGCCGTGGACGGCGCCCGAGGTACTGGCGCGGGCCCGTCAGGTTTACGAGCAGATCGGGCAGGTCCCGATCACCGTGTTGAAGGAGATCGAGGGCTTCATCCTGAACCGGCTCCAGGGCGCCTTGTTGGCGGAGGCGTTCCGCCTCGCCTCGGAGGGCTACGTCACCCCGCAGGACCTCGACAAGACCGTCGCGGACGGCCTCGGCCTGCGCTGGAGCTTCATGGGTCCGTTCGAGACGATCGAGCTCAACGCGCCCGGCGGCATCGCCGATTACTGCGCGCGCTACACCGGTTTCTACAAGAGCCTCGCCGCCGACCCGGCGCCACCCTCGGTCTACGAGGCGCCGGCCACCGAGGCGATCCTGGCCAAGTGGCAACCGCCGACCGATCTGCCCGCACGCATGAACCGCCGCGACGCGCGGCTGGCGGCGCTCCGCGCCCACAAGGCTTCACGGAAGGACTGAGCATGGCCTCACAGCGGAAAGTCATCATCACCTGCGCGGTGACGGGCGCGATCCACACGCCCAGCATGTCGCCGCACCTGCCCGTGACGCCCGAGGAGATCGCCGACGCGGCCATCGGTGCCGCCGAGGCCGGCGCCGCCATCGTCCACCTGCACGCCCGCAACCCGGAGAACGGCCAGCCCGACCAGACACCCGAGGCCTTCGCCAAGTTCCTGCCGGTGATCAAGCAGCGCACGAACTGCGTGGTGAACATCACCACCGGCGGCGCGCCGACCATGTCGATCGAGGAGCGTGTGCGCCCGGCCGCGACCTTCCAGCCGGAGGTCGCCTCGCTGAACCTCGGCTCGATGAATTTCGGCCTGTTCGGCATGCTCGACCGATTCAAGGACCTGAAGCACCAGTGGGAGCGGGACTATCTCGGCAACAAGGACATCATCTTCCGCAACACGTTCGGCCAGATCGAGCACATCCTGACGACCTGCGGCCCGAACGGGACGAAGTTCGAGTTCGAGTGCTACGACACCGCGCATCTCTACAACCTGAAATACTTCTTCGACCGCGGGCTGGTGCAGGCGCCGCTGTTCATCCAGACGGTCTTCGGCCTGCAGGGCGGGATCGGCGCGCATCCGGACGACGTGATGCACATGAAGCGCACCGCCGACCGTCTATTCGGCGATCAGTACCGCTGGTCGGTGCTGGGCGCGGGCCGCAACCAGATGAACATCGCCGCCATGGCGGCCGCGATGGGCGGCAACGTCCGCGTCGGCCTCGAGGACAGCCTCTGGGACGGTCCGGGCAAGCTCGCCGAGACCAACGCCGCGCAGGTCCGGCGGGTGCGCGCGATCATCGAGGGGCTGGGCCTCGCGGTCGCCTCGCCCGACGAGGCGCGCGAGATGCTGGCGCTGAAGGGCGGCGACAAGGTCGCGTTCTGATCGATCAGTCGATGGACGATGCGTCGCGGAAGGTGGGACGCATCGTCCGAGAGCGGCTGACGTTCAGGCTCTTCCGTCCTTGCGAGCGCAGCGAAGCAATCCAGGCGCGCCTCAGGCCTCCGATCGCGCGCAACACTGGATTGCTTCGCTGCGCTCGCAAAGACGTAGGCGAGCGCTCACGGCGAACCGAACACGCGATCCAGATCCGCCTGCGCGACGCCGTCGATCTCCAGGATCTTCAGCCGGCTCTGCTCGCCGGTCACGATGCGGACCGAGCCGCGGCTGACCTTCAGCGCCTTGGCGATCAGCGCGACGAGCGCCTCATTGGCCGCGCCCTCGACCGGCGGGGCGGCGACGCGGACCTTCAGGTAGGGCTGCCCCTTCTCGTCCCGGGCCCAGCCCTCAGCGGCGTCGCGCCCCCCGCGCGGCGTCAGGCGCACCGCCAGACGGATCGCCACGGCGGAGCCCTCAGAAGATCTTGCCCGGGTTCAGCCGGTTGTCCGGATCGAGCGCCCGCTTCACGAGCCGCATGACGGCGATCTCCTCGGGCGAGCGTGACAGCTTCAGCTTGGCCCGCTTCTCGAGCCCGATCCCGTGCTCCGCCGAGACGGAGCCGTTCAGCTCCGCCAGCGGCTCGTAGATCGCCGCATCGATCGCCGCGTTGCCGGCGGCGTCGAGGCGGGTGGTGTTCCAGTGGAGGTTGTTGTCGCCGATATGCCCGTAGACGACCGCCCGGCAGCCCGGGATCGCCGCGAGCCGGTCGAGCGCGCCGCGGACGTAGCCGTCCATCCGCGCGAGCGGCACGCTCACGTCGAAGGCCCGGTCGATCGCGTCGGCGTTCAGGTGCTCGACGCGGTCGCGGATCCGCCACATGCCACGGCGCTGCTCCTCCGAGGCGGCGACCACGGCGTCGAGGATCGTGCCGTCTCCCATCAGCCCTTCCAGCAGGCCGAGGAACCGGTCCGATTCCTCGGGGACGCACTCGACCTCGATGATCGCGTAGAACGGGTAGTCCGGTCCCAGCGGCGGGGTCGCGCGCCCGGGTGCCGTCATCAGCCGGTAGAAGTCCGGCCACAGGCCTTCGAACGAGGAGACACGCCCCTGGAAGGCGCTCTGCGCCGCCCGCAGCACCCGCGCGCCGTCGTCGACCCCGGGGCACGCGATCAGCGCCGTCGCGTAGCCGGCGGGCTCCGGCCGCAGGCGGATGACCGCCCGCGTGACGATGCCCATCGTGCCCTCGGTGCCGAGGAAGAGCTGCTTGAGGTCGAGCCCGGTATTGTTCTTGATGAGCGGCCGCATCGACGACACGACCGTGCCGTCGGCGAGCACCGCCTCCAGGCCGAGCACCATCTCGCGCATCATGCCGTAGCGCAGCACCCGCAGGCCGCCCGCGTTGGTGGAGATCGCGCCGCCGATCGTCGCCGAGCCGCGGGCCCCGAGATCGAGGGGGAAGAACAGGCCCGCCGCGGACGCGGCGTCCTGCACGCTCTCGAGGGTCGCGCCGGTGCCGACCACCACCGTCATGCCGAGCGGGTCCACCGGCTCGATGCCGGTCATGCGCTCGGTCGACAGGGTGATCTCGTCGGGCTGGCAGAGCGTGCCGTCGACGAGGCCGGTGGCGCCGCCCCGCGGGACCACCGCGACGCCCGCCGCGTGGCAGGCGGCCATGACGGCGCCGGTCTCCTCCGTGCTGCGCGGGCGGACCAGCGCCAGCGCGGCGCAGGGCTCGGTCGGGCGCGTCCAATTAGCCGAGCGTCCCCGCAGCTCCGCGCCGGTGACGAGACCGGACGGTCCGACGATCGCGGCGAGGCGGTCGAGGAAGGCGGTGTCGGTCATCGGCATCATCTCGGGGCTCGGTCCGGTGGCCGCTCTGTCACAGAATCCCGCGCGCGGCGAGGTTCCGCATGAGCGCGCGGGCGCCGAAGGTCCAGGGCTCGCAGGCGTCGCAGCGGCGCATGCGGTTGACGAGGCTGCCGAGTTCCGGGCTCGCCACCACGACGCGGTCGCCGTCGGCGTGGGTGAAGCCGAGGCCCGGCCCGTGCCGGTCCTGGATCGGCGCGAACATGGTGCCGAGAAGGAGGAGGGCGCCGTCGGGGTAGTCGTGCGTCCGCCCCATCAGCGCCTCCGCCAGCTCCTCCGGGTCGCGGCTGATCTCGGAGAGCGGCGAGGTGCCCTCCAGCCGGAAGCCGTCCGTGCCGGTCACCTCGAGGGTCACGGTCGTGCGGCGCACGTCGTCGAGGCCGAATGTCCCGTCGAACAGGCGCAGGAACGGCCCCACGGCGCAGGAGGCGTTGTTGTCCTTGGCCTTCCCGAGGAGCAGCGCCGACCGGCCCTCGAAGTCGCGCAGGTTCACGTCGTTGGCGAGCGTCGCCCCGATGATCCGCTGGTCGGAGGCGACCGCGAGCGCCACCTCGGGCTCGGGGTTGTTCCAGTGCGAGTCCGGGTGCAGGCCCGCATCCGCGCCGCAGCCGACGGCCGAGAGCGGCTGCGCCTTGGTGAAGATCTCGGCGTCCGGGCCGATGCCCACCTCCAGATACTGGCTCCAGGCGCCCTGCGCGACCAGCACCTCCTTGAGGGCCATGGCCTCGGGCGAGCCGGGCTTCAACCGGCGCAGGTCGTGCCCGACCAGGCGCTCGACCTCGGCGCGGATCGCCGCCGCGGCGGCGAGATCGCCGCGTGCGCGCTCCTCGATCACCCGCTCCAGCATCGAGGTGGCGAAGGTCACGCCCGCCGCCTTCAGGGCCTGGAGGTCGACCGGGGCCAGGAGCCAGGGCTTGGTGGCGTCGCGCGCGTCCGGCGGCGTGTTGGCCAGCACCGCGTCGAGGCTGCCGAGGTCCTCGCCCTGGGCGCCGCGCAGGGCGGCGGCGGGGTCTCGGGCCTCGCACAGGTCGCTGACGGTGGGGAAGGCGGCGGTAACGTCGACGATTCGGGCCGCACCGTCCGCGTCGGCGCGGATCGCCACGACGCTCGGACCGGCCACGTCCGGCCGCCACACCCGGCCCACGAGGGCGCCCCGGCATCCGTCGGCGGGCAGGATCTCCCGCGCGGTCAGGCCCGATAACGACATGTGCTCATGCCCCTGAATGTGTGACCCCGAGATGTCCGCGCGCGACGGGCCCGGTTCCGGGACCGCGGCCGGCGCGCGATCCCATAGCATTCCGCGCCGCCCGTCATCCCGCCGGAAGTTTCACCGGGCCGCGCTCGTCACGGGCGCCGGGGGGCTCGCCTGACAGATCCAAGATTATCTGCAGCTTTGCCAGGAGGCCGGCTTGCTTTCCCGCGAACCCTCATTTGTACTACTGCCCTAGAGCCGCCGACAGAGCGGCCTTGATCGGGAGGAAGCATGGCCTCGGTGGGAATCCGCGAGGTTCGCAAGGCTTTCGGATCGACGAATGTCCTGCACGGCGTGTCGGTGGATATCCGGGACGGTGAATTCGTGATCCTGGTCGGCCCGTCGGGCTGCGGGAAATCAACGCTCCTGCGGATGATCGCCGGGCTCGAGAACATCTCCGGCGGCGAGATCCGCATCGGCGAGCGCGTGGTGAACGATGTGCCGCCCAAGGAGCGGGACATCGCCATGGTGTTCCAGAACTACGCCCTCTATCCGCATCTCACCGTCCGCGAGAACATGGCGTTCTCGATGCGGATCCGGAAGGCGCCGGCCTCCGAGATCGATCTCCGGGTCAACAAGGCCGCCCAGATCCTCGGGCTGGCTCCCCTGCTGGACCGCTACCCGCGCCAGCTCTCGGGCGGCCAGCGCCAGCGCGTCGCCATGGGCCGGGCGATCGTGCGCGACCCGCAGGTCTTCCTGTTCGACGAGCCGCTGTCCAACCTCGACGCCAAGCTCCGCGTGGCGATGCGCACCGAGATCAAGGAGCTGCACCAGCGCCTGAAGACGACGACGATCTACGTCACCCACGACCAGATCGAGGCCATGACCATGGCCGACCGGATCGTGGTGATGCACGACGGGGTCGTGGAGCAGATCGGGCCGCCCCTCGAGCTCTACGACCGGCCCGACAACCTGTTCGTCGCCGGCTTCATCGGCTCGCCGGCCATGAATTTCATGCCCGGCAAGGTCCGGGCGAACGGGCGTCTGACCTTCACCACCGAGACCGGCCTGTCGATCCCGCTCGCCGACGCGCCCTCTGGGGTCGACGGTCGGCCGCTCATCCTGGGCGTCCGCCCCGAGCATTTCGACCTCGCGCCCGAGGGGATCGCCGCGGAGGTCGTCGTCGTGGAGCCGACCGGCTCCGAGACCATGCTGGCGGTGCGGGCCGGGGGCCAGGACCTCACCTGCGTGCTGCGCGAGCGCGTGCGCGAGCGGCCGGGCGAGACGATCTCCCTGCGGCCGAACCGCGTGCACTTCTTCGACGCCGAGACCGGCCGTCGCCTGCCGAACTGACCCGCGTCGGATCCGACGCGGATTCGAGGCGCGCGGCGCCTCCAGGATCACGATCACCGAGGGAGAAGAAACGATGTCCGTTCTCGATCGCCGGTCCCTCCTCGCGGGCGCCGCAGCGACAGGCCTCGCCGCCGGCGGCGACCTCCTCGGCTTCGCCAAGGCCTGGGCGCAGAACGCGGAGTGGAAGCCCGAGCCGGGGGCGAGCCTGTCGCTCCTGCGCTGGAAGCGCTTCGTGCCGGCCGAGGACGAGGCCTTCATGAAGCTCGTCGACGCCTTCACCAAGGCGACGGGCGTCAAGGTCACGGTGACCAACGAGTCGTTCGACGACATCCAGCCCAAGGCGTCCGTCGCCGCCAACACGGGCCAAGGGCCCGACATGGTCTGGGGTCTGTTCTCGTTCCCGGCGCTCTTCCCCGACAAGTGCCTGCCGCTCGAGGACGTGGCGGAATCCCTCGGCAAGAAGTACGGCCCCTGGTTCCCGTCGGCCGAGGCCTACGGCAAGGTCAAGGGCAAGTGGATCGCGATCCCCGTGGCGTTCAACGGCGGCTATCCGAACTACCGCATCTCGGCGATGAAGAAGGCCGGGTTCGACAAGTTCCCCACCGACACGGCGGGCTTCCTCGAACTCTGCCGCGGCTTGAAGAAGAACAACACGCCCGCCGGCTTCGCCCTCGGCCATGCGACCGGCGACGGCAACACGTGGTGCCACTGGGCGCTCTGGTCGCACGGCGGCAACCTCGTCGACGCCAACGAGAAGATCGTCATCAACTCGCCCGAGACCGCCAAGGCGCTCGAATACGTCAAGTCCCTGTACGAGACCTTCGTGCCCGGCACGGTGTCGTGGAACGACTCGTCGAACAACAAGGCGTTCCTGGCCGGCGACCTGTACCTGACCAACAACGGCATCTCGATCTACGCGGCGGCCAAGAAGGACAACCCGAAGCTCGCCGAAGACATGGACCACGCGGTCTGGCCGATCGGCCCGGTCGGCAAGCCCACCGAGTTCCAGCTCGCCTTCCCGATCCTGGCCTTCAAGTACTCCAAGGCGCCGAACGCCTGTAAGGCCTTCATCGCCTTCATGATGGAGGCGGCGAACTACAATCCCTGGCTGGAGGCGGCCCAGGGCTACCTCTGCGAGCCGCTGTCGAACTATCCGAAGAACCCGATCTGGACGAGCGACCCGAAGAACGCGGTCTTCGCCGAGGCGGGACGGCGCTCCCTGGCGGCGGGCGGCCTCGCGCCGGTGAGCGAGCGGATCGCCGCGGTGCTGGCCGACTTCGTGATCGTCGACATGTTCGCCAGTCACTGCACCGGCCGCGAGGACGTGAAGGGCGCCATCAAGAACGCCGAGCGCGCCGCCACCCGCATCTTCCGGAACACCTGACCGCACCCGCCGGAGGCGAGACGATGGCGCACACGGCCCTGACGCAGCCCGCCCCGGCCGCAATCCCCACCCGCTCGGCCTGGCAGCGCGTCCGCGCCAGCCGGGGCTGGGCGGGGTTCTGGTTCATGCTGCCGACGGCGCTGATCCTCGGCCTGTTCCTGGCCTACCCGCTCCTGAAGGGCATCTGGCTGTCCTTCACCAACGCGCGGATCGGCCGAGACGGGGTCTTCGTCGGCCTGGAGAACTACGAGTGGCTCTGGGACGACGACGTCTTCTGGCTCTCGGTGTTCAACACCTGCCTCTACACGGCGGTGGCGTCCGTGGTGAAGTTCGGGGTCGGGCTCTACCTCGCGTTGCTGCTCAACAAGAACATGCCGTTCAAGTCGATCATCCGGTCGATCGTGCTGATCCCGTTCGTTGTGCCGACCGTGCTGTCGGCCATCGCGTTCTGGTGGATCTTCGACAGCCAGTTCTCGATCATCTCCTGGTCGCTGCGCCATCTCGGGGTGATCGACGGCAACATCGACTTCCTCGGCGATCCCGCCATGGCGCGGGCCTGCGTGATCTTCGCCAACATCTGGCGGGGCGTGCCGTTCATCGCCATCACGCTGCTCGCCGGTCTCCAGACGGTCTCGCCCTCGCTCTACGAGGCCGCGACGCTGGACGGCGCCTCCAACTGGCAGATCTTCTCGCGGATCACCCTGCCGCTGCTGACCCCGATCATCGCGGTCGTGATGACCTTCTCGGTGCTGTTCACCTTCACCGATTTCCAGCTGATCTGGGCCATGACGCGCGGCGGCCCGGTGAACGCCACCCACCTGATGGCGACCCTGTCGTACCAGCGCGGCATCCTCTCGGGGACGCTCGGCGAGGGCGCAGCCATCGCCACCGCCATGGTGCCGTTCCTGCTCGCGGCCATCGGCATCTCGTGGTTCGGCCTGCAGCGCAGGGCCTGGCAATCCGGGGGGAACGACCGATGAGCGCGCCCGCACCGCCGGCCCACGCCGATCCGCATCTCAACTCCGTGCTGGAGGCGCGGCCCGCCGGGCTCACGGACAATTCGGAGGGCATGGCCTATCTCGAGCGCCTGCCCCGGCGGCTCGTGACGACCTACCTGCCGCTCCTCCTCATCCTCGCCGTGCTGCTGTTCCCGTTCTACTGGATGGCGCTGACGGCCATCAAACCGGACGAACAGCTGATCGACATGGAGCGGTTCAACCCGTTCTGGGTCGTGGATCCGACGCTCAAGCACATCAACAAGCTCCTCTTCGAGACGCAGTATCCGCGCTGGCTCTGGAACACGATGTACGTGTCGGTGGCGGCGACCGTGCTGTCGCTGTTCGCGAGCGTGCTCGCCGCCTACGCCTGCGTCCGCGTGCGCTACCGGGGCGCCGGCTGGGTCGGGGCGGCGATCTTCCTCGCCTACCTCGTGCCGCCCTCGATCCTGTTCATCCCGCTCGCCACGATCATCCAGGCCTACGGCCTGTTCGACTCGCCGATCGCCCTGATCCTCGCCTACCCGACGATCTTGATCCCGTTCTCGACGTGGCTCCTGATGGGCTACTTCAAGACCATTCCCTACGAGCTGGAGGAATGCGCGCTGATGGACGGCGCCAGCCGGTGGCAGATCCTCACCAAGATCATCCTGCCGCTCGCCTTCCCGGGGCTGATCTCGGCGGGGATCTTCTCGCTGACCCTGTGCTGGAACGAGTTCATCTACGCGCTAACCTTCCTGTCCTCGACGCAGAACAAGACGGTGCCCATCGCCGTGGTGAGCGAGTTCGTGGATGGCGACGTCTACAAGTGGGGGTCGCTGATGGCCGGCGCGCTGCTCGGCTCTCTGCCGCTGGTGATCCTCTACTCGTTCTTCGTCGAGTACTACGTCTCCGCGCTCACCGGCGCCGTGAAGGAATAGGGGACGGGCAGGACCGTCGTCGTCGCGCGCGCAGCGAAGCGCGCCGGGGCGGCGGGACCTCGGTCGGCGTGGCGCGGGCCGGATCGCTGCGCTGTGCTCGCGAGGACGGAGACCGTTGCCAGCAGAGCTCGACGACGCCGAGAATGCGCGCGGATCCGCCGGCGCCGAATCGCGGACCGGCCCCATCTAAGGTCACGCCATGGCCCACTTCATCGACGCCCGCTCCACCCTGGTCAACGACGCCGTCGACGGCCTCGTCGCCGCGAGCGGCGGACGCCTGGCACGGCTCGACGGCGACCCGGGCATCCGCGTCGTCCTCCGCGCCGCTCCGGATCCCGGGAAGGTCGCGGTCATCTCCGGCGGCGGCTCCGGCCACGAGCCGGCCCATGCGGGCTTCGTGGGACCGGGCCTGCTCAGCGCCGCTGTCTGCGGCGACGTCTTCGCCTCGCCGAGCGTCGACGCGGTGTTGGCCGGGATCCTCGCGGTGACGGGGCCGGCGGGGTGCCTGCTCGTCATCAAGAACTACGCGGGTGACCGGCTGAATTTCGGGCTCGCCGCCGAGCGCGCCCGGGCGCTGGGCCACAGGGTCGAGACCGTGATCGTCGCGGACGACATCGCGCTGCCGGACGCCAAGCAGCCGCGCGGCGTCGCCGGGACGCTGTTCGTCCACAAGGTGGCGGGTCACGCCGCGGAGGCCGGGGAACCGCTCGAGACCGTGGCGTCGCTCGCCCGCCGGGCGGCCGGGGCGGCGAAGTCGCTCGGCATCGCGGTCTCCACCTGCACGATCCCCGGCTCGCCGCGCAGCGAGCGGCTGGCGGAGGGAGAGGCCGAGCTCGGCCTCGGCATCCACGGCGAGCCCGGCGCGGAGCGCATCGCGCTGCCGAAGGCCAGCGACCTCGCCGAGCTGATGGCCGATCGTCTCGCGCGGGCCGTCGAAGGTGCGGACCGGCTGGCGCTGCTCGTGAACAATCTCGGCTCCGCCTCCGCGCTCGAGATGCAGGTTCTCACCCGCGCCGTGCTCGCCACCGACCTGGGGCGGCGCGTCGGCCTGCTGCTCGGGCCCGCGCCGCTGATGACGGCGCTCGACATGCACGGTGCCTCGCTGTCGGTCCTGCCGCTCGACGACGCGCTGGAGCGCGCCCTGTCGGAGCCAGTCCCGGTCCCGGCCTGGCCCGCGGCGGTGCGGGTCGCGCCGCCGATCCTGCGGCCGGTGCCCGAGGGACTCGCGGGCGAGGCCTTCGCGCCGTCGCACGACGCCGTCACCGCCGGCCGGATCCGGGCCGTCGCCGAGGCCCTGATCGGGGCCGAGGACACCCTGAACGGCCTCGATGCCAAGGTCGGGGACGGCGACGCCGGCACGACCTTCGCGGGCGCGGCCCGCGCCGTCCTGGCCGATCTCGACCGGCTGCCGCAGGCGGAGCCCGCGGCCCTGTGCCGGGCGCTCGCCGAGCGGATCGGGCGCGCGGTCGGCGGATCGAGCGGCGTGCTCGGATCGATCTTCTTCGCCGCGACGGCCTCGGCCCTCGCCGACGGCGCCGCGTGGCCCGAGGCTCTCGGGCAGGGCGTGGCGCGCGTCCAGGGGTACGGCGGCGCCCGGGCGGGCGACCGCACCCTACTCGACGCCTTGATCCCCGCCGTCGAGGCCCTGACGGGCGGCGATCTCGCGGCCGCCGCGACGGCGGCCCGGGCCGGCGCCGAGGCCACGGCCGGCATGGATCGCGCCGGCGCGGGCCGCTCCAGCTACCTCGCGGCCGGGGATCTCGCCGGTGTCCAGGATCCCGGCGCCGCCGGCGTCGCGGCGGCGTTCGGGGCCCTAGCCGGGGCGTAGGAACTGGGCGCCGCGCGCCGTCACCCGGCATCCGTTGACGCTCCACCCGTCGAGGCCTACCCCATCCCCATGCGCACCGGCCTGATCCTCGACGATTACCAGCAGGCGGCCCTCGCGCTCGCGGACTGGGCGCGCCTCTCCGACCGCGTCGCGATCTCCGCGATCAGCCAGCACATCCCGAACCCGGACGACCTCGTGGCGCGGATCGCGCAGGCCGAGATCCTCGTGATCATGCGGGAGCGGACGCCGTTCCCGGCGGCTCTGCTGGAACGGCTGCCACGGCTGGAGCTCCTCGTCACCAGCGGCATGCGCAACCTCGCCATCGACCTCGCGGCGGCCCGCGCGCGCAACGTCGTCGTCTGCGGCACCGATTCCAGGCCGACGCCGCCGACGGAGCTGACCTGGGCGCTGATCCTCGGACTGGCGCGCCACGTGGCGCCGGAGAGCCTGACCCTGCGCGCGGGCGGCCCCTGGCAGAGCACGATCGGGACCGATCTCGCCGGCGCGACCCTCGGCGTTCTGGGCCTGGGGAAGATCGGGACGCGGGTGGCCGAGATCGGGCGCGCCTTCGGCATGCGGGTGATCGCCTGGAGCCCGAACCTCGACGATGGTCGCGCCGCCGCCGCCGGGGTGGAGCGGGCGACCTCGAAGGAAGCCCTGCTGGAGGCGAGCGACGTCGTCACGATCCACCTCGTGCTGGGCGACCGGACCCGCGGCCTCCTGGGCGCGGCCGAGCTGCGCCGCATGCGCCGCAACGCTTTTCTCGTGAACACCTCGCGCGCGCCGATCATCGATCAGGCCGCGCTGGTCCAGGCGCTGGAGGAGGGCTGGATCGCCGGCGCGGGCCTCGACGTGTTCGAGACCGAGCCGCTGCCGGCCGACAGCCCGTTCCGGCGCCTGCCGAACGTGCTGGCGCTGCCGCATCTCGGCTACGTGTCGCGCAACAACTACCGGACCTTCTTCACCCAGGCGGTGGAGGACATCGAGGCCTGGCTCGCCGGCGCCCCGATCCGGCAACTGGGCTGACGTCGCGGAGCTTGCCGGACCCGGGCTCAGTCCCGGCGCGGGTCCAGCGCGTCCGCGAGGCCGTCGCCGATCAGGTTGAGCGCCACCAGGGTCGCGATCAGGAACGCGGCCGGGGCCGCGAGCAGGTGCGGCGCCGCCTCGATGGAGCGGGCGCCCTCAGCGATCAGGACGCCCCAACTGGTCTGCGGCTCCTGAACGCCGAGCCCGAGGAACGACAGGAAGCTCTCCAGCAGGATCACCTGCGGCACCAGCAGCGTCGCGGTCACGGCCACCGGGCCGAGGGTGTTCGGCACGATGTGCCGGAGGATGATCCGGGGTGTCCCGAGGCCGAGTGCCCGCGCGGCGCGGACGAAGTCGCGCTCGCGCAGCGACAGGGTCACGGCGCGCACCACCCGGGCCATGTCGAGCCACTCCACCGCGGCGATCGCCACCAGCATGAGCAGCAGGCTCGGGCGGAAGAAGACCAGCAGCAGGATCACGAAGAACACGAAGGGGAGCGCGTAGAGCACGTCGACGGCGCGCATCATCACGGCGTCGACGGCGCCCCCGACGAAGCCCGCAATCGCCCCGTAGGCGACGCCGATGAGCAGGGCGACGAGGCTGGCCGCGAGCCCGATCGCCAGCGAGATCCGGCCGGCGACGAGGCAGCGGGTCAGCAGGTCGCGGCCCTGGATGTCGGTGCCGAGGGGGAAGTGCAGGCGCCGGACCGGCACCGCCACGACGAGGCCGCGGCCGCCGTCCCGCTCGTCCACGACGACGGGCGTCCCGAACTGGGCCGAGCGCGGCAGGTAGACGAGGCTACGCCGGTCGACGCCGGCATCGGAGCCGAGGGTGAGCCGCAACGTGTCGCCGTCGCGCTCGACGGCGTCGAGCCGCGCGCGCATGCGGAAGGCCAGACGCTCGAGCGCCGGCCGGAGACGCGCGGCGTCGGGCTGCGCGGAGACACCGGCCGGGAGCTGGCGCAGGTCCGGATAGGCGCGCTCGGGGTCGTGGCCGGTGAGGTTCGGGCCGACCAGGCAGGCGAGGGCGATCAGGACCAGCACGGCGAGCGCCGCCACGGCGGTCCGCTCCCGCGCGAACCGGAGGACGGCGCGCCGGGCCGGCGCCGTGGAAACCGCCGTCACGCCGCCACCCGGAGGCGCGGGTCGAGCCACGCGCAGGCGAGGTCGGCGGCAAGGTTGAGCAGGATCACCAGCCCGGCGACGAGCAGGACCGTGCCCATCACCAGCGTGTAGTCGCGGTTGAGCGCACCCTCGACGAAGTACCGGCCGATCCCCGGAAGCCCGAAGATCGTCTCAACCACCACCGAGCCGGTGAGCAGGGCCGCCGCCAGCGGTCCGAGATAGGCCACCACCGGCAGCAGCGCCCCCCGCAGGGCGTGCCGGGTGACGCGGGCCGGCGGCAGGCCGAGGCTGCGCATGGTGCGGACGGGCTGCGTCAGCAGCGCCTCGGCGAGCGAGGTCCGGGTCAGCCGGGCCAGGGCACCGACCTGCGGCAGGGCCAGGGTCACCACCGGCAGGACGAGGTGGCTCGGGGCGCCGTCGTTCCAGCCGCCGAGCGGCAGCCAGCGCAGGGTCAGGCCGAAGGCGATCTGCAGCAGGGGCGCGACGACGAAGCTCGGCAGCGAGAGGGTCAGGGCGGCCCCGACGCCGAGCAGCCGGTCGACGAGCCCGCCGCGCCGGAGCGCCGCCGCGATCCCGATCCCGACGCCGAGCGCGGTGGCCAGCGCGAGGGCGAGGGCGCCCAGCGTCGCCGAGACCGGCAGGCCCCGCGCGATCAGGCCGAGGACGCTCTGGTCGCGGAACGAGAAGGACGGACCGAGGTCGCCCCGCGCCAGCGCCGCGAGGTAGCTGCCGAACTGCGCGATCAGAGGCCGGTCGAGGCCGTAGACCCGGCGCAGGTTCTCCATGGCGGCGGGCGCCAGCGGCCGCTCCAGATCGAAGGGGCCGCCAGGGGCGAGCCGCATCAGGAAGAAGCTGACGGTCACCACGGCGAGCAGCGTCGGCACCGCCTGGAGGAGGCGGCGCAGGATGAAGCGGATCACGCGTCGAGCCTCATGAAGCGGGTCGGCGCGGCGTTGCGCAGGTTCGGGTGGTAGCCGTGCAGCCGCGGCGCGATCAGGGCTTTGGAGCGGTAGTGCATCAGCGGGATCCAGGGCAGCTCGCGCAGGGCGATCGCCTCGGCGTCGTAGAGCAGGCCGGCCCGGCGGGTGAGGTCGCGCTCGGTGGCGGCCCGCGCCATCAGGGCGTCGTAGGCGGCGTCCGACCAGTGGCCGGCGTTCATGCCGTCATTCCCGCTCTGAAGCAGGAACAGGAAGTTCTGCGGATCGGAATAGTCGGCGATCCAGCTGTAGCGGGCGACGTCGAAGTCGCCGCCGTCGCGCAGGTAGGCGAAATGCGTCTTCGCGTCCGTGTAGACGTAGCGCGTCACGATTCCGAGGTCGCGCCACATCTCGCCGAGCGCCACCGCGATGGTGCGGTTGTTGTCGCTGATATTGAACCGGTACTCCACGGTGAGTGGCCGGTCCGGGCCGAACCCCGCCTCCGCGAGGAGCCGGCGCGCCTCCGCCTCGTGGTCGATCGGCAGGCCGAGGCGGCCCTCGGTCTCGGGGGGCGTGCGGTAATTGTCGAGGCCGGGTGGGCACAGGGAGTAGGCCGGGCTCATGGTGCCGCCGTTGAGGCCGTCGGCGAGGTACTCACGGTCGATGACGAGCGACAGCGCCCGGCGGACGCGGCGGTCCGAGAACGGCGCCTTGCGAGTGTTCACCACCAGCGCCGCGAGCCCCAGCGAGGGGCCGAGCACCACCTGCGGCCCGAACCGCCGGCGCAGGTCGGTGATCTGGTCGACGGGCAGGTCGGAGAGGGAGTCGATCTCCCCGGCGGCGTAGCGGCGCACCGCGGCGGCGATGTCGGGCGTCGGCAGGAAGGCGACGCGCCGGATCGCGAGGCTCGCGGCGTCCGGATGGTGCGGGTTGGCCTCCAGCGTGATCGCGCCGCCCGGCACGCGGTCGGCGAGCCGGTAGGGTCCGTTGGTCACGAGGTTTCCCGGCCGGGTGAAGCTGTCGCCGTAGCGCTCGACCGAGGCGCGGTGGACCGGAAGCGCGGTCTGGTGGGTCAGGAGTTCCAGGATGTAGGGCGTCGGCTGTTCCAGCGTGATCGCGAGCCGGAGCGGCGCCTCGGCGGCGACGCCGAGGGCGTCGGCCGGCCGCTCGCCGCGGTTCACGGCGGCGGCGTTGCGGATCGGGAACAGGATCTCGGCGTATTTCGCCGCCGTGGCCGGGTCGAGCATCCGGCGGAACGCGTAGACGAAGTCGTTCGCTGTGACCGGCTCGCCGTTCGACCAGCGGCCGTCGGGGCGCAGGTCGAAATGCAGGCTCACCCCGTCCTCGGAGATCGACCAGGCGCGCGCCGCGCCCGGGATGATCGTGCCCCGGTTGTCGTAGGTGAGCAGCCCGTCGCAGAGGTCGCGCAGGATGTGCGCCTCCGCGACCGTGGACGAGCGGTGCGGGTCCAGCGTCTCGGGATCGGCGTCGTTGCCGCGGCGGTAGAGCGCGTCGGCCGCGCGGGCGGGCCGCACGGCCGCGAGGGCGAACGCGCCGGCCAGCCAGTCGCGCCGGCGCGGGCGCACGGTCAGGCGCCGGTATCCGGCTTCAGGCCGGCCGCCTCGATCCCCGCCACCGCGCAGATCTCGTCGTTGTCGGAGGTGTCCCCGGAGATGCCGACCGCGCCGAGAAGGCGTCCCTCGCCGGAGCGGATCAGCACGCCGCCCGGCACCGGCACGAGGGCGTCGGGCCCGGCGAGGTGCGTCACAGCGGCGACGAAGTAGGGCTGCTGCTCGGCCCGCGCGTGGATCGCCCGGGAGCCGAGGCCCAGCGCCAGGGCACCGTTGGCCTTGCCGCTCGCGATCTCGGCCCGGCGCAGGGACGTGCCGTCCTCGACCGAGACCGCCTTGAGCGCGCCGCGGGCATCGTAGACGACGACGGCGAGGGGCTTGAGGTTGCGGGTTCGCGCCTCCCGCAGGGCGGTGTCGACGATGGTGCGGGCGGCCTCGAGGGTCAGGTCGATCATCGGATTCCAACACGGACGCCGCTCCGGGCGGCGTCTCCATCCTTACGGACGGGGGCGCGCCGGGTCCACCGACGCGGATCGCTGCGGCCTCCGACACACGACTTCGACGTTCGGCGGCCGGCGCGAGCTCGACCCGCCGGTCTGCGAGCGCCTGCGCGCCGGTGTCCCGCGGGCCCGCTAACGGATCACGCCGGTCGCGCGGCCGGCAGGCGGATGATGCTCGCCAGGAACGCGTCGTAGCCGGCCGCCACCGCCTCCGGCCGCTCGAAATGCGGGAACGCGCCGGTCGGCAGGATGTCGACGCGCCAGTTCGGCCGGTCGGCGACCCGCGGCACCCGACGGTAGTCGACGAAGTCGCCGCGCTCCCCGTGCACCATCCAGACCGGGAGGCGCAGGCGCTCGTAGAGGCGGGTCGCATCGGTGGGGAACAGGTGGCCCGCGATGAAGCAGAACGGGGCGTGCTCGGCGCCGGGCTGGTGAGCCGAGGCGTGATCGTAGGCGAGCAGACCCTCGTCGATCTCGGAGGAACCGAAGGTCTTCTCCAGGAAGAACCGCATGCTCGGCCGCGTGACCAGCGCGTCGAAGAGCGGCCGGCCGAGCGGAGGGCGGTCGAGGACGCGGAGCAGCCAGTCGCGGCCGCGATGGCCGTCCGGCGGTCCCTCCCCGGAGAGCCGGGCGTCGAACCCCGTCGGGCTCACCAGCGCGAGGCTGCGATAGGCGTCGGACCGCTCCAGGCTCGCCCGCGCCAGGAACGAGCACGAGAGCGACAGGGCGAGGGCGTCGATCGCCCAGCCGCCGTGCCGGCTCCGGATCTCGTCGACCGCCGCGTGGATCGCCTCCACCATCAGGCGCGGCGTATAGCGGCGGCGCGAGCGCTCCGAGAAGCCGAAACCCGGGAGTTCCAGGGCGTAGACCGGGCGCGTGCCGCGGTAGCGCAGGTACAGCGGCCGGACCTCGTAGGCGTTGGCCGCCGCGTTGATCGAGTGGATGAGCAGGAGCGGCACGCCCTCGGCCTCAGCGGAGCCGTAGAGCGACAGCGCGCCGGCGCGGCGGGTTCGGATCCGCTCGTGGCGGCCCGGCAGGGCAGGCGGCAGGGTCATCCGCCGGTCCACGGCCAGCGCGCTCCAGCCGACCAGCGCCGCCGCCGATCCGGCGAGCGTCAGGGCCGCCGCGGTCGCGGCGCGACCGGTGCGATGGCGGGACACGGAACTCATCGGAACACCTCGACGTCCTTCCCGCGGCGGCGGGCCGTGGCCGACAACGCCGGGCCCGCGGGGAAGTGCCCTTCCGGACGCTACGAGGCGTGGCCGGCGAGGCTGCCGGCATTCACCGCCGGGGCCCGGCTCGCCGGCCGCGCCGGCGCGTCGCCCCGGCCCGCGGCCTCGCGCAGGAAATCCACCGTCGGCGCGTCGTTGAGCCAGCCCTGGACGCGCTGCGAGATCAGGAGCTTCCGCTCGCGCCGGTCGTAGTTCGCGTAGGAGGCGGCGACGAATTCGGGCCGGCTCATCGTGCGCGCGGGGCCGGACCGGCGCGTCTCCGCCTTGAAGAACAGGGCGCTGCCGGGCACGCCGTAATGCTGGGCGATCTCCGGATAGACCGGCCAGCTGCCCTGGCCGCCGAGATCGTCCGGGAGGAACGCGTCGAGGTCGCATTCCTCGAAGGGCACGCCGGCCCGGGTCAGCAGGCCGCGGGCGAGGTCGGCCACCACGTAGAGCTTCGTGTGGTTGATCGAGTGCATGAAGCAGCCCCGACGCGCCCAGCGCGTGAGGTGCGTGTCGAGATCGTACCCGGCCTGGACGCCGAGGCCGCGCAGGTACGCGACCGACTCGTCCCAGAGATTGAAGTATCCGAGGCGCTCGAAGACCGGCTCGGAGAACAGCCGAAGCGCCTGCGCCTGCGAGAAGCCCGACAGGTAGGCGAACAGCGTGATCGCCGAGTGCGAGTGCCCCATCGGACCCGAGATCAGGCCGTTCAGCGTGACGTGATCCTGAACGCCCACGTGGACGAGGTCGGGATGGTAGGCGCTGAACACGATGGTCGGGATCAGTCGGACCTTCGGGTGCGTCCGAAGCGTGTCGATCGAGCCGCCGCCCTTGAACTTGGGCAGGTAGATGCTGGTGAAGACGTGGTCGTACCCGTCCGCGTGCGCCATCAGGTCGGCGAGCCGCGGGAACCGGCGGGACGCCGTGAAGGCCGAGACGAAATCCACCTGCGCGTGCGGCAGCAGGTAGCGCATCGTCTTGGCGATGGATCCGGCCTGGCAGACCCCGATCACGAGGATGCGCGGCGATCCGGTCCGCTTCTTCCCGAACTGCGCGAGCCGGTGCCGCGCGCGCCAGAGGCTATCGACGGTCAACATCCGGCCTCTCTCGCATGTCCGCGGGCCGCGGGCAAACACCGCACCCGTGCGGATCCCGCGGGCCGGGACCGCCGATCGCGCCCATCGGGAGGAGCCCCCTCGCGGTGCTGACCGTCGGACGGACTGCGCGACCCGCGCGGCGGAACCGCAGCACACGGCGACGCGCGCCGCCTGTCAATCGCCCAGGCTTGAAAGCACGCGCTCGGGGATCTCCGATTATTCGGAGCACCGCCCGCCATTTCTGAGAAGAGCGGAAGCAACGCGTACAGCGGACCGCCGAATTCCTACGATGTCGCCACGATATAAAGTCCAAGAAAGTCCGTCACGGAGACGATTCAACTTGCGCGCTGTTGACAGAGTCAAGTCGTTGGATACAAATCCGATTCAACGAAGCATGAAGCTCGCGGACTGGGCGCTCGCGGTCATGAGGACCGGCAGGCCCCCGATGACCGAGGTGGATCCCCTCTCTCGCCGTGTTTCCGCGTCAGCGGCCGCTCCGACGGGCGCGGGGCATTTCCGACCGACCTGCCTGGACCACCGGCCACGGTCCGAGCCGCTCGGACGGCGCAGCCGCGGCATGCCCGCGGTGGCGCCCCTCCGCATCGCCGCGACGGTCGTCGATCCACGCCCGCATGGCCGTCGGCAAACGGTCGATGCGCGGGCGACGGCGCTGCGCGGGTCGGAGGCCGGGTTCCGCATCGGGTCGAAAGCTGGAGACTGCGCGATGGATTACGTACCTCCGATGGCCGCGATCGCGGCGGCCGCACAGAAGGCGCCGCCCGGCGAGGCGACCGTGCTTACCCCGGCGCGCGACGTGAATCCCGTCGCGGCGCCGGATCCGCGGTCGATCTACACGCTCACGCCGGAGGCGGCCGGGGCCGTCTTCGCGCTCGTCGAGAACCGCATCCAGGTGATCGACGCCGCGCTCGACGTGACCGACCGGCGGGGCACGCAGGTCGCTGCCGCCGCGATGGCGACGGCCACGGCGACGACCCCGGTCGTGTCGCCGGAGACGACGAAGACGATCGGCGCCGCCAATCGCAATTGGAGCGAGGATGTCCGATTGGATCACAGCCCGTCCCGGCTCGTCGGCGCCGACACGGTCGTGGCGTACGACAGCCCGCGGGTCACGGCGACCTGGAGCCTGGCCTTTCCGGACGTGCCCGGCCGGCGGTTCCGGGCCGTGCAATTGCCGGGTCCGAGCCTCCGCTCCGTCCTGCGCGAGGCAGAGGCCGGTTTGGACGACACGGGGAGCGACATCTACCTGCTCTGCAACAGCGCGCATTTCGAGACGATCCGCCAAGCCCATCCGCGCACCCACATCAACTGGATCAACGTCGACAACGACGAGATCGTCGTCGTCTGGCGGAAGCCGTCCGAGGCGGGCTAGCGACAGGCCCGACCGGCTCGGGGCGGCCGCGATCGCGACCGGACCAGGGCTACCCCGCCCGGACGAACGGGAGCCCGGCGGGACCGCCCGATCAGAGCGTCGGCAGTACCGCGCGCAGGTGGGCGGCGAAGGCGCGGGTCAGCGGCGCGGCGTGCGCCTCGTCCAGGCGGATCGTCAGGCCGATCCGCGGCAGCGCGGGCAGGCCGCTGCCGCGGTTCAGGATGCGCAGGTCGGGCGGGACCGCGGCGCGGGTGAGGACCGCGACCGCCTGGGCAGAGCGCGCCACCGCCAGCAGTCCGGACAGGCTGCCGCTCGCGTAGGCGATCCGGTACGCGCGCCCGCCCGCGTCGAGGGCGGCCCGCGCCGCCCGGTGGTCCAGCGTGTCGGGATCGCCGAGCGCCAGCGGCAACGGGTCGGGCCATGGCGCTTCGGCGCCGCGCGGCGCCACCCAGACGAGGTCCTCGCGCCGCAGGATCTCCCGCCCGGCCGCCAGCGGGACCGAGACGAGGGCCAGATCGAGCCCGCCGCGGGCGAGCCGCTCCTCCAGACGGGGCGTCGCGCCGCAGACCACCTCGATCGCCGCGTCGGGATGCAGGTGCGCGAAGCCGCGCAGCAGGGTGGGGAGGAAGGCCTGCGCGTAATCGTCCGGGCAGCCGAACCTGAGCGTGCCGTTGAGGCGGCCGCCGGACAGTTCCGCCACCGCGTCGTCGTGCGAGGCCAGGATCCGGCGCGCGTGGACGAGGAGGCGCTCGCCCTGCACCGTGAGCACCACCCCGCGCCCGGTCCGTCGCAGCAGCGGCTGCGCGACCAGATCCTCCAGCCGCTTCATCTGCATGCTGAGGGCGGCTTGGCTGCGCCCGACCCGCTCCGCGGCCCGGCTCAGCGCGCCCGTCTCCGCGACCGTGGCGAAGCTGCGCAGGAGGTCGATGTCGAGGCTCTGGGCCATCAGGATCGCTGAACCCTCGGTTCAGAACTATAAGCTTCTCTGGGGTTGCGGGCGGTCCTAGCATGGCGGGGCCTGCCACGGGACCCGGATCGATGACGACGCGGAACGACGACCCCGACTTCTGGACGCGCGCGCGCCGGCACCTCGTGCGCTACGGCGGCGCCTTCGCGCCGGTCATCATCGAGCGCGCGGAGGGCAGCTTCGTCTACGACGCGGACGGCCGGAAGATCCTCGACTTCACCTCCGGCCAGATGAGCGCGATCCTGGGTCACGGGCATCCCGAGATCGCCGCCGTCGTCGCCGACCACGTCGGGCGCCTGGATCACCTGTTCAGCGGCATGCTGAGCCGGCCGGTGGTCGACCTCGCGACCGCGCTGGCCGGACTCGCCCCCGGCGGGCTGGAGCGCGCGCTTCTCCTGACCACCGGCGCCGAGGCCAACGAGGCCGCCCTGCGCATGGCCAAGCTCGCCACAGGCGGCTGGGAGATCGTGAGCTTCGCGCAGTCGTGGCACGGCATGACGGCGGGCGCCGCTTCGGCCACCTACAGCGCCGGCCGCAAGGGCTACGGCCCGGCCCCGGTCGGATCCTTCGCGATTCCCGCCCCGAACGCCTACCGCCCGACCTTCGCGCGGGACGGGGCCGACGACTGGCAGACCGAGCTCGACTACGCCTTCGCGCTGGTGGACCGGCAGTCGACCGGCAACCTCGCCGCCTTCCTGGCCGAGCCGATCCTCAGTTCCGGCGGCATCCTCGAACTCCCGCCCGGCTACCTCGCGGCGCTGAAGCGCAAATGCACCGAGCGGGGCATGCTGCTGATCCTCGACGAGGCCCAGACAGGCATCGGCCGCACCGGCCTGATGTTCGCCTGCGAGCGCGACGGCGTGGTGCCCGACATCCTGACCCTGTCGAAGACCCTGGGCGCCGGCCTGCCCCTCGCGGCGGTCCTGACCACGCCGGAGATCGAGGATCTCTGCCACGCCCGCGGCTTCCTGTTCTACACGACGCACGTCTCCGACCCGCTGCCAGCCGCGGTCGGGCTCAAGGTGCTGGAGATCGTCCGGCGCGACGCCCTGGTCGGCCGGGCCGAGGCGGCCGGCGCGCGGCTCGCGGCGCGGCTGCGGGCGCTGCAGCAGCGCTTCGCCTGCATCGGCGACGTGCGCGGGCGCGGCCTCCTGCAGGGCGTGGAGATCGTGGCCGACCGGGACACGAAGGTGCCAGCCCCGGAGCTGGGCGACGCGATCACGCGGCGCTGCCTCGAACTCGGGCTGAGCATGAACATCGTGCAGCTGCCCGGCATGGGCGGCGTGTTCCGCATCGCCCCGCCGCTCACCGCCACGGACGCGGAGATCGACCTCGGGGTCGACATCCTGGAGCGGGCGATCGAAGGCTCGGTGTGAGGCGGCCCCGTCAGGCCGCCTCGATCTCCGCGCTGACCGTCAGCCACTCCTCCTCGGCGGCGGCGAGCGCGGTCGCGGCGTCCGACCGCATCTTGGCGATCTCGCCGGCCTTGGCGGCGTTCTCCCGGAACGCGGACCCGTCCTCCAGGGCGGCGTCGATCTTCTGGATCGCCGCGGTCAGCTTGGCCATCCGTGCCTCGATCGCCTCAAGCCGCTTGCGCAGGGGCGCGAGGGCCGCGCGGCGCTCGACGCCGGCGCGGCGCGCCTCGGCCTTCTGCCCGCCGGAGGGCTCGGACTCGCGCTCGACCTCGCGCTCGGGCCCCGACAGGACGAAGCGCCGGTAATCGTCCATGTCGCCGTCGAAGGTCTTCACCGTGCCGTCCGCGACCAGCCAGAGCCGGTCTGCGCAGGCCTCGACGAGGAACCGGTCGTGCGAGACGAGGATGACGGCGCCCTCGTAGTCGTTGATCGCCTCCACGAGGGCCTGCCGGCTCTCGATGTCGAGGTGATTGGTCGGCTCGTCGAGGATCAGGAGGTGCGGGCCGTGGAAGGCGGCGAGCCCCATGAGCAGGCGCGCCTTCTCGCCACCCGACAGCTTCTCGACCGGCGTGTCGGCCTTGTTGGCGCCGAATCCGAGCCGCGCCGTCGCGCTGCGGACCTTCGCCTCGGGGACATCCGGCATCAGGGTCCGGACATGCGCGTAGGCGCTCTCGGCGGGGCGCAGCTCGTCGAGCTGGTGCTGGGCGAAGTAGGCGACCTCCATCTTGGAGGAGCGCTTCACCTCGCCGGCGACCGGCCCGAGCCGGCCGCCGATCAGCTTGCAGAAGGTCGACTTGCCGTTGCCGTTGGCGCCCAGCAGCGCGACCCGGTCGTCCGGCGCGAGGCTGAGGTCGAGGCCGGTCAGGACGATCCGGTCCCCGTAGCCGGCCTTGACGCGCTCCATGGCGACGATCGGCGGCGACAGCGGCTTCTCCGGGCTCGGCAGGTGGATCACCGGCACGTCGTCCTCGAGGAGCGCGGCGATCGGCTCCATCTTGGCGAGCCGCTTCATCCGCGACTGGGCCTGCCGCGCCTTGGTGGCCTTGGCCTTGAAGCGGTCGATGAAGCTCTGCAGGTGCGCGCGCTCGGCATCCTGCTTGGCCTTCGCCTTGGCCTGGAGAACGCGCTTCTCCGAGAGCTGCTTGGCGAAGCTGGTGTAGCCGCCGCGGTAGATCGCCAGCTTGCCGCGGTCGAGGTGCAGGATGTGGTCGACGCTGGTGTCGAGCAGGTCGCGGTCGTGGCTGATGATGATCGCGGTGCGCGGGTAGCGTTCCAGGTAATCGTACAGCCAGAGCGTGCCCTCGATGTCGAGGTAGTTGGTCGGCTCGTCGAGGAGCAGCAGGTCCGGCTCCGAGAACAGGACGGCGGCGAGCGCCACGCGCATCCGCCAGCCGCCGGAGAAGTCCGCGCAGGGCCGCGCCTGGGCCGCCGCGTCGAAGCCCAGCCCGTGCAGGATCGCGGCGGCCCGGGCCGGCGCCGAGTGGGCGCCGATATCCACGAGCCGCGTCTCGATCTCGGCCCGGCGCAGACCGTCCGCGTGCTCGGCCTCCGCCATCAAGCGGGCGCGCTCCGTGTCGGCGGCGAGCACGACCGCATGCAGCGTCTCCGGTCCTGCCGGCGCCTCCTGGGCGACGGCGCCGATCCGCATGCCCTTGGGCAGCGCCACCGACTTCGCGTCGACCGGCAGGTCGCCGAGAATGGCCTTGAACAGGGTGGTCTTGCCGGCCCCGTTGCGCCCGACCAGCCCGACGCGGGCGCCTTCCGGGATCGTGAAGCTCGCGGAATCGAGAATCAGACGGTCGCCGATGCGGTAGGTGAGGTCGTTGACGCGCAGCATGCCGGCGTTCTGGCGGTCCGGACGCCGCGAGGCAAGCGCCGCCGTCGCGCGGGCAGGCCGGCATCCCCGTGTCGCCCTCCGACACAACGCGACGCCTATTTTAAGCTTGAAACATCAGCTTCGGCTGTCGGATTTTTAACGGAATGCCGTCAAACCTGTGGCGAGTGCTGCGCAAATAGACGCTGATAGTGCGTTCATCGGCTCTAGAACGTCGTCGCGTGAGCCGGAAAAGCGCCCGGGCGGGGGCGAGCCACAGGGGGGAATCTTGGGCCAGACCCTGATCCTGACCGACGATGTCGAGCGCGCCGAGAGGCTCGCGCGCAATCTCGGCGGCGTCACGCCCGTTGTGCTGCACGACCTCTACGGCGACGCCGTCCCGCCGCGGGGGGCGGGGCTGATCATCAGCGACGTCAGCGCGCTGACCTCCGAATCCGTGCGCCGGCTGCGCCAGGCGCTGTCCACCGCGCGCGGGCCCGGCATCCCGTTCCTGGCCCTGATCCACGGCAACCTCGGCCGCGGCGAGATCCAGGCCACCGCCCTCGGCGCGACCCGCGCGATGCCGGCCGCCGCGGTCAGCGCCATGCTGCTGAACGCGGTCGCGACCCTGATCGGCACCGCCAAGGCCCCGCCGCAGACCGGCAACTGGCAGGAGCAGGTGAACGAGGCCCGCTCGGCCTTCGTCAGCCTGTTCCGCGCCGATCAGGCGCCCCCGGCCGCGCTGGTCGAGAACGGCGCCGACTTGGTCAACCAGGCGATCCGCGAGGCCAAGGTGCGCGAATGGCTCAGGGTCGTGGCGAGCTTCGACGACGTCACGCACCGCCACTGCCTGAGCGTGGCCGGGATCGCGGCCGAGTTCGCGCGCGTCCTGGGGCTCAACGAGGCGGATTCCCGCTACCTCGTCAAAGGCGCGCTGCTCCACGACATCGGGAAGGCCAAGATCCCCCTCGCGATCCTGAACAAGCCCGCGCCGCTGACGCCGACAGAGCGCGCCGAGATGGCTCGCCACCCGGCGCTCGGACACGAGATGCTGCTCACGGGCGACTACGACGCGCTGACCCTGTCGGTGGTCCGCTCGCACCACGAGTATCTCGACGGGTCGGGCTATCCGGACGGGCTGCGCGGGCAGCAGATCCCCGACCTCGTCCGCCTGATCACCATCGCCGACATCTTCGCCGCGCTGATCGAGGCGCGCCCCTACAAGGCGCCGAAGGCCCCGCGCGAGGCCTACGCCATCCTCGAGTCGATGAGGGCGAAGCTCGATGCCGACCTCGTCCGCGCCTTCGGAGCGGTCGCGGTCGCCTGCGAGACGCCCCGCCGCGCCTTCGCCTGAACCCGACCCTCAGACGAGTTCCCAGGCCTTGCCGTCCCGCATCAGGGCGGTGACGAGGGCGTGGTTCAGCTCGTGCCCCGTGTGGAACGCCGAGATCCGGCCCTCGACCGGGTGGCCCGCCAGCGCGAGGTCGCCGACGAGGTCGAGGATCCGGTGGCGAACCGGCTCGCCGGGGACGCGCATCCCGCCCAGGACGTGCCCGCGCACCAGCAGCGCTGCCGAGTGGGGCGAGACGCCCTGCAGGAAGTCGTTCCGCATCAGGTAGCCGTAGGCGCGGCCCGCCATGGCCCGCGCGTAGCGGCCGAAGCTGCGCGCCGGCGCGATCTCCCGCTCGAAGCTGTCCGCCGTGATCGCGCCCGACCAGTCGATCGATCCGAAATGCGCCAGCGCGACGTGGCCGGTGATGTGCAGGCCCGGGCCGGGCTCGATCTCGAGGCGGCGCCGCCCGTTCTCGACCGCCACCGTGCGCAGCAGCCGGATCACACGGCAGGGCAGGCTCTGCTCGCGCCGGCCGGCGATCCGTATCGCCTCACACCAGGGCGTCGCGCTCCCGTCGAAGATCGGCAACTCGTCGGCGTCGATCTCGGCCAGCACGTTGTCGATCCGCAGCGCGCTGAGCGACGCCATCAGGTGCTCGATCGTGCGCACGAGGACGCCGTCGCGTCGCAGCGCCGAGGAGAGCGGCTGCGATTCCCGATAGTGCCAGTGGGCGGGCACGTCGACCGCCCGTCCGTCCTTCAGGTGGCGGCGGAAGACGATGCCGTGGCCGGCCGGGGCGGGGCTGACGCGGACCGTGGCGTGCCGCCCGGAATGGAGGCTGCGGCCCGAACGCTCGAAGGGGCGCGCGAGTGTCGCCTGCTGGCGGGGACCGGTGGAGGATGTCGAGCGCGGGAAAGGTACGTCTTGATGCATCGATACTGCCCGCCTCGGCGGGCCAGGAATTTAGCCCTGATACCTGATCCACGCTAATAAACTCCTGTTCATCGGGACGCGGCTTGACCGCCCCGCCCGCGACCGTCACGATTGCGGCGCCCGATTGATCCAGCACCGCCCCGGCGGGGCGCGGCTTCACTGTGCGGGCTGCTCCCGTCCCCAGATCTGCTGGCCGGCCCCCGTCAGGGCAGGGACGGAGGCCGGAGTTGAGGGAACACGATCGATGGCGCGGTTGGGGACAATACCTTTCTTCAAGGATCCCGGCATCGAGCTCAGCCCCTACGAGCCCCGCTGCCACTGGCGCCGCTTCGACGAGAACGAGGTCCTCGTCGACTTCGACGATATCTCCACCGACGTGTACTTCATCGCCTCCGGCGAGGTCCGCATCCTGAACCGGACCCAGTCCGGCAAGGAAGTCATCCTGGGCGAGATGCGGGGCGGGGCCTTCTTCGGCGAGCTCGCCGCCATCGACGGGATCGGCCGCTCGGCCAACGTCACGGCGCTGACCCGCGGCGAGGTCTGCGTGGTGCCGGCGCCGGTCTTCCGGCAGATCGTGTTCGCCTCCGAGGCGATCGCCGACCGGCTGTTCCGGCTCCTGGCCAAGCGCGTGCGCGAGCTGAACACGCGGCTCATGGAGCACGCCCTGCTCGACCTGAAGCACCGGCTCTACGCCGAGCTGCTCCGTCTCTCCGTGCCCCGGGCCGGCACGGCGGGCGAGCGGGTGGTCTCGCCGCCGCCCTACCACCACGTCCTCGCCGCGCGGATCGGCTGCCGCCGCGAGCAGGTGACCCGGGAGTTTACCGCGATGGCGGCGGAGGGACTGGTCGACCGCACCCGCGGCGCCCTGGTCCTGCGCCGGCCGGACCTCCTGGAAGCGCGCGTGGCCGAGGCGCTGCGCGAGGATTCCTGATCCGTTGTCCGAGGGGCCTGCGCCGCGCCTGCGGCTGGAGGAGCTGACCAAGCGCTTCGGCACCCATCGGGCCGTCGACGCCGTGTCCCTCGACCTCGAGGCGGGGGAGTTCTTCTGCCTGCTCGGCCCGTCCGGATGCGGCAAGAGCACACTCCTGCGCATGATCGCGGGCTTTGAGAGCCCGACCTCGGGACGGATCCTGCTGGGCGCACAGGACCTGACCGCGCTGCCGCCCCATCGGCGGCCGGTCAATATGATGTTCCAGTCCTACGCGCTGTTCCCGCACATGAGCGTGGCCGGCAATATCGGCTACGGGCTGAAGGGCCTCGGCCGCTCCGCCTCGGCGGAGCGCGTGTCGGAACTGCTCAAGCTCGTGCGCCTGGACGGGTTCGGCGACCGTCGACCGGAGACGCTCTCGGGCGGCCAGCGCCAGCGGGTCGCCCTGGCCCGGGCGCTCGCCCGGGAGCCGAAGCTGCTGCTACTCGACGAGCCGCTCGGCGCGCTCGACCGCGGCCTGCGCGAGGAGACCCAGGGCGAGCTGCGCGCGGTCCAGCGCCGCCTCGGCACCGCCTTCGTCGTCGTCACGCACGATCCCGAGGAGGCGATGATGCTCGCCGACCGGATCGGCGTCATGGAAGCGGGCCGCCTGATCCAGGTCGGGCCGCCGGCCGATCTCTACCGGCGCCCGGCGAGCCGCTTCGTCGCCGGCCTGCTCGGCGACGTGAACCTCATCCCCGGTCGTGTCGGCGCCGGAGGCGCCGACACGGTCCGCACGGTCGAGACCGCGCACGGTCCCGTGCGGGGCGTCGCGGAGGCCGCGCTCGCGGAAGGGGCCGCGGTCGTGGTGGCGGTGCGGCCCGAGGACGTGGTGCTGGGCGCGGAAGGGCTGCCGGTGGTCGTCGCCGACGCCGTGTTCCTGGGCGACCGGGTGCGCCGGACGCTGCGCCTGCCCGACGGCGCCACGCTGCGGGCGAGCGGGCGGCCCGCGGAGGCCGCCGCGGCGCCGGGCTCGGACGCACGGGCCAGCTTCCCCGCCGACGTCGCCGTGATCCTGCCGGCATGAGGGCCGCCGGAGCGGAGGCCGACCGCGCGACCGGGCGAACGGAGGCCGGGTCCGCGCGCCCCCGCAAGCGCGGCCGGATGTTCGACCGCCTGGCGCGCCTGCCGCCCTTCCTGTGGCTGGCGGCGTTCTTCCTGCTGCCCTTCGTCATCACCCTGAAGATCAGCCTCTCGGAGCCGGCGACGGCGATCCCGCCCTACCTGCCGCTGCTCGACTGGCGCGGCGGGCTCGACGGCTGGTCGGCCTTCCTCGAGGCCCTGAACTTCGACAATTACCTTACGCTCGCCGCCGACCCCCTCTACCGCGACGCCGCCCTGGGCTCCCTGACCTACGCGGGCGTCGCCAGCCTGATCCTCGTCGCCCTCGGGACGCCGCTCGCCTACGCCCTGGCGCGGGCGCCGGCCCGCTGGCAGCCGCTCCTCGTGGCGCTGGTGATCGTGCCGTTCTGGACGAGCTTCCTGATCCGGATCTACGCCTGGATCGCGATCCTGAAGCCCGAGGGCCTGCTCAATCTCGCCCTGCGCCGGCTCGGCCTGATCGACGCGCCGCTGACGATCCTCAACACCGACGCGGCGGTGATCGTCGGTCTCGTCTACGCCTACCTGCCCTTCATGGTGCTGCCGCTCTACGCGGTGATGAACCGCCTCGACCCGACCCTGCGCGAGGCCGCGGCGGATCTCGGCGCCTCGCCGAGCCGGGTGTTCTGGACCGTGACCGTGCCGCTCAGCCTGCCCGGGATCGCGGCCGGCGCGGGGCTCTGCTTCATCCCGATGGTCGGCGAGTTCGTGATCCCGGACCTGCTCGGCGGGTCGGAGACGCTGATGCTCGGCCGGGTGCTCTGGAGCGAGTTCTTCTCGAACCGCGACTGGCCGCTCGCCGCGGCTGTCGCCGTGCTGATCCTCGCCATCGTCATCGGACCGGTGGTCCTGTTCCGGGACAGCCTGCGCGCGGGCGAGGGCGAGGCGCCGTGAGCTGGGTGACCCGCACCGCCCTGGTGGCCGGCCTGGGCTTCCTCTACGGGCCGATCGCGGTGCTGATCGTGTACTCGTTCAACGCCTCGCCGATGGTGACGGTCTGGGGCGGGTTCTCGACGCGCTGGTACGGCGCCCTACTCGCCGACGCGCCGCTCCTGTCGGCCGCCTGGGTCTCCCTGAAGGTCGCTTTCCTCGCGAGCCTGCTCGCCACGATCCTGGGGACGCTGGCCGCGCTCGCCCTGGAGCGGCAGGGCCGCTTCCGCGGTCGCGCCCTGTTCACGGGTCTCGTCTTCGGGCCGATCGTGATGCCCGAGGTGATTATCGGGCTGTCGCTCCTGCTCATGTTCATCGGGATCGGGCTAGACCGCGGCCTCCTGACGATCGTCATCGCGCACACAACCTTCTGCACCGGCTTCGTGGCGGTGGTGGTCGGCGCGCGCCTGCGCGGCCTCGACCGGTCCCTCGAGGAGGCCGCGGCCGATCTCGGCGCGGCGCCGGCGCGCGTGCTGATGACCGTGACGCTGCCGCTGCTCGCGCCCGCCCTCGCGGCCGGCGCGCTCCTCGCCTTCACCCTGTCGCTCGACGACCTGGTGATCGCGAGCTTCGTCTCCGGCCCGGGCTCCACCACCCTGCCGATGCGGCTCTACAGCCAGGTCCGTCTCGGCGTGAATCCGGAGATCAACGCGGCCTCGACCCTCCTCGTCGGGCTGGTGAGCGTCGCGGTGCTGCTGGCGTCCTGGCTGACCGCCCGCCGCGGACAGGGTTGAGCGGGCATCACTCCGCGGCCTGCGCGGCGGTCGCGCCCGCGCGCACCATCTGCGCCACGGCGACCGTCACGACGACGTTCACCACCAGCGCCACGATGCCGACATTCACGTCCTGGAGCGGTCCCAGGAGCGGCAGCTTCGCCAAGCTGAACCCGGAGAGGACGGTCGCCGCCACGGTGGCCACGCCCTCGACGATCCCGGCGATGGCGGCGCGGCGGTCGAGGGGATTGCGGCGCATCAGGCTGGTGATGAAGCAGGGGAAGAGCTGCGTCACGAAGTTGTAGCCCATGAGCAAGAGCTGCACGATCGTGTCGCCGCCCGACAGGGTGAAGCCGACGCAGACCAGCGCCAGCACCGGCACGAGGATCTTGCACAGCCGCGCGGTCGCGGCGTCGTCCATGCCGGGGCGCAGCGGCCGGACGAGGTTGTTCGCCACCAGCGTGACGCCCGCGATCAGGATCATGGAGCCCGGGACGAGGGCGGTCAGCACCCCCGTGGCGCCGATCAGCCCGATGACCCAGGGCGGGAAGGTCGCGAGGGAGAGCTTGAACAGCGAGAGGTCGACGTCGGGCCCCGTCAGCCCCGGCACCTGCATCACGGCGGTGAAGCCGATCACGAACACGAACAGGTTGATCAGCTGGTAGATCGGCAGGATCACGGCGTTTCGGCGGAAGGCGCCCGGCTCCCGCGCCGTGTAGAGCGACGCGAAGGTGTGGGGCCACATGTAGCCGCCGAGCGCGGTCAGCAGGACCGTGGTGGTGAACCAGGTCGGGCTCTGGCCGCGGTCGGGCAGGGCCAGGAAGCCGGGCTTCGCCGCCTCGATCGCCGTGAACAGGCCCTCGTAGCCGCCGTAATAGTGGACCGGCAGGTAGATCCCGAGGAACACCACCACGAACAGGATGCTGGTGTCCTTGATCACGGCCGTCCAGGCGGAGCCGTGCACGCCCGACACCACGACGTAGGCGGTGAGCGCGGCCGCGCCGATCCAGACCGCGGTCGTCGACGAGATCGCGCCGTAGGACGCCGTCGAGACGATGATCCCGAGGCCCTTGAACTGCAGCACGAGGTAGGGAACGAGGGCGACGATCCCCACGAGCGCCACCAGCATGCCGAGCGCGCGGCTGCCGTACTTGCGCGCGAAGAAGTCGGGCTGCGTGTAGAGGTTGTGCTGCTTGGCGTAGCGCCAGACCGGCGGCAGCAACCAGTACGAGGTCACGTAGGCGAGCGTCAGGTAGCAGAGGATGTAGTAGGCGGGGCCGCCCTTGCCGTAGGCGATGCCGGAGCCGCCGAGGAACGTGAAGGTCGTGTAGATCTCCCCGGCCATCAGCAGGAAGACCAGGGCGGTGCCGAAGCCGCGGCCGCCGACGGTCCACTGCTCCAGCCCCATCTCGCGGCCGACCCGCGCGTAGAGTCCGAGGCCGATCGCCAGCGCGAAGCCGGCGGCCACGATAACGAGCGCGATGCTCATCGGGGATCCTCCGGCGCGCGGTTCTGAGGGTCGGTCAGGTAGATCACCCCCATCACGATCGAGGTTCCGATCACGCAGAACACCAGCCAGGCGAGGAGCAGCGGCAAGCCGAACACGAAGGGCTCGACCCGGTTCAGGAAGAACGGGCCGACCAGGATGCCGAGGAAGGGAAGGGCGGCCAGCCACCGCAGATTTCGCATGCGCGATACCGTTCAGAAGGCCCCGATATCGCGGGTTGAATCAGTCACGGACCGCTGTCAACGCCGCGATGGCCCAACGGCGCTCATCCCGATCACGTCTGCGTGCTGTGCGCTCGCGCACGCGGCCGCGCTCCGGGCGCGCATATCCTCAGCGCAGCGTCGCGCCGTCCGACGCGGCGGGCGCCGAAGGATTTCACGATGACCCGCACTCTGACCTTCGCGGCGCTGGCCGCGCTCCTCGCCGTTCCGGCGGTCCAAGCGGAGGCCCGCCCGCGGCACACCCCCGCCAAGGCGCAGCCCAGCGCCGCGATCAAGGCGCGCCAGACCGTCCTGAACGATTTCAACGCGCGGATGAGCCGCCTGGACGCGCTCATGGGCACCCCGAGCAGGTCGTCGGTCCGCGCGCGCTCGGCCGAGGCCGGCCGCTAGGAAACGTGACGCGCCGGTCGCCCGGACCGGCGCGTCGACTCAGCGGCCCAGGCCGCCCGCCTCCTCCACGAAACGCGCCACCGCGTCCGCGCCCGCGCCCTCGCGCAGGGACGCGAACACGTACGGCCGGGTGCCGCGCATCCGCTGCGTGTCGGATTCCATCACCGACAGGTCGGCGCCGACGAGCGGCGCGAGATCCGTCTTGTTGACGATCAGCAGGTCGGACCGGGTGATGCCCGGACCGCCCTTGCGGGGGATCTTCTCGCCGCCGGCGACGTCGATCACGTAGAGCGTGATGTCTGCGAGTTCCGGCGAGAACGTCGCCGCGAGGTTGTCGCCGCCGGACTCGATCAGCACGAGGTCGAGCTTCGGGAAGCGCCGGCTCATCTCGGCGACGGCGGCGAGATTGATCGAGGCATCCTCCCGGATCGCCGTGTGCGGGCATCCCCCGGTCTCGACGCCGAGGATGCGCTCCTCCGGCAGGGCGCCCGCGACGGTGAGGATCCGCGCGTCCTCCTTCGTGTAGATGTCGTTGGTGATGGCGCAGATCTCGTAGCGGTCGCGGAAGCGCTTGCAGAGCTGCTCCATCAGGGCGGTCTTGCCGGAACCGACAGGTCCGCCGATGCCGACGCGGAGGGGGCCGTTCGTGGAGGTCATGCTGCGGGCTCAGGATCGGAAGATGCGGGAATACTGGGTCTCATGGCGGAAGGAGCCGAGATCCAGGCGGAAGGTGGCGGCACCGAGCGCGTCGAGATCCGCCGCGGTGGCCGCCTCGGCGAGCCCGGCGAGGCGCGGCGCGAGGGCGGCCACGACCCGCGTGCCGGCGGCCTGACCCACGGGCGCCGCCCGAAGGGCCGCGGAGACGAGGTTCTGCAGGAAGGCGAGGCCGTAGGCGGCGAGCACGGGGCCCGGATCCATGCGGTGCGCGCCGGCCGCGAGGCCGACCGCGACCGGGTAGGCGACCGGCCCCGGCAGATTGCCGGCCAGGGCGTCGAGGGCGTCGCAGGGCCACGCGCCGCGCGTCGCGTCGAGGAAGCTGCGGCCCTGCTGGCTCGTCTCCAGGTGCAGCTCGCGCGACGGCGCCAGGGCCAGGGCGAGGTCGTTGACGGCGACCAGCGCGGCGCCGTCCGCGGACAGCGCCGCCGCGTGGGCGTGGGCGGCCAGGATCAGGTCGTTGCGCAGGGCGCCGCGCTCGCAGACGTCCCGGAGCCACGCGGTCAGGCTCGCCTCGTCGCGGACGTCGCCCGCTTCGACCGCCCATTCGAGCCCGTGCGAGTAGGCGTAGGCCCCGACCGGGTAGCCGGGCGACAGCCACGCCATCAGGCGCAGCGCCTCCAGGGCGTCAGCCCGCGGCATGGTGGTGCTGGTGGCCGCCATGCGGGTGGTCGTGCCCGTGGTCGTGCCCGTGGCCGCCGGAATAGGCGCCGCCCTCGGGCCGGAACGGGCGCACCACCGGCTCGGCGGTGCCGCCGAGGCCCCGGACCATCTCGGCGAGGACGTGGTCGTGCGCGATCCAGACCGCGTCCGGGCCGATCTCGGCGGCGATGTGCCGGTTGCCGATGTGCCAGATCAGGCGCTTGAGGGCGTGATCGCCGGCGGCCCGGATCTCGAGCAGGCGCTCCGGCGCGGCCTCGACCCAGACGAGGCGTCCGTCCTGCAGGACCAGGGCGTCGCCGTCCTCCAGCACGGTCGGCTCCGGAAGGTCCAGCAGGAAGCTCAGTCCCCCGGCGCCGCGCATGGCGACGCGGCGGCGGTGGCGGTCGCCGTGATCGAGGACGACGCGGTCGACGATCTCGCCACCTGACAGGGCGTCGCGGCGGAGGATGCGGGTGGCGCGGATCATGGTTGACGGATCGGGCTGGATACTCGGGCGCGGTCAGACAACGTCCGTCTCCGGCGTGCCCGGATAGAAGCCGAGCTCACGGATCTGCTCGATCGCGTAGGGACAGGATTTCGGAAAGACGGATCCGGGCAAGCCCGTCTCGCTCGCGGCCCCGAGGACAGCGACGGAATAGGCCTTCGCGAGCACCGCATCCGGCCAGGACTGGAGGCTGGGGCTCATGTCGATCAGGTCATCGATCCGGATGCGCTGCTCGAGGATGGTCGCGCGCCAGCCGTACTTCCGCTTCTCCGGCTGGAATTCCCACTTCAGCAGGTGCAGCAGCAGGATGGCGAGACGGCTCCGGATCTCGGCTTTCTGGGATCCGCCCAAGCTCTCGATCTCCTCGGCGACGTTGGCGCGGTCCAGATCCGGCCAGCGCCCGGCCCGGAGCAGGGCTGCCTGCTCCTCGGTCCAGAGGCAGAGATCGGTCGTGTAGAGGTCGTCCCTCGCCGGAAGCTGGGCGATCTTCGTCATCGCGGCTCTCCTGCCACCGAGCCCATCCTATCTCAGAACAGGAAGTAACGCTGCGCCATCGGCAGCACCTCGGCCGGCTCGCAGACCAGCAGCTCGCCGTCGGCGCGCACGTCGTAGGTCTCCGGATCGACCTCGATGACCGGCGTGGCGTCGTTCAGCACCATGCTCTTCTTCGAGATGCCGCCGCGGACGTTCTCAACGGCGACCAGCTCCTTCTGCACGCCCAGCCGCTCCCGCAGGCCGTCCTCCACCGCCGCCCGCGAGACGAAGGTGAGGGCGGTGGCGAAGGGCGCCCGGCCGTAGGCGCCGAACATCGGCCGGTAATGCACCGGCTGCGGCGTCGGGATCGAGGCGTTCGGGTCGCCCATGGGCGCGGCCGCGATGCTGCCGCCCTTCAGCACGAGGTCGGGCTTCACGCCGAAGAAGGCCGGCGTCCACAGCACGAGGTCGGCGAGCTTGCCGGGCTCCACCGAGCCGATGTGCCGGGAGATGCCGTGCGCGATGGCCGGGTTGATCGTGTACTTGGCGACGTAGCGGCGCGCGCGCAGGTTGTCGGTGCCGGACGCGTCGCCCGGCAGGGCGCCCCGCTGGCGCTTCATCTTGTCGGCGGTCTGCCACGTGCGGATGATGACCTCGCCGACCCGGCCCATCGCCTGGCTGTCGGAGGACATCATCGAGAGCGCGCCGATGTCGTGCAGGATGTCCTCGGCCGCGATGGTCTCGCGCCGGATCCGGCTCTCCGCGAAGGCGAGATCCTCGGGGATCGACGGGTCGAGGTGGTGGCACACCATGAGCATGTCGAGATGCTCGTCGATCGTGTTCCACGTGTAGGGCCGCGTCGGGTTGGTGGACGACGGCAGCACGTTCGGCAGCCCGGCCACCTTGATGATGTCCGGCGCGTGGCCGCCGCCCGCGCCCTCGGTGTGGAAGGCGTGGATGGTCCGGCCCTTGAAGGCCGCGATCGTGTCCTCGACGAAGCCCGATTCGTTGAGCGTGTCGGTGTGGATCATGACCTGGATGTCGTGGGCGTCCGCCACCGACAGGCAGGTATCGATCGCCGCGGGCGTGGTGCCCCAGTCCTCGTGCAGCTTCAGCGCGCAGGCACCCGCCCGCACCATCTCGACGAGGCTCTCCGGACGGGACGCGTTGCCCTTCCCGGCGAAGGCGAGGTTCATCGGGAAGGAATCCGCCGCCTCGATCATCCGGGCGATGTGCCAGGGGCCCGGCGTGCAGGTGGTGGCGAAGGTGCCGTGCGCCGGGCCGGTGCCGCCGCCGAGCATCGTGGTGACCCCCGAGCAGAGCGCCTCCTCGATCTGCTGCGGGCAGATGAAGTGGATGTGGCTGTCGAAGCCGCCCGCCGTCAGGATCTTGCCCTCGCCGGCGATGACCTCGGTGCCCGGCCCGACCACGATGTCGACCCCCGGCTGCACATCCGGGTTGCCGGCCTTGCCGAGCCGGAAGATCCGGCCGCGCACGATGCCGACATCGCACTTCACGATGCCCCAGTGGTCGAGGACCACCGCGTTGGTGATCACCGTGTCGACGGCGCCGTCGGCGTTGGTGGCCTGGCTCTGGCCCATGCCGTCGCGGATGACCTTGCCGCCGCCGAACTTCACCTCCTCGCCGTAGGTGGTGAAGTCGCGCTCGACCGTGATCTCCAGGCTCGTGTCCGCGAGCCTGATGCGGTCGCCGACGGTCGGGCCGAACATGTCGGCGTAGGCCGAGCGCGGCAGGCTGGCGGGCTTGGGCGTGTTGGCCATGGTCAGAGCTTGCCCATCACGTCGCCGCGGAACCCGTAGACGGTGCGCCCGCCGGAGAGCGGCACCAGCGCCACTTCCCGCGTCGATCCCGGCTCGAACCGCACGGCGGTGCCCGGCGCGATGTCGAGGCGCTTGCCGCGGGCCTGCTCCCGCGGGAACACGAGGCCCGGATTGACCTCGAAGAAGTGATAGTGCGAGCCGACCTGAATCGGCCGGTCCCCGACATTGGCGACCTCGATCACGGTCCGCTCGGCGCCGGGGTTGAACACGATCTCGCCGGGCAGCGTCGTCACCGCGCCGGGGATGTCGGACGAGGCCGCGCCCCGAATCGGGTGATGCACGGTGACGAGCTTGGTGCCGTCCGGGAAGGTCGCCTCCACCTGGATGTCGTGGATCATCTCGGGCACGCCCTCCATGACCTGATCGGCGGTCAGCACGGTGGCGCCGGCCTGCATCAGGTCGGCCACGGTGCGGCCGTCCCGAGCGCCCTCGACCACGAAGTCGGTGATCAGCGCCACCGATTCCGGATGGTTGAGCTTCACGCCGCGGGCGAGGCGGTTGCGCGCCACCTGCGCCGCCATGGCGATGAGCAACTTGTCCTTCTCACGGGGCGTCAGCAGCACGGGCAACCTCGTCGTCGCGGCGGCCGGAGCAAGGATCATGCGCGCGGCGCGGTCAAGGGCGGGCGTCGGCCGTTGCAGAACCCGGACCAGCGGCCGTCGCGGGCCGCCTGAATCAGGGAGGCGTCACGGCGTCATGGCGATGAAGCCGGCGAACAGGTCGGGGAGGGCCGCGCCCTTCACCGCACCCGGCAGGTCGCGGGGATGGATGAACTCGTCCCGGAACCAGGGATAGCGCTTCGGATCGAAGGAGGCCCGCAGCCAGTCGATCGTCCGCCGCACGCGGGTGATCCGCTCGGCGTCCGGGTGATAGGTCAGCCAGATGTCGACGCTGAAGCGGCCGAGATTGTCCACCGGGACGACCTGCGCGCCGATCGCGCTGGCATAGGTCGGCAGCAGGCCGATCCCGGCCCCCTTGGCGATGGCCCAGTAATACGCGCTGCTGACGTTGATCTTCAGGGTGATCGGGACCTTCGCGGGGAAGCCCGGCACCGTGCGCACGTAATCCTCGAGGGCGACGGTCTGGCCGCCGTCCTGCACCACGATCCGGTGGCGCTCCAGGTCCTCGGGGCGCGCCGGGAGCCCGTAGGTCTCCTCGTAGCTCCGCGCGGCGTAGGGCACCATGTGGATCCGGCCGAGCTTGACGATGCGCAGGTCCGGGCTGGTCGGCCGCGTCAGCTGGATGGCGACGTCGGCCTCCAGTCGCAGGACGTCGGCGGATTCCATCGCGCAGCGGAGGTCGACGGTCAGGCGCGGGTTGGCGCGCTGGAACTCGACGAGGCGCGGCGCGAGCCAGAACGCCCCCAGCCCCTCCGTCACGGCGATCCGCACCTCGCCGGTCTCGGCGAAGGGCGCGCCCTCGCCGGTGCGCACGAGGCTGAAGGCGGCCGCCTCCATGCGGCCGGCGGCCTCGAGGATCGCGTGGCCCTCGGCGGTAAGGCGGATGCCGTCGACGTGGCGGGTCAGCAGCGGAGCGCCGATCAGCGCCTCGAGATCGTCGATCCGGCGCCGCACCGAGTTCACCGACAGGCCGAGCTTCGTGGCCGCCGAGCGGAAGCTGCCGGACCGCTGGAGCGCCAGGAAGACCCGGATGCTCTGCCAGTCGGGCATCGGGTCCCGGATCGCCTCCGCCTGTTCCATCGACGGAACACCCCTGTTTCAAATTTTGCACATACAGCCAGAGCGCTAGATGCGAAGTGCTTAACCGTCAATCCGTACCCGAATGTCAGGTCATCCGATGACGGTGCACATTGCTCGCGCGCAGTTCGTGGCCAAGGACGCCGATCAACTCGGTACAGCGCTAGTCTCTCCCGAGCCGCGGCACGCGCTGAATGCGCTCGAGGTCGGCCGAATTGCCCGGCACCTCGTCATCTTCACGCCGACCCCGGACGATCTGGCGCGGCTGATCGCGTCGGCGCGCGCGGATCTGCCCGATCTCGCGCCCCTGCGCACCGTCCAGCGGGTGATGTCGATCAATCCCGACAGCGTCCTGGCGATCGCCCAGCGCCACCGGTTCGACGCCGCGGATCCGCGGGGCGAGGGGTTCGTGGCCTGCCTGATGCTGAACGCCGACGGCCTGGCGGCGCTCAAGGCCGGGACGCTCGACGCGTCCGATCCGCCCGCCGCGATGCTGGCCGGCCAGCACGAACGCCCGGCCGGGATCTACGTCTGGGCCGTCTACGCGCGGCGGCGCCTCTCCGGCGGCGTCGGCCTCGTCTTCGACCGTCTGTCGAGCCCGACCTACCGGGGCGTCGACTTCTACGCCCGCGCGGCCACCCCCGAGGGGGCCGACCTCCTGACGACTCTCGGCTTCACGGCACAGACCTCCGCCCGCGGCGCCCTGTACCATTTCGCCCGCGCGCCGAAGGCGGAGCCGGCGCCCCCGTACGACACCCACCGGTCCGGCGGGACCGGCATCAGCGTCGCGGTCGCGCGGAACATGGAGGACCTGTCCCGCGTGATCGCCCTGCGCGCCGCCGTCTATATGGCGGAGCAGGCCTGCCCGTACGAGGAGGAATTCGACGGCAACGACCTCTCGGCGACGCACCTGATCGGCTACGTCGGCGACGAGCCGGCGGGCTGCCTGCGCATCCGGTTCTTCGCGGATTTCGCCAAGATCGAGCGCCTCGCGGTCCGGGCCGAGTTCCGCAACACGCGCCTGTCCTTCGCGCTGGTCCGCGCCGGGATCGAGCTGGCCCGGGTCAAGGGCTACCGCCAGCTCTACGGCCACGCCCAGAAGCGCCTCGTCGGCTTCTGGAGCCGCTTCGGCTTCCGCGTCTTCGAGGGCGCGCAGGAGCTGGTCTTCTCGGATTTCGACTACGTCGAGATGCTGATGGAGGCGGAGCCGCACCCGCAGGCGATCGGCCTCGGCGCCGACCCCTACGTCATCATCCGGCCGGAGGGGCGCTGGCACCGGGCGGGCGCCCTCGACCGCTCGCGGAGCCGCGCCGTGACCCGCCCGTCCGTCGACCGGGCGGTGGCCGCGCGATGAACCGGCCGATCAACCCGGCGCTGTATCGCCGGCCGCGCAGCGTCCCCGCCCTGGTGCTGGTGGACATGCAGCAGGAATACGAGATCGCGGGCCGCCCGCTCGCCCTGGCGGGGATCGAGCCCGCGCTCTCCAACTGCCGGCGCGCCCTCGCGCATGCCCGCGCGAGCGGCATGCAGGTCGTGTACGTCCGCTGGATCGGCGCGCCGCTGTTCCAGGCGGGCAGCCGCTTCGTCCGCTGGATCGAGGGGTTCGAGCCGCACGGCTGCGACATGATCTTCGACCGGGACCGCCCGTCCTGCTACGCCAGCCCCGCCTTCGCGGACGCGATGGAGCGGGGATCGCCGCCGCTCGTCATCGCGGGCTTCGCCGGCGAGTCGTCCTGCCTCGCGACGGCGGTCGACGGCTTCCACCGCGGCCAGGACGTGACCTTCCTGTCCGACGCCTCCGCGAGCCACGACCTCGACGGGATCTCCGCCGACGAGATCCACCGGTCGGTGAGCGCGGTGATGCGGGTGTTCGGCGATGTCACCGACACGCAATCCTGGATCGCGGCCTCGGCGCCTTTCAGGCCCCTGCCCACAGCTTCAAGACCCACGCACGCCAATGACTGACCGAAGCCAGAATCACGGGATTCCGGAGGGGGTCCCGGCCGGCGACGATGTGGACCTGCGCCTCGGCCGGCACGCGATCGAGCTGCTGCAGGCGGCGCGCGAGGCCGGCGAGCCGACGCTGATCGCGCAGGCCGAGGCCATGGCGATGGCGGTCGGCTTCGTGCTGGCGAGCCGGCTGCCGGGCGGCGCGCCGGAGACCGCGTGATCAGTCGGCGCCGTCCTCGCCGCCGATGAGGCGCATGGCGCGCAGGCGCGCGGTCCGCTCGTCCTGGGCGCGCCGGTCCGCGGCGAGCGCCCGCCAGAGCACGACGAGCTCATGCTCGAGAGGCAAATCGACGGTTTCGTCGGTATCGCGCGCGATATTGGCGTGATCGAAGGCGTCCATGTTCGAGGTTCCGCGCCTTGAGGTGCGGTCCGCTAACAGGACAGGATCGCGATCGTCCAGCCCGAAAGTTGAGCAGATCCTGTACAAGCCGACCGGATCGTCACGCGCGGCGCAATCCATCGCCGGCAAACCGAACACCGGATCGTAGATCGGCGACGATGGGGAGGCTCACGGCGGTCGATCGACCGGGGCAATGATCCGGTTCGACCGAATTGCATCCGGAGCCGCTGTTCCGGCGCCTGCCGGGACATGAATTCAATAATCTATTGACGATAATCGTTGAATACGCGACCGGCCACGCAGCCCGCCGCCTCGAACAGTCTCCGCACGGGGCCGCACACGCCGCGAGCCCTCAGAAACATCTCGGACACCGAACTGTGACAATCCCGACCGGTATCGGCCAGGGCCCGGGCACCGCACGGGTGCGTCCGATCGGACCGCGAGCACCTCAGGCCCGGGATCGCGTCAGCGCGGCGATGATGGATTCGACCACGACGATCTGCTCCTGCACGGCGACCAGCCGCGGTCCGGCATCCGCGCCGTCGCCCAGCACGAAGGTGCCCTTCTGCCGCCGCGCGTCGCGCAGCTTGCGCACCGACGCGACGATGACCTGCCGCTCCTCGATCAGCGCGTCGCGCAGTTCGTTCAGGCCGTCCAGTTCCAGGGTCGAGGCCATGCGGCGTCCCGGTCTCACATCCTCGGCGCGGCGTCGGCGGCCATCCCGCGCGGGCGCGCCGGGCGCCTGTCGTCCGCGCGGAGCGTCCGGCGCCGCGGCGCGGCCCACTCTCGGCGGCGGTAGCACGCTTTCCGCTCACGGAACATTGCCGCGATCCGGGGAGCGCCGCGATGTCCGGCGCGGCCATTGTATGCTATTGAATGCAAAATTATCCCGGCCCGCGAAGCGGTCGGATCAACGGGCGGATAGCGGCGCATGCTGAGTGAGGACCTGCACGACCGCGACGGGTCTCGCGCGGACGAGACGGTCGCGGACCGGCGCCACGGCGACGCGCGTCGCGCCGCGACCAAACCGGCGAAGAAGCGCTCGGGCGCGGCCGGCCTGATTCTCCTGCTGCTCGCCGTCGCGGGCGGCGGCGCCTACGGCTACACGCGCCTGAATCAGCCCGCGGTGAAGTCCCGGGCGGCGGCCCCGCTGCCGGTGCCCGTCACCCTCGGCACGGTCGAGCAGGGGCCGTTCGCCCTCGTGTCGAACGGCCTCGGCACCGTCCAAGCGTACAACACCGTCCAGGTGCGCACGCGCGTCGACGGCGAGATCCAGCAGGTCGCGTTCCGCGAGGGGCAGACCGTCCGCAAGGGCGACGTGCTCGTGCAGATCGACCCGCGGCCCTACCAGGCGGCGCTGGATCAGGCGAAGGCCAAGAAGGAGCAGGACACGGCCAACCTCGGCAACGCGAAGGCGGACCTCGTCCGCTACACCGGGCTGGGCGCCTTCGCCTCCCGGCAGCAGACCGAGACGCAGACGGCCCTGGTCGCCCAGCTCACCGCGCAGGTGGCGTCCGACCAGGCGGCCATCGACAACGCCACGACGCAGCTCGGCTACGCCACGATCCGCGCGCCCATCGACGGCGTCACGGGCTTCCGGCAGGTCGATATCGGCAACATCGTCAACGCGGCCGGCCAGACCCCGATCGTGACGATCACCCAGGTCGAGCCGATCTTCGTGGTGTTCACGGCCCCGGAGGATCAGCTGCCCGCCATCACCGCGGCCCTCAAGGCCGGTGACGTGCCGGTGGAGGCCTGGACGTCGGACGGGCTGACCAAGCTCGCCGACGGCAAGCTCGCCCTGTTCAACAACCAGGTCGACACCGCGACGGGCACGATCCGCCTCAAGGCCGTCTACGAGAACAGGAACCACGCGCTGTGGCCGGGCCTGTCGGTCTCGACCAAGATGCGGGTCGGCACGGTCGCGGTCGCCACGACGGTGCCGGACGACGCGATCCAGCACGGGCCCGACGGGCTGTTCGCCTTCGTGGTGGACGATGCCAGCCGGGCGCATCAGCGCGCGCTGAAGGCGGGCCGCTCGGATTCGGGGCGGACGCGCGTTCTCAGCGGCGACCTCCGGCCCGGCGAGCGGGTGATCGTCGCCGGCCAGTACAAGGTGCAGGACGGCAGCCTCGTGGCCGATCCGCACGCGGCACACACCGCGCAGGCGGAGGCGGTCCAGTGACGCGCGCGGGACGCCTCACGGCGGGCGCGTCCCCGCGCGGGGCCCGGCCATGAAGGGCGGCATCTCGGCACCGTTCATCCGGTTCCCGGTGGCGACCACGCTGATCATGGTCGGCATCCTGTTCCTCGGGATCGTGGCCTACCCGCTGCTCGGCGTCGCGCCGCTGCCGCAGGTGGATTTCCCGACCATCCAGGTGACCGCGCAGCTCCCCGGGGCCAGCCCGGAGACGATGGCCTCGTCGGTGGCGCAGCCCCTCGAGCGGCAGTTCTCGCAGATTCCCGGCGTGTCGCAGATGACCTCGACGAGCTCCCTCGGGATCTCGACGGTCACGGTCCAGTTCGACCTCAACCGCAACATCGACGGCGCCGCGAGCGACATCCAGGCGGCCATCAACGCCGCCAGCGGCCAGCTCCCGAAGAACCTCCCGACCCCGCCGACCTACCGCAAGGTCAATCCGGCCGATTCGCCGATCCTGCTGCTCTCGGCCACGTCCGACAGCATGCCGCTGATCGACGTCGACGACGCGGTCGACGTCCAGCTTGCCCAGCGGATCAGCCAGATCTCGGGCGTCGCGCAGGTCTTCATCGGCGGCCAGCAGAAGCCCGCCGTGCGGATCCAGATCGACCCGGCCAAGCTCGTGGCCAAGGGCCTGTCGCTGGAGGACGTGCGCGCGCAGCTCACCCTCACCACGGTCAACAACCCGAAGGGCAGCATCGACGGCGGCAGCCACAGCTACACCATCTACGCCAACGACCAGCTCACCGCGGCCCACAACTGGAACGACGTCATCGTCGCGTATCGCGACGGCGCGCCGCTGCGCGTCCGCGACATCGGACAGGCGGTCGCCGGCCCCGAGGACACCAAGCAGGCCGGCTGGACCAACGGCAAGCGCGGCATCTTCCTGGTCGTGTTCAAGCAGCCCGGCGCCAACGTCATCGACACGGTCGACAGCATCAAGGCCCAGCTGCCCCGCCTGACCGCCACACTGCCGGCCGCCATCAAGGTCGGCATCCTGAGCGACCGCACGCAGACCATCCGCGCCTCGGTCGAGGACGTGCAGTTCACCCTGCTGCTGACGATCGTGCTGGTCGTCGGGGTGATCTTCGTCTTCCTGCGCAGCTTCTGGGCGACCGTGATCCCGAGCGTGACCGTGCCGCTCGCGCTGCTCGGCGCCTGCGCGTTGATGTGGATGGCGGGCTACACCCTCGACAACCTCTCGCTGATGGCGCTCACCATCTCGGTCGGCTTCGTGGTCGACGACGCCATCGTCGTGCTGGAGAACATCAGCCGCTACGTCGAGGAGGGGATGCGGCCCATGGAGGCCGCCTTCAAGGGCGCGGGCGAGATCGGCTTCACCATCGTGTCGATCTCGGTGTCGCTGATCGCCGTGCTGATCCCGCTCCTGCTGATGGGCGGCATCATCGGAAGGCTGTTCCGCGAGTTCGCCGTGGTGCTCTCGATGACCATCGCGGTCTCGGCCTTCGTGTCTCTGACGCTGACCCCGATGATGGCCTCGCGGCTGCTGAAGTCCCACGACGCCGAGCGCCACGGCCGCCTCTACCGCATGAGCGAGGCAGCCTTCGACTGGCTGCTCGCGGTCTACGCCGACGCCCTCGACGTCGCGCTGCGCTTCCGCCGCGTCACGCTGCTGGTCTTCTTCGCCACGCTGGCGCTGACCGGCTACCTGTTCGTCGCCATCCCGAAGGGCTTCTTCCCGCAGCAGGACACCGGTTTCATGATCGGCGTCACCGAGGCGTCGCAGGACATCTCCTTCTCGGCGATGAAGGCGCTGCAGGAGAAGGTCGGCGCGATCGTCCAGGCCGATCCCGCGGTCGCCACCGTCGGCATGTCGCTCGGCGGCAACGGCCAAGCGCTCAACTCCGGGCGCATGTACATCACGCTGAAGCCCCGCGACGAGCGCGACGTCAACGCCTTCCAGGTGATCGGCCGGCTGCGCCCCAAGCTGGAGCGCGTCGAGGGCATCCGGACCTTCATCCAGGCGACCCAGGACGTGCGCACCGGCGGCCGCACCTCGCGGACGCAGTTCGAGTACACCCTTCAGGACCCGGACCTCGCCGAGCTGAACACCTGGGCGCCGCGCATCCTCGACAAGATGAAGACGCTGCCGGAGCTGCGCGACGTCGCCACCGACCAGCAGACCCGCGGCACGACGCTGACGCTGTCGATCGACCGCGACGCCGCCTCGCGCTACGGCATCACGCCCCAGCTCATCGACGACACGCTCTACGACGCGTTCGGCCAGCGCCAGATCGCGCAGTACTTCACGCAGCTCAACAGCTACCACGTCGTCCTGGAGGTTCTGCCGGCGCTGCAGGGCAGCGTCGAGAGCCTCGACAAGATCTACATCAAGGCGCCGATCGGCGGCGGGCAGGTGCCGCTCGCGGCCTTCGCCCGCTGGACGACGGTTCCGGTGGCGCCGCTGGCCGTGAACCACCAGGGGCAGTTCCCGGCGGTGACGATCAGCTTCAACCTCGCCCCCGACGTCGCCCTCGGGCAGGCCACGGAGGCGATCGGCCGGGCGATGCGAGAGCTGCAGGTCCCGCCGACCGTGGTGAGCGGCTTCCAGGGCACCGCCCAGGCCTTCCAGCAATCGCTCTCGACGGTGCCGCTGCTGATCCTGGCGGCCCTGTTCGTGGTCTACCTGATCCTCGGCATCCTCTACGAGAGTTTCATCCACCCGATCACCATCCTGTCGACGCTGCCCTCGGCCGGCGTCGGCGCCCTGGCGGTGCTGATGTGGGCGGGGTTCGACTTCAGCCTGATCGCGCTGATCGGCATCATCCTCCTCATCGGCATCGTGAAGAAGAACGGCATCATGCTGGTCGACTTCGCCATCGTCGCCGAGCGGGAGGAGGGCCTCTCGCCCGAGGTTGCGATCCGGAAAGCCGCGCTGCTGCGCTTCCGGCCGATCCTCATGACCACGATGGCGGCCCTGCTCGGCGGCATCCCGCTGATGGTCGCCACCGGGACCGGCTCGGAAATCCGGCAGCCCTTGGGCTACGCCATGGTGGGCGGCCTCGCGGTCAGCCAGGTGCTGACGCTGTTCACCACGCCGGTGATCTACATCTACCTCGACCGGCTGGCGCACCGCTTCTCGTTCCGCGACAAGCCGCGGGCGGTGGACGGGGCGCTCGATGACCCCGAGCCGCTGGAGGAGGTCCGCGGCCCGCCAACGCTGCGCGCGGCGGAGTGAGGCCGACCGCCGTCTCTGCGAGCGGAGCGAAGCGATCCAGATACGCCGCGCTCGCCGACGTCGCGCTTCCCTGGATTGCTTCGCTCCGCTCGCAAAGACGCTGAGCGCGGCGAAAGCGACGTCCCGAAGCCAATGGCCGGGCAGCCCTGTCACCGCGGCCCGCTTGGCGGGGCTTCTCGCCGTTCCAGTTCATGCGGCACCGGCCCTCTGAGACCGCGGGAAGCCGAAGGATGCGGATGAGCCAGAACCTGCCGCTGCGAGGGCTGACCGTGCTCGCCCTGGAGCAGGCCGTCGCCGCGCCCTACTGCACCTCGCGGCTCGCCGATGCCGGGGCCCGGGTCATCAAGATCGAGCGGCTGGAGGGGGATTTCGCCCGCGGCTACGATGCGGCGGTCAATGGGCTGGCGAGCTACTTCGTCTGGCTCAACCGCGGCAAGGAGAGCCTCGTCGCCGACATCAAGGATCCGGCCGACGCCCGCCTGCTGCACGCGATCCTCGCTCAGGCCGACGTGTTCGTGCAGAACCTCGCCCCCGGCGCGGCGGCCCGGGCGGGCTTCGGCTCGGCGGAGCTGCGCGCGCGCTACCCCCGGCTGATCACCGTCGACATCTCCGGCTACGGCGCCGGCAACGCCTACAGCGACATGAAGGCCTACGACCTGCTGGTCCAGGCCGAGAGCGGGCTCACCGGGATCACCGGCCACCCGGCGGGGCCCGGCCGCGTCGGCGTCTCCGTCTGCGACGTCGCCTGCGGGATGGACGCCCACGCCGCGGTCCTCGAGGCGCTGATCGCCCGCGGGATCACCGGGCAGGGCTGCGCCCTGGAGGTCAGCCTGTTCAGCGGCGCCGCCGACTGGATGAACGTGCCGCTGCTCTACTTCGAGGGGACCGGCAAGGCGCCCCAGCGGGTCGGCCTCGCGCACCCGTCGATCTGTCCCTACGGCGCCTTCCCCACGGCCGACGGCAGCCTCGTGCTGATCTCGATCCAGAACGAGCGCGAGTGGGCGAATTTCTGCGCCGGCGTGCTCCGGGAGCCGGAGCTCGCCCGGGCCGAGGGCTTCGCGTCCAACAACGCCCGTGTGGCCAACCGCGCCGCGGTCGACCTGCGCATCGGCGCCGCGCTGGTGCGGCTGACCCGCGACGCGGCCGCCGCCCGGCTGAAGGCGGCGGGCACCGCCTACGGTTTCGTCAACACGCTGGCGGACCTCGCCACGCACCCCGCGCTGATCCGCGCGGAGGTCCGGACGCCTTCGGGGCCGGCCCGGATCGTGGCGCCGCCGGTGCTGATCGACGGCGCGGTCCGCGCCCTCGGACCGGTCCCGGCCATCGACGAGCACGGGGCGCGGATCCGCGCGGAATTCGCGCCCCGGGCTCGAGGACAGTGATCTGACAGCGCATCGGAATGGGCGGGAGGAGACGATGAGACTGGACGGCAAGATCGCGCTCGTGACGGGGGCCGGCAGCGGCTTCGGGGCCGGGATCGCCCAGCGCTTCGCCGCGGAGGGCGCCAAGGTGGCCTGCGTGGACATCGACGGCGCGGCGGCCGGGCGCGTCGCGGCGGCGCTCGGCGACAACGCCATCGCGATCGCCGCCGATGTCGGGCTGGCCGCTGACGTCGCCGCCAGCGTCGCCGAGACGCGGCAGCGCTTCGGCGTGCCGAGCATTCTCGTCAACAACGCCGGCACCACCCACCGCAACAAGCCGCTGATGGAGGTGACGGAGGAGGATTTCGACCGGGTCTTCCGGGTCAACGTGAAGTCGATCTTCCACTACGTCCGGGAAGTCGCCCCGCTGATGCGCGACGCGGGCGGCGGCGCGATCCTCAACGTCAGCTCGACGGCGGCGCTGCGGCCGCGCCCGGGTCTGACGTGGTACAACGCCTCCAAGGGCGCGGCGAGCCTCGCCTCGAAGTCGCTGGCCCTGGAGCTGGCGCCCTGGAAGATCCGTGTGAACGCCCTCTGCCCGGTCATGGGCGCCACGGGGCTCCTCGAGCACTTCATGGGCGTCCTCGACACGCCCGAGAACCGCGACCGCTTCATCGCCACGATCCCGCTCGGGCGCCTGTCGGAGGCGAGCGACATCGCCGCCGCCGCCCTGTTCCTCGCCTCCGACGAGGCGGCGTTCATCACCGGCGTCGATCTCCCCGTCGACGGCGGCCGCACGGCCTGAGGAGCCCCCGATGGAAGCCTATACCGAGATCCGCGAGGCGGTCGCCAAGCTCTGCGCCGGCTTCCCGGGACCGTACTGGCGGGCCCTCGACCGGGAGATGGCCTACCCGATTGAATTCGTGAACGCGCTGACCGAGAGCGGCTACCTGTCGGTGCTGATTCCCGAGGCGTACGGCGGCTCCGGCCTGCCGCTCTCGGCGGCCGCCGCGATCCTCGAGGAGGTGCAGCGGGCGGGCTGCAACGGCGGCGCCTGCCACGCCCAGATGTACACGATGGGCACGCTGCTGCGGCACGGCTCGGAGGCGCAGAAGGCCGAGTACCTGCCGGGCATCGCGGAGGGCCGCCTGCGGCTCCAAGCCTTCGGCGTGACCGAGCCGACCTCCGGCACCGATACCGGCAGCCTGAAGACGACGGCCCGCCTGGAGGGCGACCACTACGTCGTCAACGGCCAGAAGATCTGGACCAGCCGCGCCGAGCATTCGGACCTGATGCTGCTCCTCGCCCGCACCACGCCGCGGGCCGAGGGCATGAAGCGCACGGACGGGCTGTCGGTGCTGCTCGTCGACATGCGCGCGGCCAAGGGCAACGGCCTGACGATCCGGCCGATCCGCACGATGATGAACCACGCCACCACGGAGGTGTTCTTCGACAATCTCCGCGTTCCGGCGCAGAACCTCATCGGCGAGGAGGGCAAAGGCTTCCGCTACATCCTGTCCGGCATGAACGCGGAGCGGATCCTGATCGCCGCCGAGTGCGTCGGCGACGCCAAGTGGTTCATCGACAGGGCCCGGGCCTATGCCGGCGAGCGGACCGTCTTCGGCCGGCCGATCGGTGCCAACCAGGGCGTGCAGTTCCCCATCGCGAAGGCCTACGCGAACATGCGCGCGGCCGAGCTGATGGTCCGCGAGGCGCTGACCCTCTACGAGGGCGGGGCCAATCCCGGGGCCGAGGCCAACATGGCCAAGATGCTCGCCGCCGACGCGTCCTTCGAGGCGGCGAACGCCTGCATCCAGACCCACGGCGGCTTCGGATTCGCCGAGGAGTACGACGTGGAGCGCAAGTTCCGCGAGACGCGCCTCTATCAGGTCGCGCCGATCTCCACGAACCTGATCCTCGCCTACCTGTCCGAGCACGTGCTCGGCCTGCCGCGCTCGTACTGACATGACCGATCTCAGCGCCTGGATCGGCCGCGCGCGGGACGCGTCCGACCTCGTCACGCCGCGCCTCCTCGCCGAGTTCCGCGCGACCTTCGCGCCGCACCTGGCGCCGGTCGCCGACGGGATCGCGCCGCCGGCCCTGCACTGGTGCCTCGCGCCCGAGACGCCGACGGCCGACTCCCTCGGGCCCGACGGCCACGCCGCCAAGGGCGGCTTCCTGCCCCCGGTGCCGCTGCCCCGGCGGATGTGGGCGGGGGGCGAGATCGAGACGCTCTCGGACCTGCGCGCGGGGGACACGGTCACGCGCACCGAGACCGTGCGGGACGTCGCCTTCAAGAGCGGGCGGAGCGGGAGCCTGTGCTTCGTCACCGTCGACCACACGGTCTCGACAGAACGGGGCGTCGCGATCCGCGACCGGCAGGATATCGTCTACCGCGAGGCGGCGGGCGCACAGACGGGAAGCGGCGCCGCGCCCGAGCGCGACGGTTCCGAATCCTACGCGGTGATCTGGGAGGTGCCGGCGACGCCGACGCTGCTGTTCCGCTACTCGGCGATGACATTCAACGGCCACCGCTTCCACTACGACCAGCCCTACGCGACGCGGGTGGAAGGCTACGCCGACCTCGTCGTGCACGGCCCGATGCAGGCGACGCTGCTGATGAACCTCGCCGCGACGCTCCTCGGACGCGTGCCGCGGACGTTCACGTATCGCGGCGTCGCGCCGATGACGGCGAACCAGGTGTTTCGGATCTGCGGGCGGGTCGCCGGGACGGCGTTCGAGGGTGTGACCCTCGACGCGGGGGGCCAGGTCTGCATGCGGGCCCGGGCCGACGGGTGAGCGGCCGCGGACGCTCGGTCCGCATCCGAGATCAGGCCGGGATCGGCACCGCCGTCGCGCCGCGGGCGGGAAAAAAGCGGCCCGCGGACGCGTCCGCGGGCCGGCCCCAGGGGGATCAGGCCAGCTTCAGGCCGACGTTGACGTTGCCGCGGGTCGCGTTGGAGTACGGGCAGACCTGATGGGCGGCGTCGACGAGCTTCTGCGCGTCGGCGCGGTCCAGGCCCGGGAGGCTGATGGTCAGGTCGGCGGTGATGCCGAAGCCGCCCTCGGAACGCGGGCCGATTCCGACGTCGGCGGTCACGGTGGTCTCGGCCGGAACCTTCAGCTGCAGCGACGGCGCGACGGCCTTCATGGCGCCGAGGAAGCAGGCCGAGTAGCCGGACGCGAAGAGCTGCTCCGGGTTCACGCCCGGACCACCCGCGCCGCCGAGCTCCTTCGGGGTCGAGAGCTTGACCTCGAAGCTGCCGTCGGCAGTCCGGGCGGCGCCGTCGCGGCCGCCGGTGGCCGTGGCGGTGGTACGGTACTTCACGTCTACGGGCATGGGACTCTCCGGTTTGGGGATGCCGCCGGCATGTAGGCGCCGACTCGCCTCCGCACAGTCCACTTAGATTGCGCGCAATCTAATTTCAAGGATCGATCAGCGCGAAGCGGTCGACATCGACGAGCCCACGATCGGTGATCTTCAGGTGGGGGATCACCGGCAGGGGCAGGAAGGCCACCTGCAGGAAGGGTTCGGGAAGGACGACCTCCAGGCTTCGCGCCGCGTCGCGCAAGGTTACGAGCGACCGGCGGATGGCGTCGAACGGCATGAGACTCATGAGCCCGGCGATCGGCAGCGCGATCTCGGCCAGCACCCGGCCGCCCTCGACCACCACGAAGCCGCCCTCGATCGCGCCGAGGCGGTTCACCGCCACGGCCATGTCGGCGTCGTCCGCCCCGACCACCGTGATGTTGTGGCTGTCGTGCCCGACCGACGAGGCGATGGCGCCGCGCTTGAGGCCGAACCCCTTCACGAACGCGACGCCGACGCCGCGCGCGCCCGGCTGTGTCCGGCCGTGGCGCTCGACCACCGCGACCTTGATGACGTCCTGGTCGAGGTCGATCCGGCGCTCGCCGCCGGAATAGGGCAGGGTCAGGTCGTGCCGCAGGGTGATGATCTTGCCGGGCACGACGCCGATCACCGGCGTCGACGGCCCGGAGCCCGGAGCGGCGAAGTCGGCGGCCGTCACGTGCCGCGCCCGCACGCTCCGGCGGCCGATCGGCTCGATCGACGCGCGCGCGTCGAAGAGCGCCGCGCCCACCGGCCGGCCCGCGCTGAGGACTTGCGACACGGCACAGGCGGCGAGATCGTCGAGCACCACGAGGTCGGCGCGCTGGCCGGGCGCGACGAGGCCCCGGTCGTGCAGCCCGAAGGCGTGGGCCGCCGACCAGGAGGCCGCCCGGTAGGCGGCCAGCGGCGGCACGCCGAGGGCGATGGCCGTGCGGATGACGAAGTCGAGGTGCCCCTCCTCGGCGATGTCGAGGGGATTCCGGTCGTCGGTGCAGAAGGCCAGGAACGGCGCCGTCCGCTCGGTCAGGATCGGCGCGAGGGCGTGCAGGTCCTTGCACACCGAGCCCTCGCGGATCAGCACGGTCATGCCCTTCGACAGCTTCTCGCGGGCCTCCTCGGGCGATGTCGCCTCGTGCTCGGTGCGGATGCCCGCCGCGATGTAGCCATTGAGGCCGAGGCCGCGCAGGAGCGGCGCGTGCCCGTCGATGTGCCGCCCCTGGAAGACCGCGAGCTTGTCCAGCACGCCCGGGTCGCCCGCCAGAACACCCGGGAAGTTCATGAACTCGGCGAGGCCGATCACCTTCGGGTGCGTCGCGAAGGGCAGGAGATCCTGCGCCTCGATCCGGGCGCCCGAGGTCTCCAGGTGGTCGGTGGCCGGCACGCAGGACGAGAGCTGCACCCGCAGATCCATCGCCAGCGTCTCGGAGGATCTGAGGAACCACGTGAAGGCGTCGGTGCCGAGCACGTTGGCCATCTCGTGCGGGTCGCAGATCCCGGTGGTGACGCCGTGCGGCAGGACGCACCGCTCGTATTCCTGCGGCGGCATCAGCGACGACTCGACGTGGAAATGCGTGTCGATGAAGCCCGGCACCACGATCTTCCCGGACGCGTCGATCTCCCGGGCGCCGCGATACTGCCCGAAGGTCCCGACGATCCGGTCGCCGCAGATCGCGATGTCGGAGGCGACGAGGTCGCCGGTGACGAGGTCGAGGAAGCGGCCGCCCTTCAGGACCAGATCGGCCTCGGCCTGGCCCTGACCCTGCGCGATCGCGCGCCGGAGGAAATCCACCTGTGTCATCGCGATCCGCCCCTCCCGCCTGCCATCCGCCAGAAGCATGCCACGGGTACCGGCCTCGCGGCGACGCTTGCGGATGCGCGGGCGCGGGCGCAGAAGCCCTTCACCTTTGAACCAGTCGAAGCTCTCGATGCCTGCCTATCGCTCACGCACCACCACCCACGGCCGCAACATGGCCGGTGCCCGCGGCCTCTGGCGCGCCACCGGCATGAAGGATTCGGATTTCGGCAAGCCGATCATCGCGGTGGTGAACTCTTTCACGCAGTTCGTGCCGGGCCACGTTCACCTCAAGGACCTCGGCCAGCTCGTCGCCCGGGAGATCGAGGCGGCCGGCGGCGTCGCCAAGGAGTTCAACACCATCGCGGTCGATGACGGGATCGCGATGGGCCACGATGGGATGCTGTACTCGCTGCCGTCCCGCGAGCTGATCGCCGATTCCGTCGAGTACATGGTCAACGCGCACTGCGCCGACGCGATTGTGTGCATCTCGAACTGCGACAAGATCACCCCCGGCATGCTGATGGCGACGCTGCGCCTCAACATCCCGACCGTCTTCGTCTCGGGCGGTCCGATGGAGGCCGGCAAGGTCCAGCTGCCGGGCATCGCCAGGAAGGTCGACCTCGTCGACGCGATGATCGCGGCGGCCGACGACCGGATCTCCGACGAGGACGTCGCCGTCATCGAGCGCTCCGCCTGCCCGACCTGCGGCTCCTGCTCGGGCATGTTCACGGCGAACTCGATGAACTGCCTCACCGAGGCGCTGGGTCTGGCGCTGCCGGGCAACGGCTCGGTGCTCGCCACCCACGCCGACCGCAAGCGCCTCTTCGTCGAGGCCGGCCACCTGATCGTCGATCTGGCCCGCCGCCACTACGAGCAGGACGACGCCAGCGTGCTGCCGCGCGCGGTCGCGAGCTTCCAGGCGTTCGAGAACGCCATGACCCTCGACATCGCCATGGGCGGCTCGACCAACACGGTGTTGCACCTGCTGGCCGCCGCCCACGAAGGCGAGGTGCCCTTCACCATGGCCGACATCGACCGGCTGTCCCGGCGGGTGCCGGTGCTGTGCAAGGTCGCCCCGGCGGTGGCCAACGTCCACATGGAGGACGTCCACCGGGCGGGCGGCATCATGGGGATCCTGGGCGAGCTCGACCGGGCCGGCCTGATCGACACCGGCGTCGGCAACGTCTCGGCCGGGACGCTCGGCGGGGCGCTCGCCCGCTGGGACGTGCGCGGCGAACCGGCCGCCTCGGTCCAGACCTTCTACCGCGCGGCCCCGGGCGGCGTGCCGACCCAGGTGGCGTTCAGCCAGGAATCGCGCTTCGACGCGCTCGACCTCGACCGGGAGGGCGGCGTCATCCGCGACGCGGCGCACGCCTACTCGCAGGATGGCGGCCTCGCCGTGCTCTACGGCAATCTCGCCGAGCAGGGCTGCATCGTGAAGACCGCGGGCGTCGACGCCTCGATCCTGACCTTCACGGGCACCGCCCGCGTGTTCGAGAGCCAGGACGCGGCCGTCGACGGCATCCTCAACGGCAAGGTCACGGCCGGCGAGGTGGTGCTGATCCGCTACGAGGGCCCCCGCGGCGGCCCCGGCATGCAGGAGATGCTCTACCCAACGAGCTACCTGAAATCGAAGGGTCTGGGTAAGGCCTGCGCTCTCGTCACCGACGGACGATTCTCCGGCGGGTCGTCGGGCCTGTCCATCGGGCACGTCTCGCCCGAGGCGGCCGAGGGCGGCCTCATCGGCCTCGTGCGGGACGGCGACCGGATCGCCATCGACATCCCGAACCGGCGCATCCACCTCGATGTCGAGACGGCGGAGCTCGACCAGCGGCGGGCCGCCCAGGAGGCGGCGGGCTGGCAGTCGGCGAAGCCGCGCAAGCGGAAGGTGAGCGCGGCCCTGCGCGCCTACGCCATGCTCACGACGAGCGCGGCGCACGGCGCGGTGCGCCGGGTTTGATCAGCGGAGTTCGAGGACCAGGGCGGCGATGGCGGCCAACAGGGCCGCCGCCGCCACCGCGGCGCCGATGAGGCGCGCGCGGACGGACCGGGCCGTGTTCGCGGGCGAACCGTTCACCGACAGGGCAGGGGCGGATGGGGCATCCGGGATGCGCCCCAGCGCCCGGAGCATCAACGGTTCGATCGCCGCGTATCCGGCCGGGCTCAGGTGGAGCCCGTCCGTCCCGTAATCCGGCCGGAGCCCGCCGGACTCGGACACCAGCACGGCGTGGTAATCGATGAACGTCGCGCCGTGCTCGTGGGCGTGGTCCCGGAGCCACGCGTTGACCGCAGCGATCATGGCGGGGGCGTCCCGCACCTCCGAGTTCCACGGGATGCCGTCCACCGGCGTGAGCGAGCCGATCCAGGCCTTCACGCCCAGGGCGCGGGCCTCGTCGAGCATGCCGGCGAGCGTGCGGCAGATCTCCTCGACCGGGACGAAGACACCCTCGTTGCGGCCGATATCGTTGACGCCGCACAGGAGATGCACGCCCCGGGCGCCGGTCTCCGCGAGGTCGCGGGCGAACCGCATGGTGATCCAGCGCGCCGTCTGGCCGGAGCCGCCACGGGGGATGAGGCCGTAGGCCTCGAAAGTGCCGGCCCGGTGGAAGCCCCAGAGCTCCGTGATCGAGTCGCCGACGAAGACGATCGGTTCGGCCATGGCTCAGGCGGCCGTCGCCGCCCCGACCGTCTCGACCACCTCCGCCTGGAGACGGTCGGCCATCACTTTGCGCCCCTCCGAAGTCACGTGGACGATGTCGGTGAACAGGGCACGGGTGTCGGCCTCGAACAGCCGGCTCAGGTTCCGCGCCGCGAAGGCCCGGTCGGCCGTGTCCAGCCGCCCGAGGACATTCTCGAAGCGCTCGTACTGGCGGTCGAGATAGGCGAGGAACGCGCCGGACGCGGCGCCGGCCTCCGCACCCGCGAGCGTCCCCTTGCGGACGACCGTCGGCTGCAGGAGAAACCGGACCGGCGCGCCGATCCCGGGCGCGAGCCGCGCGAGGCGCCTGAGCGCCAGCTCGAACTGCCGCACCACCTCCCATTCCCAGATGTCGGACTGCCAGTTCGTGAGCGCGCGCAGGTTCTCGAGGCGATTGAAGATCATCGCCTGCAGGCCGTCATACGACAGGTCCTCCGCGTCCTCGGCGGATTTCCTCGGGTCGAAGAAGTAGTCGTAGAGGCTCTCGTTCGCGAAGTGATTGTAGGGAACGCCGGCCCGCGGATCGAAGCTCCAAGGCTGGAAGATGTCGGTCGCGCCGCCGACCACCAGGATGACGTCGGGCTGCAGGTCCATCAGCCGCGTCGTGATCAGGGCGATCATCTGGTTGAGACAGGCCGAGACCGCGCCGAAATTGTAGACCCGCGCGCCGGGCCCGTGCGCCTGCTTCAGCCCGGTCTCCAGCCGTCCGGGCACGGTGTCGGCGAAGACCTGGCCGTCGATCAGCGTGCTGTCGCCGACGACGAAGACCCGCAGCGTCTCGGAGGGCGGCCGCGCGTCCGCGTGCGCGTCGTTGCGATACCCGAGGGCGTCGTAGCGCCAGCCCTGACCGGACGCCTCGGTCAGAGGCTTCCCGGCGAACTGCGCGTAGGGCGCGGGGAACCGGCTGTTCGCGTCGAAATTCTGGAAGCTCTGCAGGAACTTCCGCCGTCGCGCGTCCGCGCTGTCGTCGGGCGGCCGGTGGGCCATGGTCCGTCTCCTCGCCGGGCGGATGCCCGGTGGCTGTGCGATGGTCGGTGAGCCGGGCGGCGCGACGGCGGGCCCGGTCAGCTCCGCAGCGTCGCGTGGTTCTCCAGGAACCAGCCGTAGGTCTGGCGCAGGCCGTCCTCGAGGGCGATCTCCGGTCGCCAGCCCATCGCCCGCAGCCGCGACACGTCCATCAGCTTGCGCGGCGTGCCGTCCGGCTTGGTCGCGTCGAACGCCAGCTCGCCCGCGTAGCCGATCACCCGCGCGAGCGCCTCGGCGAGCTGACGGATGGTGCAGTCCTCACCCGTCCCGACGTTGATGTGCGACAGGTCGGGGCGCGTGTTCGCGGCGTAGACCGCGTCGTCCATCTCCATCACGTAGACGCTGGCCCGCGCCATGTCGTCGACGTGCAGGAACTCGCGCATCGCCCGGCCGGTGCCCCAGACCGTGACCTTCGCCAGACCCTCCCGCTTCGCCTCGTGGAAGCGGCGCATCAGCGCCGGCAGCACGTGGGCGTTCTCGGGATGGAAGTTGTCGTTCGGGCCGTAGAGGTTCGTCGGCATCACGCTGCGATAGCGGCGCCCATACTGGCGGTTGTAGCTCTCGCACATCTTGATCCCCGCGATCTTGGCGATCGCGTAGGGCTCGTTGGTCGGCTCGAGCAGCCCGGTCAGCAGGGCGTCCTCGCGCATCGGCTGGGGCGCGAGCTTCGGGTAGATGCAGGACGAGCCCAGGAACAGCAGCCGGTCGACGCCGTGCGTGTGCGCGGCGTCGATCAGGTTCGACTGGATCAGCAGGTTTTCGTGGATGAACTCGGCCGGGTAGGTGTTGTTGGCGTGGATACCGCCGACGCGCGCGGCGGCGAGGTAGACCTGGTCGATGCGGTTCTCGGCGAAGAAGCGCCGGACCGCGGCCTGATCGAGGAGGTCGAGGGTCCGGCGGTCGGCCGTGAGGATCCGCTCGTGACCGAGCTCACGCAGGCGACGCACGATCGCCGAGCCCACCATGCCGCGATGGCCCGCCACGAAAATGGTCTGACCTCGACCGTCCATCACGCGTCCGTTCCCTGCCGAAAGCTCGGATTTCCAAGCCCCTATAGCCCCTTTGCGGCGCGATATCGCCGCGCAAACACGCGTTTTCTGAGGCGGGCCACGGGGCGCGCGCCGGCCTCCGCGAACCGCGTCATTGTACGGGAAACGACGAAACCAAATACAACTGAAAGTTAGCGTTAATCATTCTACCAGAAGCTGCATCTCGTTCCTGCTTGCCGACCAACGGGTTGCAGGGCCGGATCGGAATCGCTCCCCGGCCGCGCAGCAATGGAGTTCCAGATGCGTCCCTTGACCGTCGTCCCGGTTACGCCGCGGACTGCGATGATCGCTGTCATCCGTCCGGGCGCCGCCCGCGCGATCCCGATCGCGGCCGGGCTCCTGCTCTGCACGGCCCTGGCGACGCCCGCCCAGGCGCAGCTCCTGCGCGGCGCGCTGGATACAACCACGAATGGCATCCTCGGCACCGGGCTCACGATCGGCACGAGCAGCCCCGGCGGCGGCGTGCTCGGAACCGGCCTCAATGTCGGCACGACGAGCGGCGGGCTTCTCGGCACCGGCGTCACGGTCGGTACCACTGATCCCGGCACCGGCGTGCTGGGGACCGGCCTCAACGTAGGAACCACCGGCGGGGGTGTGCTCGGGACCGGCGTGCTCGTCGGCACGACCGGTCCGGGAGACGGGCTGCTCGGCACCGGCCTGACCCTGGGAACCGCGGGAGGGACCGGAACGGGCGGCTGCGGCACATGCGGCGGCACCGGCGGGGGTGGGACCGGCGGAGGCGGAACCGGTGGTGGTGGTACCGGTGGCGGGTCCAATCAGGGCATCTACATCATCACCGGCAACGTGACGCAGTCCCAGGGGCAGACCGTCATCAACGAACTGAGGCTCTCGCAGCTCACGAGCGTCACGGGCGTCGCCGCCAACAACACCAGCAACCAGGCCGCGCCGATCGCCGTCGGCAGCGACGCGCTGGCGGTGGGCTACGGTTCGAGCGCAGCCGGGACGGCCTCGACCGCGGTCGGCACGGGCGCCAGCGCCGCCAACACCGGCAGCGTCGCCCTCGGCTACGCGGCCAGCGCGCAGGGCCTCGGCGGAACGGCCATCGGCACGGCCTCCGCGGCGTCCGGAGCCGGCAGCACCGCCCTGGGCTTCGTCGCCGGCGCGACCGGGACCGGATCCACCGCCATCGGCGCGGCCGCCTCGGCGGCTGGCAACAACAGCGTCGCGCTCGGCAACGGGGCGGCCGCCAACCAGGCCAACACGATCGCGATCGGCGCGAACGTGAAGACGACCCAGGCCAACCAGGTCGCGATCGGCAATTCCGCGAACACCTACACGCTGGCCGGCATCGCCTCGCAGGCGAGCGCCTCCGCCCAGAGCGGAGCGACGGCCTTCGTGACCACGGACGCGAACGGTAACCTCGCGGCCTCGGCCTACGGACCGTCGACGATCGCCGGCCTCGGCAACCGGATCGATTCGGTGCAGGCGCAGGTCAACAACCTGGAAGCCAAGACCGACTCGGTCCAGCGCTACGCCATCCAGACCCGCAAGGAGGCCCGGCAGGGCGTCGCCATGGCCATCGCGATGGCGACCGCGCCGATGCCGTCGGCGCCGGGCAAGACGACCTGGGCCACCAACGGGGCGACCTACCGGGGCGAGTGGGCGGGCGGCCTCGCTGTGGCGCACCGGTTGCCGACCTGCTGCGTCCCGATCGCGGTGACCGCCGGCGTGGCCTACGGCGGCGACAACGCCGTCGGTGTCCGCGCCGGCCTCGCGGGCGAGTTCTGACGCGACCATAGCCGCCAGGGACGCGCACGATTTCGTCCTTGCGCGGCGGGAAAGGACCGCGATAGTGTCAAGCAATGCTGACACTCGCGGTCGACCATCGGGTTGCGCAAGAGATCGATCGGCGCCCGCACGCCGTCGTGGTCGGCTCGGGCTTCGGCGGTCTCGCCGCGGCGGTCCGGCTGGGCGCGCGCGGCTATCGCGTCACCGTCTTGGAGCGCCTCGCGCAGCCCGGGGGACGGGCCCGCGTCCACCGGCAGGACGGCTTCACCTTCGACGCCGGTCCGACCATCGTCACCGCGCCCCAGCTCTTCGAGGAGTTGTGGCAGCTCGCCGGCCGCAGGCTCGCCGACGACGTGACGCTGGTGCCGATGGATCCGTTCTACCGGATCCGCTTCGCCGATGGCACGTCCTTCGCCTACAGCGGCGACGTGGACCGGATGCGCGCCGAGGTGGCCCGCTTCGCGCCGGACGACGTCGCGGGGTACGAGCGCTTCATGGCGCACAGCCGCGCCGTCTGCCGGATCGGGTTCGAGCAGCTCGGACACGTGCCGTTCGGCAGCGTCGGCGCGATGCTCAAGATCGCGCCCGACCTGCTGCGCCTCTCGGGACACCGCTCGGTGCACGACGTGGTGGCGCGCTTCATCCGCGACGAGCGGCTGCGCACGGTCTTCAGCTTCCATCCGCTCCTGATCGGCGGCAACCCGTTCCGGGCCAGCGCCATCTACTGCCTGATCGCCGACCTCGAGCGGCGCTGGGGCGTTCACTTCGCGATGGGCGGTACGGGGCAGCTGGTCGACGGGCTGGTGCGGCTGATCCGGTCGCAGGGCGGCCGCCTGCGCCTCGGCGTCGAGGTCGCGCGCATCCGGGTCGAGGCGGGGGCGGCCACCGGCGTCGACCTGACCAGCGGCGAGACGATCGCGGCCGACGTCGTGGTGTCCAACGCCGATTCGGCCGTGACGCACGCGCGCCTGCTTCCGGAGGCGCAGCGCTGGAGCCCGGGGCGGTTCCAGCGGGCCCGCTCGTCGATGGGACTGTTCGTCTGGTACTTCGGCACCAAGCGGCGCTACCCGGCGGTGGATCACCACACGATCCTGCTCGGGCCCCGATACCGCGGCCTGCTCGCCGACATCTTCGACCGCAAGGTGCTGGCCGAGGACGCGAGCCTCTACCTGCATCGTCCGACCGCCACCGATCCGAGCCTCGCCCCGCCGGGATGCGACGCCTTCTACGTGCTGGCCCCGGTGCCGAACCTCGCGGGCGGCCAGGATTGGCAGACCCTCGCCGAACCGTACCGGCGCCGGATCGCCGCCCTGCTCGAGGCGAGCGTGATGCCCGGCCTGTCGGAGGCCATCGTGACCTCGAAGGTGACGACGCCGCTGGATTTCCAGGACGATTTCCTGAGCTACCGGGGCTCCGGATTCGGCCTGGAGCCGGTGCTGACGCAATCGGCCTGGTTCCGTCCGCACAACCGGTCGAGCGCAGTCCGCAACCTCTACCTCGTGGGGGCCGGCACGCATCCGGGGGCCGGCCTCCCCGGGGTGCTGTCCTCCGCCCGCATCCTCGACAGCGTGGTCCCCGATGCCCGCGTTACCGCCTGAATTCGCCGCCGCGGCCGACCGGACCGCCTGCCGGATGGCGATCCGGGCCGGCTCGAAGAGCTTCTTCGCGGCCGGCCAGCTGCTGCCGGCCGACATGCGCGAGGCGGCTTACGGCCTCTACGCCTTCTGCCGGCTGTCCGACGATCTCGTCGACGATGCGGCGAGCCCGGCCGACCGGCGCGGCGCCGTGGCGCGTCTCGAGACCCGGATCGGCCAGGCCTATGCGGGCCGTCCCGCCGACGCCCCGGCGGACCGCGCCTTCGCGGAGATCGTCGCGGCCCACGCGATTCCGGAAGCGCTGCCGCGCGCGCTGATCGAGGGCTTCGCCTGGGACGCCGAGGGCCGGCGCTACGCCGATCTCGGGGCGCTCCACGCCTACGCTGCCCGGGTCGCGGGCTCGGTCGGGGCGATGATGTCCCTGATCATGGGGACCCGCTGTCCCGACGCGCTGGCCCGCGCCTGCGATCTCGGCGCCGCGATGCAGCTCACCAACATCGCGCGCGACGTCGGCGAGGACGCGCGGATGGGCCGCCTCTACCTGCCACTGGACTGGATGCGGGAGGCGGGGCTCGATCCGGACGCGTTCCTCGCCGATCCGCGGCCGAGCCCGGCCCTGGCCGGCGTGGTGGCCCGCCTCCTCGCCGAGGCGGACAGCCTCTACGCGCGCGCCGAGGCGGGCATCGCGGTGCTGCCACGCGGCTGCCGGCCCTCGATCCGGGCGGCGGGGCTGATCTACGCCGAGATCGGCCGGGTCGTCGCGGCGCAGGGCTACGATTCGGTCCGCCACCGCGCCCGGGTCACGACGGCGCGGAAGCTCGCCCTGATCGTCCGCGCGATCCGAACGCCCGCGGACGCGGCCGGCCTCGGCGCGGCCCCGCTTCCCGAGACGGCGTTCCTGATCGAGGCCGTGGCGGCCGAGCCGGTCCTGCCGATGCGCGCGCGCCCGGCGCTGCGGCCCTGGTGGGACGTCGGCGGCCGGGTCGTGCACGTCCTCGACCTGATCGAGCGGATGCGCGAGCGCGAGGCGTTCGGCCGCTCCGCACCGTCCTGATCGACGCGGCGGAGGCTCATCGGTGCGCGACGGGCTGTTCGCCGCCCTCGATATCGGACTCGTCTTCGCCCTGGCGCTGGGTGTCGGGGTCTGGCAGCTCATCGCGGTCCGCCGCAGCATCCGCCGCGACCGGGACGGCAAGGCGGATTGAGGCCACGGTTACCGACGGCGGCCTCCGGGCCGTGACGGCGCGGTGAGCCACTACCCCGCGATCCGGCCGCCCTCATCCGTCGCGGTCACGCGGTCGGCGGATTCGGCGAGCGCGACGTCGCCCTCCAGCAGGCACCCGACCGGGCGGCCGTCCACGAAGCCGAGCCGCACCCGGATCTCGGACAGGCGGCCCATAGCCCGACCCTGTAGGATCCGGATCGGACGGTCGTCCGGCTCGATGAGGCCGTCCTGCAACAGCCCGAAGGCCAGGGCTGCGGCCGCGATGCCCGTGGCGGCGTCCTCGGGATAGCCGGAGGCGCGGGGAAACTGCCGCGCCTCGAACAGCCGGGCCGGGCCGTCGAGCACGGCGTAGGGGTAGAGCCCGGTCGACCCGATCCGCGTGCAGGCAGCCTCGACGGCATCGCTTGCGGGCGCGAGGGCGTTCAGCGCCGCCGAGTCGCGCATCGGCACGAGCGTCTTGATCCGGGACGTCACAGCGTTGTGGACCGGCCGCGCAGCGAGGGCGTCGCGCCCGATTCCGAGCGCCGCTTGAGCTGCGGCGCTCTGCTCGTCCGTCAGGGGCCGCACGCGGCCGACCGACTGCGTGATCGCGACGCTCCAAGCATCCGCGCCGCGCGGGCTGACGAACCCCGTTACGGAACCGCTGCCGGTGGCGATGCGGACCGACCCGTCCGGGAGGCGCCCCTCGCGGGCGAGCACCCACAGGACGCCGATCGTGGCGTGGGCGCACATCTCCATCTCGTGGTTCGGCACGAAGAAGCGGAGGTGCAGATCGTGGGCCGGGTCATCGGCCGGCAGCGCGAAGCCCGATTCGTGGCCGTACCGCCGGGCGACGCCCCGCATGGCCTCCGCGTCGAGGGCCCGCGCGTCGGAGACGACGGGACAGGGATTGCCGCCCGTGCCGGCGTGCGTGAAGACGTCGACCACAGTCACGCGGGGCATCGGCCGGCCCTCACTGGAGGTGGCGGGTATAGGTGTCGCCGGCCGCCGCCTTGAGGGCCGCGCCCGCCTCGCGGCCGATCCGCTCCGCCTCCGCGACGGGTCCCTGCCGGGACGCCGCCCAGTGGCGGCTGCCGTCGGGCAGGAACAGCAGCCCGTCGATCCGCAGAGTGTCCCCGTCGATCTGCGCCAGGGCGGCGATGGGCGTCCGGCAGGATCCGTCGAGTTCCGCGAGCAGCGCCCGCTCGGCCGAGACCGCGATGGTGGTCCGCGCGCAGGCGATGGGCGCCAGGAGGTCGCGGATCGCCGCGTCGTCCGAGCGGCACTCGATGCCCAGGGCGCCCTGCGCCACGGCCGGCAGCATCTCCTCGACCGACAGGACGCTGCGCGCCATGCTCTCCAGGCCGAGGCGCTCCAGGCCCGCGATGGCGAGGAGCGTCGCGTCGCACTCGCCGGCCTCGAGTTTGCGCATCCGGGTGTTGGCGTTGCCCCGCAGCGGGACCACTCGGAGATCGGGCCGTCGCATCAGCACCTGCGCGCCGCGGCGGAGCGACGAGGTCCCGACCCGGGCGCCGGCCGGCAGCCCCGCCAGTCCGTCGGCGTGCGGCGACAGGAACGCGTCCCGCGGGTCGTCGCGCGCGAGGATGCAGGCGATGGTGAGACCGTCGGGGAGCCAGGTCTCCACATCCTTCATCGAATGCACGGCGACGTCGACCTCGCCGGCGAACAGGGCCTGCTCGAGTTCCTTGGTGAACAGGCCCTTGCCGCCGATCTCGGACAGGGGCCGGTCCAGGATCTTGTCGGCCACGGTGGTCACGACCACCAGCTCGGTCTCGAGGCCCGGATTGGCCGCCACGATCCGGTCGCGCACCATCCCGGTCTGCGCGAGCGCCATCGGAGAGCCGCGGGTGCCGATGCGCAGGGGGCGGTTCAACATCTGTTCCGGATCGCTTCGCTGGACGAGACACTGCCTTATAGACCGAGCGCGGCGGCAGGCCACATTCCGTCAACCGGTTTCGGGCCAGGGTCTCGCGGCCGTGAAGGCGGCCCGCCCCGCTTTCGCCGGACTGCGCGCCTAGCGGGACCCCGGCGGGTTCTGGAGCCTACAGGTCTTATCGCGATGCTGATCATGCCGAGCCGCCGGCAGTTCCTGACCGGGCTCGGCGTGGGCGCCGGCCTCACCGCCGCGACGGGCGTCTACGCCTTCGACGTCGAGCCGCTGCACCGGCTCGTGGTCACGTCCTACGCGCCGTCCCTGCCGCGCTGGGATCCGGCGCTGCGCCTGCGGGTGGCGGTGCTGGCGGATTTCCACATCTGCGAGCCGTACATGCCGTTCGACCGGGTGGCGGAGATCGTCGCGGCCACCAACGCCCTCGCGCCCGATCTGGTCCTGCTGCTCGGCGACTACCCGGCCGGGCGCATCGCGTGGCGCAAGCTGCCGCTCGACCAGTTCGCCCGGATGATGACGGAGCTGAAGGCGCCCCTCGGCACGCACGCGATCCTCGGCAACCACGATTGGTGGGACGACCACGCCGTCCAGCGGGCCGGCCGCGGCGTTCCGGCGGTGCGGCGCCTGCTGGAGGCGCAGGGCATCCCGGTCCTGGAGAATCAGGCCGTGCGCCTCGTGAAGGACGGGCGGCCGTTCTGGCTGGCCGGGCTCGGCGACCAGCTGCCGTTCCTCAACGCGTGGAGCACGTTCAGCCTGGCCGACCTGCCGCGAACGCTGCGAGCGGTCACGGACTCGGCGCCCGTGATCCTGATGGCCCACGAACCCGACATCTTCGTCTCCGTGCCCGACCGCGTCTCGCTGACCCTCGCCGGCCACACCCATGGCGGCCAGGTCCGGCTGTTCGGCCACGCCCCCGCCATCCGGAAGGTGCGCGGCCACGATTACTCCTACGGCCACATCGTCCAGGACGGCCGCCACATGATCGTCTCGGGCGGTTTCGGGATGAGCCGGATCCCAGTGCGGATGGGCGTCCCTCCGGAGATCGTCCTCCTCGAGCTCGGCACGTCGGACGCGTCCGCGACCGCCAGCTGAGCACGCGAGCGCGTCACGCGGACGCCGACGGTCGCCGCATCGGTGAAGTAGATCCGGGTCGCGCACAATGGATGTGTCGCCTGCGCGCGCGATCTTGCAAGTCACAGCGGTCATTCGCAGGCATTGACGCGGGTTTGACACACCGAGATGTGCGTGAGAGCGTCCCGCGTCGATTCGATCTGGGGACGCTCATGCCGATCCTGCTCGGCCTCATCGGGATCATCGTCGCGGGACTGTTCTGGATCTTGCGGACGCACGGAGCCGTCAAGGGCCTGCAGGAGGTCAACCGGGACACGAAGGGGCTTCAGCGCCGCGCCGTCTCGACCTTCCAGAACCTCGTGGGGACGCCGTTGCAGCGCGTCCGCGACCCGCGCCTGGCGGCGGTGATCCTGATGATTCAGCTGGTCCGGACCGGCAGCCCCCTCACCGCCAGCGAGAAGACGCGGATCCTCGAATACATGGAGCGTCCGCTCGAGGTGGATCGGATCTCGGCCACCTTCGAGCGGGCCTGGGGCTACACGCAGGCGCGTCTCCCGTTCTCGCAGGTCGCCGACGCCCTGGCGCCGCTTCTGCGCGACGCGCTGACGGTGGCCGAGCGGGGCGAGCTGATCGCGATGCTGACCCAGGTGGCCAGCGCGCATTCCCCGCCCAGCGAGTTGCAGCGGGAGGGCATCGCCCGCCTCAAGCGGCGCCTGCTCGTCGGCGAGGGACCCGTCCTGGTCAGGGGACGAGGCGAATCCGCCTGATCCGCATCGGGGTGGGGCAAGGCGCGCCGGAACGCCGCGCCGCTCGCCTTTCCGGACCGCTGCGCTACCTCGCGGGCATGCGCGCGCTTCTGCCTCTCCTCGTCTTCACCGCCCTTTCGGCCGGCGCCGGCCCCGTCCGGGCACAGTCCTGCGACGCGCTCGTCGACAAGGTCACGGCCGAGACGGCGGCCAAGACGGCCGAGCGCCGGAGCGACTACGCGAGCTTCACGGCCGGTCCGGACATGACCCTGACGCTGGCCTGCGGCGGGCCAGACTTGTCCTCTGTGGGCGCGCAGTTTCGCGGCGCGAACCCGCCCGACCGCTACTACGACCTGTTCGGGCAGGCCGGGCACGCGGTGACCGGCATCGATGCCGCCGTGATCACCGAGGCCGCGCACCGGGCCCAGGCGACGGCCACGAAGCTCAGGCACAGCAACGTCGATCTCGGCGGGGCCCGGGTCACCTGCTCGGCGATGGTGTCGCCCGACAAGGGCCCGCTGACGCTGTGCGCGGTGATCGAGAACAGCAACCGCAGCTGAGTCCGGCGGCGGCGCGGCCGCCGGCCCGTGCGCCCGCCTCAGAGCGGGATGTTGTCGTGCTTCTTCCAGGGCTGCTCCATCTTCTTGGTGCGGAGCATCCCGAGGGCCTTGGCGATCCGGCGGCGGGTCGAGTGCGGCATGATCACCTCGTCGATGTAGCCGCGCTCGGCCGCCACGAAGGGCGAGAGGAACCGGTCCTCGTACTCGCCGGTGCGCGCCGCGATCTTCTCCGGGTCACCGATCTCGCTGCGGAAGATGATCTCGACCGCGCCCTTCGCGCCCATCACGGCGATCTGCGCCGTCGGCCACGCGTAGTTCACGTCCGCACCGACGTGCTTCGACGCCATGACGTCGTAGGCGCCGCCGAAGGCCTTGCGGGTGATGATCGTGACCAGCGGCACCGTCGCCTGCGAGTAGGCGAAGAGCAGCTTGGCGCCGTGCTTGATCAGGCCGCCGTATTCCTGCGCCGTGCCCGGCAGGAAGCCCGGCACGTCCACGAAGGTGACGATCGGGATGCCGAAGGCGTCGCAGTAGCGCACGAAGCGCGCGGCTTTCCGCGAGGCGTCCGAATCGAGCACGCCCGCGAGCACCAGCGGCTGGTTGGCCACGAAACCGACGGTCCGGCCCTCGATCCGGCCGAACCCGGTGATGATGTTGCGCGCGTAGGCGGACTGGATCTCGAAGAAGTCGCCCTCGTCCACCACGCGGCGGATCAGCTCGCCCATGTCGTAGGGCTTGTTCGGGTTGTCCGGGATCAGCGTGTCGAGGGACGCGTCGATCCGATTGACGTCGTCGAAGCTCTCCAGCTCCGGCACGCCGTCGATGTTGTTCGCCGGAAGGAAGTCGAGGAGGCGGCGGATCTGGAGGATCGCCTCGACGTCGTTCTCGAAGGACCCGTCGGCGATCGACGACTTGGTGGTGTGGACCTTGGCGCCGCCGAGTTCCTCGGCGGTCACGACCTCGTTGGTGACGGTCTTCACCACGTCGGGGCCGGTCACGAACATGTAGCTCGTGTCGCGAACCATGAAGATGAAGTCGGTCATGGCCGGCGAGTAGACGTCGCCGCCCGCGCAGGGACCCATGATCACCGAGATCTGCGGGATGACGCCCGAGGCCATGACGTTGCGGCGGAACACCTCGCCGTAGCCGCCGAGCGCCGCGACGCCCTCCTGGATGCGCGCGCCGCCGGCGTCGAAGATACCGATGATCGGGGCGCGCATCTTCAGCGCCATGTCCTGAACCTTCACGATCTTCTGGGCATGCGCCTCGGACAGCGAGCCGCCGAACACCGTGAAGTCCTTCGAGAAGAGGAAGACCGTGCGGCCGTTGATCGTGCCCCAGCCGGTCACGACGCCGTCGCCGGGGATCTTCTGCTTCTCCATGCCGAAATCGGTGGAGCGGTGCTGCACGAACATGTCGAACTCCTCGAACGACCCGTGGTCGAGGAGGAGTTCGATGCGCTCGCGCGCCGTCAGCTTGCCGCGCTTGTGCTGGGCCTCGACGCGCTTCTCACCGCCGCCGAGCCGGGCCTGCGCCCGCCGCTCTTCGAGCTTGTCGAGGATGTCCTTCATGGCTGTTCCCGCCCTTCCCCTGCCTGTGACCTGCGACCCGGATCGGGCCGGGTCCAAGCTTATGCGTTCACCGATCGAGCGCCCTTAGCACGCGCTTTTCGGGTGGCAAACCGACGCGGGGAGCCGCGGGATCAGACCTTCGGGGGATAGGGGATGATGGTGGACGGTGCAGGGATCGAACCTGCGACCTTTCCCGTGTGAAGGGAACGCACTACCGCTGTGCTAACCGTCCGTACCGGCGTGCCGCCTGAGCGCACGCCATCGCCGCTCGCCCGTGGGGGCGCCGCGACCCGGTGGCGGGCCTTCTAGAGCGCGGCGGGCCGCGACGTCAAGCGCGGCCGGCGATGTTGGCCGACAGCCGGACGAGCGTTCGAGCAGGCGTCCAAATACGCACCGCACTCGGCTGAGCGCCGCCGTCGCCGGCCCGGGGCACGCCGACGTGCGCGTGCGTGAGGTTGACAAGGGCGTCGGCCCGGTGCGCTGTGCGGGCATGCACGATGGGCGAGCGGGCGCGAAGCCCGGCAGCGACGTGACGGTGGAGGGCGCGGCGAGGCCAGGACGGCCGCGCGTCGCGATCACGTACTGCACCCAATGCAACTGGCTGCTGCGCTCCGCCTGGATGGCGCAGGAACTCCTCTCGACGTTTCGCGATGATCTGGGCGAGGTCGCCCTCGTCCCGGCCACGGGGGGCGCTTTCAACATCCAACTGGACGGGGTGCTCCTGTGGGAACGGGTGCGCGACGGCGGTTTCCCGGACGTGAAGGCGCTGAAGCAGCGCGTGCGCGACCACCTCGACCCGACACGCGATCTCGGTCATATCGACCGGTCATGAGGCGAGGGAACGGCGACGAGCCCGCGTGGCACCGCGGGCCGGGGACGGACCCCGCTTGAGTCCGGACCATCACGCCGAGGGCGCGGGCGTCCCCGCGGTGATTCCCGCGCGCCGTTCCTGGCTGTCGCGGCGGCTGCACCGCTTCGGGCGAAACGGCTTCTCGACCCAGGTCTACCTGATCGCGCTGGTGATCGCGCTGATCGGCCCCGGCCTGCTGTTCACCAGCATCCTGCTGATGCGCTACGCCTCCGCCGAGCGGGCACGGTTCGAGCAGGACGCCCGCGAGAACGTGCGCGGCATCGGCCTGTCCCTGGACCGCGACACTGCCGGTCTCGTGTCGGTGCTGCAGACTCTGGCGACCTCACCGCGGATCCGGCAGGGCGACTTCGAGGCGTTCGACGCCCAGGCGCGCCTCGTCCGCGAATCGATCGACCTGGACGTGCTCCTGCGCCGGCCCAACGGGCAGGAGATGGTGAATACCGGCGTGCCGCGCGGCGCGCCGATGCCGGTCGTGACGCTACCCTTCGACCAGGATCTGGCCCGCGGCACGCAGCGCGCCATGGTGAGCGGCTACGTGCCGGGCCCGATGCCGAGCGAGGCCACCTACGCGGTCGGCGTGCCCGTCATGGTCGACGGCGAGGTCGGCTACATCCTGAGCTTCACCGTTCCCCTGTCACGCCTGCAGGGCATCCTGTCCCGGGAAGTCGTCCCGGGCTGGACGACGGGGATCAGCGACAGGTCGGGCATCGTCCTGGCGCGCCTGCCCGATCCCGAGGCGGTGGTCGGCAAGCAGCGCCTCGCCAGCCTCCGCCAGGTGCAGTCGTCGACGCCCGGGGTCTGGGAAGGCCAGGATCGCCAGCACAAGCCGGTGGTGGTGATCGAGGCGCGCTCGCGGCTCACCGGCTGGATGGTCGCGACCAGCATCCCGCAGGCTCTCGTCGACGCGCGGGTGCGGCGCTGGATCTGGGCCTTCGCGGGCTTCGGCCTGCTGGTGCTGGCCACCTCGTCGCTCCTGGCGGTGAACCTCTGGTCGCGGGTCTCGCGCCCCCTCCGGCTGCTGGCCGCTTCGGGGCCTGCCCTGGCCCGGGGCGAGGCGATCCCGCGCGTGTCGTCGCCGGTCCACGAGATCCAGCGGCTCGGCGTCGTGCTGTCGGAGGCGTCTCTCCGGCTGCGCACCCGGGAGGAGGAGCGCGACCGGGCGCTCGCCGAGACCAAGCGCGGCCTGAGCGCCCTGAGCGAGTCTGAGGCGCGCTTCCGGCACATGGCCGATTCGGCGCCGGCCCTGATCTGGATGACCGACGAGACCGGCGCGGTCAGCTTTGCCAACCTCCATTTCGAGCACCTGTTCGGGCTGCCGGCCGCACGGTTCAACGACGACGGCTGGCACCAGATCGTGCATCCCGACGACCTGGAGAATTTCCGCAGCGCCTTCACGGAGGCGTTCGAGGCCCGGGTCCCGTTCCGCACGGAGGCGCGGGTGATCGACCGGACGGGCGCGGTGCGCTGGCTCCAGTGCGAGGGCGTGCCGCGGCTCGACGACGCCCAGAACTTCCTGGGCTACACCGGCTGCAACATCGACATCACCGACACGAAGAACGCCGAGGAGCACCTCCTGCTCCTGATCCACGAGTTGAACCACCGGGTGAAGAACACCCTGGCGACGGTGCAGTCGATCGCGGCCCAGTCGCTGCGCGGGCTGGAAGGCGCCGAGGCCGACGCGGCGCGCGCCGCCTTCGAGGCGCGCCTCCTCGCCCTGGCGCGGGTGCACGACGTGCTGACCCGGGAGAGCTGGGAGGGGGCGGAACTCTCCGCCGTCGTGGCGGACGCGATCCGGCCGCTGGAGGCCGGCGACGGCCGGGCCTCGCGGTTCCAGGTTCAGGGACCGGCCCTGCGGCTGCCGCCGCGGCTCGCTCTGTCCATCGCCATGGCCCTGCACGAGCTCGGCACGAACGCCGTGAAGTACGGCGCGCTCTCGACCGAGGGCGGCACGGTCGAGATCGCCTGGACGGTGCGGCGCCTGGACGAGATGCAGCTCTCGCTCCGCTGGTCCGAGCGCGGCGGCCCGCCGGTGAAGAAGCCGACGCGGACCGGATTCGGATCACGCCTGATCGAGCGCAGTCTGGCGCGCGAGCTCGCCGGCGAGGTGGTGCTGAGCTACGAGCCGACCGGCGTGGTGTGCACCATCGACGCCCCGGTGCCGCCGCCGGGCCTCCTCGAGCGCAAGGGCGTCGCCGCCCCGACGCGGATCGCGCCTCTGCCGCTCGCCGGGTAGGCCACACGGCGCGGCGCGCGCCCCTCAGTGGTACGGATCGGCAGCGTCGCGCAGGCCGTCGCCCATGAAGTTGAAGGCGAGCACCGTCACCAGCACGGGCAGGACCGGCAGGAGCAGCCAGGGGTAGAGCTGTACCGCCGCGAGATTCTGCGCCTCGTTGAGCAGCACGCCCCAGCTGGTCACCGGCGGTCTGAGTCCGAGGCCCAGGAACGACAGGGCGGTCTCGCCGAGGATCATGGTCGGGATCGACAGCGTCGCCGACGCGATCAGGTGGCTCATGAAGTTCGGGATCAGGTGACGGCCGATAACCCGGGTCGGCGAGGCGCCCATCAGCTCGGCGGCCTGGACGAAATCCTCCTCCCGCAGCGCCAGGAGCTTCCCGCGCACCGCCCGCGCGAGCCCCGGCCAGTCGAGCAGGCCGAGGATCACCGTGATGCCGAAGAAGATCAGCAGCGGGCTCCAGTTCGGCGGCAGCGCCGCCGACAAGGCGAGCCACAGCGGCAGCTCCGGCAGGGAGCGCACCACCTCGATCAGCCGCTGCACCCCGGCATCGACGACGCCGCCGAAATAGCCCGCGATACCGCCGAAGAAGAGCCCGAGCGCGAACGAGATGGCGACGCCCACGAGGCCGATGGTGAGGGAGATCCGGGCCCCGTAGATCATGCGCGAGAACAGGTCACGCCCGAGCTTGTCGGTGCCGAGGAGGAACAGCGTGCCGTTCTCCGGCGGGCAGACGAGGTGCAGGTCGGTGCGGACGAGCCCCAGCCAGTCGTAGCCGTCGCCCCGGCAGAGGAAGCGCAGCGGCTGCGGGGCGGCGGCGTCCACCTTGTAGTCCCGGCGGAACGTGTCGAGGTCGAGATGGGCCCGGTAGGGGTAGACGAACGGCCCGACGAAGCGGCCCTCGTGGAACAGGTGCACGCCCTGTGGCGGCGCGTAGAGGAAGTCGCCGTTGCGGCGGGCCTGTCCATAGGGCGCGAGCTGCTCGACGAACGGCACGGTCGCGTAGAGCGCGAGCAGGATCAGGGCCGAGGCCACGGCGAGGCGGTGGCGCAGGAACTTGCGGAGGATGAGCCGCCACGCGGAGGCCGTGGCGACCGGGCTCTCGGTCCGGGCCTCCGGCTCGAAGGGCGCCGGATCGACGAAGTGTCCGGATGCGGGCAGCGCGTCGGTCATCGCGGGGCGAGTCATCGCAGGCCCATGCGGATGCGCGGATCGAGCCAGACCAGGATCAGGTCCGAGATCAGCATGCCGACGAGGGTGAGGGCCGCGACGAACATCAGGATGAACCCGGCCATGAACTGGTCCTGGCTGCGCAGGGCCTCGAGGAGCAGCGGCCCGACGGTCGGCAGGCTGAGCACCAGGGAGACCAGCACCGACCCCGAGACGAGGTGCGGGAGCAGGTTGCCGATATCCGCGACGAACGGGTTGAGCGACATCCGGAACGGGTATTTCAGCAGCGCCTGCAGGGGCGGCAGGCCTTTGGCGCGGGCGGTCACCGTGTAGGGCTTGGCCAGCTCGTCGAGCAGGTTGGCGCGCATGCGCCGGATCATGGCCGCGGTGCCGCCGAGGCCGATCACCAGCGTCGGCACGATCAGGTGCGCCAGGAGCGAGCGGACCTTCTCCCAGGTCCAGGGCTGGTTGGTGAGGGCCGAATCGTAGAGGCCGCCGATCGACAGCCCGAACCACCGGTTGGCGTAGAACAGCAGGATCAGGGCGAGCAGGAAGCCCGGCACCGCGAGGCCGACATAGCCCAGCAGGGTGACGACGGCGTCGCCGAGCGTGTTCCGGTGCGTCGCGGAGTAGATCGCCGCCGGGATCGCCACGAGGTGGACGAACACCACCGCCGTCAGGTTGATCAGCAGGGTCAGCCACAGGGCGTCGCCGACGACGTCCGCCACCGGCTTGTCGTACTCGAACGACCAGCCCCAGTCGCCCTGGAGCAGCCCGGAGAACCCGACCGATCCGGGCAGCACGCCGATCCACATCAGGTACTGCTGCCAGACCGGCCGATCGAGCCCGTACTGCCTGATGAGCAGCTCCGCCTTCGCCACGGAGCTCGCGTCGCCGGTGGCCCGCAGCTCCATGATCCGGTTGGTCAGGTAGTCGCCCGGCGGCAGCTTGATGATCACGAAGACGAGCGCCGAGATGACCAGCAGCGTCACCGCCATCGTGACGACGCGGCGGAGGATCTGGACGATCACCGGGCCTCCGCGCGCTTGTCGGCGCCGGTTTCGGTGCCCTTGTCCCAGAACAGCTCGTCGAGGCGCTGCACGCCGATCATCGCGGTGGGCTCCCAGGAATAGAGGGCGCGCTTCGGGAGGTTGATCAGGCGATCGGCGCCGACCACCGGCTGGAGCGCGCCCGCCACCGTGCCGATCACCCAGGTGTTGTGCGCGTGGTTCATCAGCATCTCGCGCCAGATCGCGGCCTGCCGGCCGGCATCGTCGGTGTGGCGCCACTCCCGGTCGAGCTCGATGAGGCGCTGGACCTCCGGTACGTCGCAGGGCTCGCCGCTCTTGCCGCGGCTCTCGACGTTCATGCTCCACAGCGGCCAGGAATAATGCTCCGGCTGGGCCGGGCTCAGCTCGGTCGGGGGCATGATCGCGGTCGGCACGGCGAGGTCGAGGCCCTGGGCGGCGACCATGACGGTCACGCCCGCGATCGAGCGCCGGTGCAGGTTCGTGCGCTCCTGCGGCTTGGTGATCAGGCGGATCCCGACCTCGCGCCAGAACTCCGTGATGAGCAGCAGCGCGTCGAGGACCATCTCGGCCTCGCCGTCGCTCTCCACCACCAGCTCCAGGGCGCGACCGCCGGGGAGCAGCCGCGTGCCGGAACCGTCGCGGGCCGTCAGCCCGATCTCGTCCAGAAGCTTGGCGGCCCGGGCCGGGTCGTAGGCGGCGTTGAGGGTCCGCATCTCGGGCTCGAACAGCGCGCTCTCCGGCACGATCGTGTCGTTGCCCTCGGTGCCCAGGCCGAACAGGAGCGTGTTGTTCAGGGTGCGCCGATCGATGGCGAGCGACAGGGCGTGCCGGTACCGCACGTCGCGGTTGAGCTGCCGCCACGCCGGATCCGTCGTGGTCAGGTTCGGGTAGAGCGCGATCTCCGAGCCGCGGGCCACGGGCCACAGGTTGGTGCGGTAGCGATGCGCCGCCTCACCCTCCTTGAGGCTCGGGATGTCGGGCATCATCAGCCCGCGGAACATCAGGTCGGCCTCGCCGGCATTGGTCTTGGCGACCAGAAGGCCCTGCGAGGCCACGTCCATCACGATGGAATCGACGTAGGGGAGCTGCGTGCCGGCCGTGTCGACCCGGTGGTAGCTGCGGTTGCGCTCGAACCGGAACCGGGTGGCCGGCGAGCGGGTCCGCGGGACCCAGCCCTGCAGGGTCGGGCAGTCCGGGTTGTTGAGCTCGTAATTGTCGTCGAGGCGATTGTGCAGGGCCGCCCAGCTGCGGAGCTTCAGCGCCTTGGCCTTCGCGTCGGCCGCTTCCTTGCCGACGTAGCGGGCGTGGTACGGCTTGAGATAGTGCGACGGACGGTAGATCAGCGGGTCGCGCGGCGCCGCCAGGGCCGGCAGGAACATCGGGTTCGGCCGGTCCCAGCTGTAGCGGATGGTGACCGGATCGAGGAATTCCACTTCCGGGAGCTTGCCGTCGACCCGGAAGAAGGCCGCGGGCCCGTCGGGGCTCAGGGCCTTCTCGTTGGCGACATCCTCCCAGTAGTAGCGGAAATCCTCCGCGGTGAACGGGTGCCCGTCCGACCAGCGGTGGCCCTGGCGGAGCGTGAACGTGAAGCGGCCGCCCTCGACGTCGACGCGCTCCAGCACGTCGGGCCGCAGGTTGAGGTCGGCATCGTAGCCGACGAGGCGGGTGTAGCCGTAGACCGACAGGTAGCGGACGTCCCGCGCCTTGGCGATCAGGGTGCGGATCGTGCCGCCCGCGCTGCCGAGCCGGCGTCCGTGGGCGGCGAGGTCGGCTACGTAGGGGGTGGTCGGCGGGCCGGGCGCGTCGGCCGGCGGGGTGTCGGCGAAGGCCCGCGACGGCGCGCGCGACCAGATCAGGCTGGCGCCGAGCCCGGCGAGCAGGGCGCGGCGGGACACGGTGCTGTCGTTCCCGCCCCGCAGCGGGAGAGCGGACGGGGTGCCGTCCTGAATGTCCCAGGCCTTCATGAGCTGCCCCGCAACGTCACGGAGGTGAGCCGGGCGGGCGAGTAGCCGGTCGCCCTGTGCAGGTCGTCGAAGGCGTGGGACCGTGCGATCAGCCCGGCGGCCTGCCGCACCAGGGCGTCGTCGGCCGGCTGCTCGAAATGGCGGCCGTTCCGCGTCCACCGGATCGGCTCCGGGCTGCGCTCGGGCCCGGTGATCATCGCGATGGTCGGGTGCGCGGGGCCGCCATGGGCGTGGATCCGGTGCCCGGCCGCGTCGTCGTCGAACAGCAGCCGGGTCAGACCGCGCGCCCGCGCCTCCACGACCCGCCGGCCCTGGGCGACGTGGTCGTCGAAGAACGCCACCGTCCGCGCCGGGTCGAGCACGGACCAGTCGGCGGTCGACCAATCCGCCGTGCTGTAGCGGGCCTGCCGGTCGCGATACTGCAGGCCCGACAGGTCCGGATCGTGGCAGAAGATCTGCGCCTGCGGGCGAGCCTGCCGGATCACCCAGGTCGTGAGCCCGCGGAACACGCCCGATTCGATCACGTAGTCGGGCTTCAGCGCCCGCATGGCGACGTAGAGCTGCAGCGCGCCGTTGAAGCCGCTGCCGCCGCGCCGCTGCCGGACGGGGGCGGTGGGTATCAGCGCCCAGAACGCCCGGACCTGCTCCAGCACGTCGCCGTCGGGGACGAGGCCGGCGGCGGCGAGATCGCGTTCCAGGATGGCGGCGGCCGATTCGAGCAGGGTGGCGACTTCCCGCGGCGAGGTCGGCCGGTGGGTCCAGTCGGGGGCGGCCGGTACGAGGTCGTAGCCCAGGCGGTCGAAGAACGGCGACAGCACCTTGCGGCGCAGGCGCTCCAGCATCACGGGCGGCCGGGCCTGCATCACGCGGCCTCCGCACTGTGGGCGGCGCTGAAGCGCACCCGGTGTCCGGTCTCGACCGGGCGCATCGCCCCGGCCTCGTCGGGGGCCAAGCGGAACGGCTCCTCCCAGCGGGTCGGGTCATTGCGGTCGGAGGCGACGGCCGCGAAGTCGAGGGGATGGTCCAGGCTCGGATCGGGCACGGCGGCGAGCAGCGCCCGCGTGTAGGGATGGACGGGCCGGCGGAACAGGGCCGCGCGGGGCGCCTCCTCGACGATGCGGCCCCGGCACATCACGCTGATCGTGTCCGCCATGTAGTCGATCACTGCCAGATTGTGGGAAACGATGAGGTAGGAGAGGCCCAGGGCGGCCTGGAGATCCTTGAGCAGGTTCAGGATCTGCGCCTGGACCGAGACGTCGAGGGCCGAGACCGGCTCGTCGAGCACCAGCAGCCGCGGCTTCGGGGCGAGCGCCCGGGCGATCCCGATGCGCTGCCGCTGCCCGCCCGAGAAGGCGTGCGGGTACCGGCCGAGACCGCTGGGCTCCAGGCCGACCATCGCCATAAGGGCGCGGCAGCGCTCCCGCCGCTCCGCCGCCGGGACGCCGTGGATCTCCATCGGCTCCGACAGGATCTGCCGGACGGTCATGCGCGGATCGAGGGACGCGTAGGGGTCCTGGAACACGAACTGGACCGTGCGGCGATAGGCGAAGAGGGCGTCGCCGCTCAGGCCGTGGACGTCCCGCGGGCCGCTGCCGTCGTCGAACAGGATCCGCCCGGAATCCGGCCGGAGCGCCCGCATGATCATCTTCGAGACCGTGGTCTTGCCCGACCCGGACTCGCCGACGAGCCCCAGCGTCTGGCCCGCCGCCAAACTCAAGGAGACGTCGGACACGGCGTGGACGATCCGCGGCTTCTGCCACAGCCGACCGGCGCGCAGCGTGAAGCTCTTGCTCACCCCCTCCACCTGCAGGATCGGCCCGGCCAGGGGCGCGGGCGCCTGGCCGGGCGGGATCTCGGCCTTGGCCGGGCGGATCGGCGTGAGCCGCTCGCCGGGCGCCATGTCGAAGCGCGGCACCGCGTGGAGGAGCGCGCGGAGATAGGCGTGGCCCGGCGCGCGCATCACCGTGTCGCGCGGGCCCGCCTCGACGAGGCGTCCGCGATAGAGGACGGCGACGTCGTGGGCGATGTTGGCGACCACGCCGAGGTCGTGGGTGATCAGCAGGATCGCCATCCCGGTCTCCTCCTGGAGCCGGGCCAGCAGGGCGAGGATCTGGGCCTGGGTGGTGACGTCGAGCGCGGTGGTCGGCTCGTCGGCGACGAGGAGGGCGGGTTTCAGGATCAGCGCCATGGCGATCATGGCGCGCTGGCGCAGGCCGCCGGACAACTCGAACGGGTAGGTCCGCAGGGCGCGGTGCGGGTCCGGGAAGCCGACCCGGGCCAGCGCCCCCTCGGTCCGGGCATCGGCCTCCTTGCGGTCGGCCCCGGTGTGGATGCGCAGCGCCTCGCCGATCTGGTCGCCCACCGTGTGGAGCGGTGACAGGCAGGTCATGGGCTCCTGGAAGATCATGGCGATGCGCTGGCCACGGATCGCCCGCATCGCCTCGCCCTCGGAGGGGAGCCGCGCGATGTCGGCCTCGACCTCGCCGTCCCGGAACAGGATCTGACCGCGGGTGATGGCGGCGGAGGGCGGCAGGATCCGCAGAATCGCCTGGGCGGTCACCGACTTGCCCGAACCGGACTCGCCGACCAGGGCGAGGGTGCGGCCGCGGTGAACGTCGAGGGACAGGCCGTGCAGCGCCTCGAACGGACCGCTCTCCGTGCGGAACGCGACCGCGAGGTCGCGGATGGACAATAGCGGGCTCAACCCGTCCTCGCGATCTGTGAGACCTGAGACTTAGATGCCGCCGGCCCCTTGTCCATCGCGGACGCGCCGAAGTGCGCCCGAACATCCACGACCTGTATCGCCGGGTGCCGCAGGAGGTTGGCCACGAGGGCGCCGGCGAAGTCCCAGACGGCCTCGTCGTGGACGCGGTGGTGCGTCAGCAGGCCGAGCGGCCGCTCCGGCGCGCCCGCGATGTCGGCGGCGAGGCCGCGCAGCAGGGCTTCCGGATCGCGCAGGGACCGGCTGCCCCGCCAGTCGATCGGATCGAGGGTGGCATCGAGCCGGCGCAAACCCGGGATCGACGGGCCGGGCACGGCCGAGAGGCCGCGATAGCCGAGATCCGGCAGGGCGGCGGCGAGCTCCGGCGCGACGCGGTTCCACGGCGGTACGAAGACAGGCAGCAGCGAGCCTTCCGGCAGACGCTGCCGGGCGATCCGGAGACCGGCAGCGGCGTCGGCGACCAGGGTCTCGAGCGGGCGGTGCGCGCCGAACTCGGCCCGCTTCTCGCCCGGCGGGGCGTGGTTGTGGTGGGCGAGGCCGTGGACGGCGACGGATACACCGGCAGCCGCTTCGAGCCGCCGCGGCAGCGAGGCGTCGATGCCGGCCGGGATCGCGGCGAGGAGCAGCGGGACGCCGTGGTGCTCGGCGAGACCGATGAGGCGGTCGAGGTCCGGACCGCCCGCGACCGCGTCGTCGTCGCGCCAGAACAGCGGCACGCGCAGGCCCCGCGCCGCGACGGCGTCGAGAGCACGGCGGAGAGCGTCGAGGGCCGGCTCGGCCGGCTTAGCCCGGACGGGGCGCGATCGCTCGCCCCCGCGGAGGGATTCGACCAGCGCGACCGTGCGCGCTGCGCCGTCCCGATCGATCCCGGGATCGCCGGGCGCGGGGAGGACGCCCCGCGACGCGATGGCCTCCACCAGGGTCCCGGGCGTCAGCTCCGATTCCGGCAGCACCCGGGCGAGTCCCCGGGTGGCGAGGCGCTCGGCGCGCAGGCGCTGCTCGGTCTCGCCGCCGGCCTCGAAGGGCACGAGGACAGCGGGTGTGCCGGTGGCGAGGAGATCGACGGCCGTGTTGTAGCCGCACTGGCTGACCGACAGGGCGGCGCCGGCCAGGAGCGCGCGATAGTCCGGCTGGGCGCGACCGAGGATGCCGGGCGCGAGACCGTGACCGATCTCGGACAGCTCGGCCTCGGGGACGCCGTGGCCGGCCAGGATCCGCCAGCCGAGATCCGGCCGAAGCCGGGCCGCGCCTGCGGCCGCGCGCAGCAGGACCAGCCCGGCCGGTCCGGATCCGGCGGCGACCACCACGCCGGAGCGGCGCGAGGCCGGCGCGGGCACGGTCCCCTCGTCCACGTAGCCGGTGTAACGCACCTTCGCGGCGGTGGCCGCGTCGAGGGGCCACGAGGCCTCGAGAGGGATCAGGGCCGGGTCGCCGTGCACCAGCACGGCGTCGTAGAGGTCCGCCACACGCGCGTGCGCCTGGGCGATCCGCTCCGGCTTGGTCGAGGCCACGAGGACGTCGCGCACGGAGGCGAGGACGAGCGGGCGCGGGCGCCGGGCGCGGGCCGCGTCCACCAGGGCGAGGAACTCGGCCGCCAGGGCGCGCCGGCCGAACGGGAACAGCTCGGTGATCACCGCGTCAGGCTCGAAGGCCGCCAGGGTATCGACCATCAGGGCTCGGCGGCGTTCGAGGAGCGCCGGCCCGGCCGGGCCTCCGTCGGGGTCCAGCAGCGTCGAGAAGTCCGTGCCGGCGATCCGGAGCGGCGGCAGCTGCACGCGGCGCAACCCGTCCTGTCGGACCATCGGTGCCGGGACGCCGCCCGAGACCAGCATCGTCTCGTGGCCGGCCGCCGCGAAGGCGCGGGCGATGGCGGCCGCGCGGGTGAGGTGCCCCGCGCCGAGCAGATGCGTGACCGCGATCAGGACGCGCACGCGGACAACTCCGATTCGCGGGCGACCGCGCCCTGCGGCAGACCCGCGGACGCGCGCAGCCGGCCGGCGATCAGCGCGATCGCCGCTTCCTCGGAGAAGTCCTGCACGAGCCGGGCCAGGGCCGCCGCGCCGAGCCGCTGACGGAGGCCCGGATCGCCCGCGAGACGGACCAGGGCCTCGGCCAGCGCCGCCGGCTCGCCGGGCGGCGTCAGGACGCCGTGGACACCGTCGGTGATGAATTCCGGCGTGCCGGCGAAGGCGGTCGCCAGGATCGGGAGCGCTTGGCTCGCGGCCTCCATCAGCACGTTCGGCAGGCCGTCGCGGTCGCCGCCAGGGGCGGGCTTCGTCGGCAGGACGAAGAGGTCCGCCGCGCGCATGGCCTCAATCACCGCGGGCTGCGCCAGGGCGCCGCGGAAGCGGACCCGCTCCGCCAGGCCGCAGGCAGCGACCCGGGCCTCCAGGGCTTCGCGCCGCTCGCCACTGCCGATCAGGTCGAGCCACCAGTGCAGGTGCGCGGGCAGGGCGGCGAGGGCGTCGATGAGGTCGTCGTGCCCCTTCTTGGCGACGAGCCGGCCGACACAGAGGAGCCGGAGGGGGCGGTCCGGGTCCGTCCCGTCGCGCGGCTCGCGCGGCGGCGGCGCGTCGGGGAACCGGGCGAGATCGAGCCCGTGATAGGCGAGGAGCGTCCGGCCCGGGGCGAGGCTGTCGAGCCGGGCGAGGCCGTCACGGGTGCAGGTCACGCCCCATTCGGCGTCGCGCAGCTTCTCGGCCAGTTCCCAGTCGGGCGTGGTCCAGATGTCCTTGGCATGCGCCGAGAAGCTCCACCGGCGCCCGGTCAGGAGCGCGGCGTAGCGGGCGACGCTGGCCGGCGTGTGCAGGAAGTGCACGTGGATATGGGCGACCTCGGCCGGCAATTCCCGGGCGAGGACCAGGGCCTGCCCGAGGCGCCGCAGCCGCGACGCCGTCGGGTCGCGCCGGAGATCGCGGGCGAACAGCGCCAGGAGCGCGGGCAGGTTCGGCCGCCGGAGCGCGGCGCCGACGCCCCGGGACACCCGCAGCGGCGCGTCGCGCAGGTACTCGGGCAGGTAGGCGGCCTCCGCGCGGATCTGCGCGTGCATCGGATGGCGGGCCCGATCGGTCGGGCGCCGGAGGGACCAGATCTCGAGAGCCAGGCCGCACCGTTCCAGCGCCAGCAACTCCTGCGCGATGAAGGTCTCGGAGAGCCGCGGATAGCCCTTCAGCACCACGGCGACCCGTTTGGCGCTCACGAATAGGCCTGCAGGTACGGCCGGGCCGGGACGTTCGCGCCGCCGCGGGCGGTCAGCGCCCGGACGCGGCGCGCGACCGCGTCGAGGCCGTCCAGGAGACCCGGCACCAGAACCCGCGACGGCGGGTCCTGTCCCGGCAGGTCGCGGAGCGCCGCCGCCATGCGCCCGGGCGCCCGGCCTTCCGCCTCCATCAGCACCCGCGCGAGGCCGAGCCGCTCGGCCGCCAGCGCCCGGATCGCCTGTTCCCGCCGCGGCTCGGTCCGGGGCACGAGGATCGCCCGGCGGTCGAAGGACAGGATCTCGCAGAACGTGTTGTAGCCCCCCATGGCGACGACGCCGGCGGCCTTGCGCATCAGGAACTCGATCTCGCTGTCGAAGGTGATGGCCGCGATCCGGTCGCCGAGGCGGCGGATGCGCGCCATGAACCCGTCGCGGATGCCGGCGTCGAGGAAGGGACCGAAGGCGATGAGCGCGGGCAGGGGGATCGCGGGATCGGCCTCGTAGGCGGCGATCACCCAGTCGATCAGGGCCGCCCCGTCGCCGCCGCCGCCCGGCGTCACCAGGATGAAGGGGCCGTTCGCGATCGGGGGCTCCTCGCGGCCGGCGCGGCGCTCCGGGAGGTCGCGGCGGAGATAGCCGGTGTAGATCAGGCGCCCGTCGATGCGGGCGGCCATCTCGGGCTCCATCGGCAGCGCCGCCAGGGGCTCGTGGATCCGGCTCAGCCCGTACACCCAGATCTCGTCGTAGAAGCGCGCCATCGTCTCGGCCGCGCCCTTGCGCTCCCATTCGGGGACGAGGCGGTCGGCGTCGTCGAGGACGTCGCGCAGGCCCAGGACGAGGCGGATGTCGCGGGCCGCGGCCTTCTCCAGCACCGGCAGCAACTCGCCGTGGAAGCCGGCCGGTTCCTTGTCGACGATGATCAGGTCGGGTCGGAAGGCGTCGCAGGCCTGGGCGATGATCGCGGAACGCTGCGCGACGGTGCGCGCCAGCGGGGTCGCGCCGTCGAGGCTGGCATAGCCGCCGTCGGCGAACTTGGTCACCGGCGGCAGCCTGACCGTCCGGACGCCCGCGGCGAAGGCGAAGCGGTCGACCACCGGGGAGCCCGAGACGATCATCGCCCGGGCGCCGCGGTTGCACGCCACGATCGCGTTGGCGATCGCCCGCGAGCGGCGCAGATGGCCGAGCCCGAAGGTATCGTGGCTGTAGATCAGGACGCGCGGGGCCGGAGACGCCTCGTCCAGTCGCATCGATGTGATCGCCCCGGTTTGACGGCGCGAGGATCGCAGCCGCCGCCCTCTTGCACAAGCCGGGCCGGGCCGCAAACACCCCTGTTAACGGGCCCGGAACCGCGCGCGCCTAGGCTGCTGCGGAATCCGGACGCGGAAATCCTCCGTCATGCCAGCGCCCATCGAGACCCGCGTGCCGGGCTCACCGACAGCACGCGCCGCCGCGCTCCGGTCGGATCTCGCGCATCTCCTGAGCAGCGATGACCGGCTGTTCGCCTTCGGCAGGCGGGCGGCCTGGGTGCTGCTGCCGCTCGGCCTCGCCATGGTCCTCCTCGTCTACGGGACCGGCCCGGACCCGCGGCGCAACTGGTACGGCGACCCCCTCGGCAACGACTTCGTCCAGGTCTGGGTGGCGGGCCGCTCGGCGCTGGAGGGGCGGGGGGCGGACCCCTACGACCTGCCGGTGCACCTGGCGAACCTGAAGGCGGCCTGCGGGCAGGCGTGCCGGTTCGCGTGGCACTATCCCCCGGTGTTCCTCCTGCCGGCGGCCGCGATGGCACTGCTGGATCTGCAGCCGGCCTACCTGCTCTGGACCGCGCTCTCCCTGGCCCTGTTCGCGCTCGCGATGCGGGTCGCGGCCGGCCGGCGGGACGCGGCCCTCGTCGCGCTCGCGCACCCGCTCGTGCTCTGCAACCTCGTCTACGGCCAGAACGGCCTGTTTACCGCGTCGCTGCTCACCCTCGGCGCGGTGCTCGTCGATCGCCGACCGTGGCTCGCCGGGCTCTGCTTCGGCCTGCTGGCCTACAAGCCGCACTTCGCGGCGCTCGCCCCCCTGCTCCTGCTCGTGACGGGACGGCGCGAATGCCTGGCCGCCTGCGCGTCGACGGTGCTGGCCCTCTGCCTCGCGTCGCTGGCGCTGTTCGGGACGGCGCCCTGGACCGGCTTCCTCGGCACGCTCGGGGACACGAACCGGATCATCCTGCAGAACGCGGCGGCGAGCCTCAACCTCAACGCCAGCGCGTTCGGCGCGGTGCGCCTGCTCGGCGGCTCGATGGCCGCCGCCTGGACGGCGCAGGGTCTCGTCGCCGTACTGGCGCTCGGCCTCGCCTGCCGCGCCTGGTCCCGGCCCACAGACCCGACGCTGCGCGCGGCCGCGCTCCTCGTCTCCGCGCCGCTGCTGTCGCCGTACCTCCCGGTCTACGACCTGGCGCCGCTCGTGCCGGCCGTGCTCCTCCTGGCGCTCGCCGCGCACCGCGCGGGCGGCCTGCGGCCGCGCGAGCGGGCCCTGCTATGCGCGGTGCCGCTCTTCGCGGTCGTCCGGGAGGCGGCCGCGCTGACCGGCTTCCCCCTCGGCCTCGTGCTGAGCATGGCGACCTTCGCCTGCATCGCGGGGCGCGTCATGCCGCAAAGCGTCACCCCGAGCCGACGGCGATCCGGGACGGGGGGCGCCGAGGCCCTCACGGAGCCAGCGGCCGCGGGATCCGGAAGGGCAGCATGAGTCGCACCATCGGGTTGCGGAACCGGTCGAGCGACAGGCTCTCGTGCACGGCCCGGACCGGCTCGCCGCCCAGAGTCGAGGCGAGCAGCGAGCGGGCGTAGAACGGCGTGTCCTCGTAGGTCGCGAGCACCCGCGAGCGGCCGCCGTCGCTGCGGGTCTCGCGCGGCATCCGCCAGAAGCGCGTCGCCGGGAGCGCCGCGCCGGGCGGCGGCCGGATCTCGCGGCGGCTGCCGTCCGCGGAGAACCGGAGCGACAGGTTCTGGCCACCGCCGTCGCGGTGATGGACGTCGTAGAGGATCGCCGCGCCGTCCGGCAGGTCAGCCCGGCACCATGTCCACCGCGAGAAGGCGGCCTCCAGCGGTTCGTCGCCGTCGTTGGTGTCGAAGTAGCCGCTCCCGCTCCAGCGAAGGTCCGGCGCGTCGAAATCGACCTCGACCCGCGAGGACGGCGACATCGGCCACCAGCGGTGGCGCCCGGCCCGGTCGAGATGGAACGGGCCGCCCGTGAACCCGCGCGGCTCGAGACGCACGGTGCCGCGGATCCTCCGGGGCAGGGGCGCGCCGCGCTCGTCGATCCGCACCGTCAGCGCCGTGCCGTCCCAGTGCATGGCGCTGGGTCCGACGGCGATGTGGTCGGCGCTGCGCGACAGGCTGGTTGCGCGGCGCTCGGTCATGGCGAAGCGGCCGCGGTCGCCGTAGAGCACCACGTTCATGGCGCAGTGGGCGAAGGGGTCCTTCTCGGCGCTCCAGGCGTAGTAGGGCGAGAACACGCTGCCGATGAACGCGATGATCGTGAGGCCCTGGCGGCCGTCGTCGCTCACCGCATCGACGTACCACCACGCGTAGCCGCCCCGCGCGACCGCGCCATCGAATCGCGGTCGTCCAGGATCGCTGCCGCTGCCAGCCGCCCCGACTGCGCCGCCATCGGCACGCCCGGGCCGGGATGGATCGAGCCCCCCGCGAGATAGAGGCCCGGCACCGCCGTCCGCGCGCCCGCGCGCTTGAAGGTCGTCGCCCATCCCTGTGCCGCCCGACCGTAGAGGGCTCCGCCCGTCCCGGGGAAGAGGGCGTCGAAGTCCCGCGGCGTCGTCGTGACCGCCGACGACGTGAAGTCCAGGGTGAGCCCGCAGGCCTCCAGCCGGCGGATCAGGTTCCTCTCGCATCTCTCGATCTCCGGCGGCTGAAGGGGGCGCTCCCGGCCATCCGCCGGAGCGTTGACGAGCAGGAGCAGGCGTTCTGGCCCCCGCGGCGCGGCGCCCGCCGCGTCCCGGTCCTGGGCACAGACGTAGACGGTCGGGTCGTCGGGCAGGCGGCGGGCGCGCAGGAGCGCGTCGAACTCGGCCCGGTAGTCGCGCGAGAAGAACACCGTGTGGTGCGCCAGCGGGAAACCCGCCGGCACCGCCTCCGCGCAGAGCGTGACCGCGGAGAGCGAGCGCTCGCCGGGCGCGAGCCGCTCGCCGGCGGCGGCCGCATCGGGCCCGAGCAGCCCCGCCCCCAGGGCCGCGCAGTCCGCGTTGCAGACGACGTAGTCGGCGGCCACGGTCGTGCCGTCGCTCAGGCGCACGCCGGTGACGCGGCCGCCGTCCGCGAGGATTTGCGCGACCTCCGCGCCGTACCGGAAGGTCGCGCCGCGCTCCGCCGCCAGATCGGCCACCGCCCGCGCGAGGCCGCTGAGCCCTCCCGCGACGGTCCAGACGCCGGCCTGCTCCACGTGGGCGACGAGCATCAGCGTCGCCGGTGCCGTGAAGGGCGAGGCGCCGCAATAGGTGGCGTAGCGGCCGAACAGCTGGAGCAGCCGCGGGTCGCGAAAGTACGCCCCCAGCGCCGACCAGAGCGTCGTGAAGGGCTGGATTCGCCAGAGATCGCCGAGGCCCGAGAGCCCGACCCGCTGCGCGAGGCCGGCGGGACCCGTCCGGCCCTCGCGGATGAAGGGCCCTTCGAGGGTGCGGTAGACCTCGGCCGAGCGGGCGCAGAAGCGCCGGTAGCCGTCCGCCTCGCGCGGTCCCGCGAAGGCCGCGATCGCGTCCGCCGACGCGTCGATATCGGCGAAGAGGTCGAGACGCTCGTCCCGGCTCCAGGCGTGACGGGCGAGGAGCCTTGCCGGTGACAGGGCGACCCGGTCGCCGAGATCCGCCCCGCAGTCGGCGAACAGCTCCTCGAGAACCCAGCGCATCGTGAAGACGGTCGGACCGGCCTCGACGGCGCGGTCCCCGACCGGGACGGCGCGCATCTTCCCGCCGGGCTGCGGCGCGCGCTCGAGGATTGTCGTCTCGAAGCCGGCATGGGCGAGCCGCAGGGCGGCGGCGAGGCCACCGATCCCGGCACCGATCACGACGACGCGCTCCTGCGCCACGGCCGCTCCGAACTCCCCCACCACGGGATTGATCTCCCCTCCGCAAAGTGTCAATAAGAAATGACACCTGTTGCTGACAACCGCATACAACACGGGAGGCAACGATATGGAGTCCGGTCGGCGGATCGAGATGGCGCTGGATCGCGCCGTTGCGCACGCGGAGGCGCCCGGCGCCCCGCCCCTTCTGGCGGAGGCTCTCCGCTACGCGGTGTTTCCCGGCGGCCATCGGATCCGGCCGCGCCTGTGCCTCTCGGTGGCCCGCGCCTGCGGCGACGACGACCCGGCGGGGTCCGTGGCGGCCGCCGCCTCTATCGAGCTCCTGCACTGCGCCTCGCTGGTCCACGACGACCTGCCGTGCTTCGACGATGCGCCGATGCGGCGGCAGAAGCCCTCCGTCCACGTCGCCTTCGGCGAGCCGATCGCAGTCCTGACCGGCGACGCCCTGATCGTCCTCGCCTTCGAGACCCTCGCGCGGTCCGTCGGGCCTTATCCGGCGCGCCTCGGGCGCCTCGTCGGACTCCTCGGCCGCGCCGCGGGGTCGCCGTCCGGCATCGCGGCCGGGCAGGCCTGGGAATCGGAGGCGCATATCAGCCTCAGCGACTATCAGCAGGCGAAGACGGGCGCCCTGTTCGCCGCCGCCACCGTGGCCGGTGCCGCGGCGGCGGGGGCGGAGCCTGAACCCTGGCGCCGCCTCGGCGAGTGCCTCGGCGAGGCCTATCAGGTCGCCGACGACCTGCGCGACGTCGCCTGCCGGCAGGAGGAGATCGGCAAGCCCGCCGGGCGCGACGCGACGCTGGGCCGCCCCAACGCCGCCGCCCTGCTGGGTACCGGCGGCGCGATGGAGCGCTTGTCCCGGCTGACCCGCGAGGCGATCGCGGCGATCCCGCCCTGTCCGGGCGTGGCCGCGCTCACCGCCGAGATCGAGGCGCAGGCGCGGCTGTTCCTGCCCGCGAGCCTGCGCGCGGTGGCGGTCTGAGCGCCGGATCGCTCCCCGGAACCGGCACGGTGCCGCCCGTTCCGCCCGCGTGGGCGGACAGGTGGCTCGCGTGGCGCAACCGCCTCGTCGCCAGCCCCCGGTTCCAGCGCTGGGCGGCGGGTTTTCCGCTGACGCGCCGCATCGCGCAGCGCAACACGCGCGCGCTGTTCGACCTCTGTGCCGGCTTCGTCTACGCGCAGGTCCTGACCGCCTGCATCCGCCTCGACCTGTTCGCGATCCTCGCGGATGGCCCGCAGACGGTCGACGCGCTGGCGCGGCGGCTCGACCTCACGCCCGACGCGGCACGACGCCTGCTGCGCGCCGCCGAGTCCCTCGGTCTGCTGCGCGCCCTGTCGAATGACCGATTCGGGCTCGCCGACCTGGGCGCGGCCCTGGTCGGCAATCCCGGCATCGCCGCCATGATCGAGCATCACGCGCTGCTCTACGCGGATCTCGCGGATCCGGTCGCCCTGCTGCGCGGACAGGCCCAGCCGACCCGCCTCGCGGGCTACTGGCCCTACGCGGCCGGGGCGACGGGCGACGCGCGCACGGTGGCTCCCTACAGCGGCCTGATGGGTGCCTCGCAGGCGCTGATCGCCGAGGATGTGCTCGACGCCTGCGACCTGTCGCGCGTCCGGCACCTCATGGATGTCGGCGGCGGCGAGGGCGCCTTCCTGCAGGCCGTGGCGGCGCGGCACGCCGGCCCCCGCATGACCCTGTTCGACCTGCCGGCCGTCGCCGACCGCGCCCGAGCGCGCCTCGACCAATCGGGCCTCGGCGACAGGATCGCCTGCCGCGGAGGCGACTTCCACGGCGGGCTGCCCGCGGGCGCCGACACGATCACCCTGGTGCGGATCGTCCACGATCACGACGACGCGCCGGCCCAGGCACTGCTGCGGGCGGCCTACGCGGCGCTGCCGCCGGGCGGCACGCTGCTCATCGCGGAGCCGATGGCCGGGACGCCCGGCGCGGAGCCGGTCGGCGACGCCTATTTCGGCTTCTACCTCCTGGCGATGGGCTCCGGCCGGCCGCGCCGGGCCGAGGAGCTGCGCGCGATGCTCGCGGCCGCAGGTTTCACCGCCACGCACGAGCATCCGACACGTCGCCCCCTGCTCGCGCGGGTGCTGAGAGCTCAAAAAACAGGCCCAGCCAAGTAAGTGTGACTTGACGCTGACCTGTGTCTATCTAGGATGACACATAGCGGCTTCGCACCAGAGAGAGTCGCAACGCAAAGGGTGGACACTTCCAGCCATGGACGCTCTGGCCGTCATTCTGGAAAACCCGGAGCACCTGTCGGTTCAGCGCCTGGCCCTGACGCCGCCCACTGACGCGGACGCGGTCGTGGCGGTGTCCTGGAGCGGGATCAGCACCGGCACCGAGCGCCTGCTCTGGTCGGGGCGGATGCCGCCCTTCCCGGGCATGGGCTACCCCCTGGTGCCGGGCTACGAATCCGTCGGGACGGTCGTGGAGGCGGATGCCGGCGCTTCGGTCCGGGTCGGCCAGACCGTCTACGTCCCGGGGGCCCGCTGCTTCGGCGCCGTTCGCGGCCTGTTCGGAGGCGCCGCGTCCCATCTGGTCGCACCGGCCGCCCGCCTCGTGCCGGTGGACGAGGCCCTCGGCGAGCAGGCCTGCCTCCTGGCCCTCGCGGCGACTGCCCATCGCGCCCTCGGGCGCCTCGCTCTCGGCGCGGCTCCGCTCATCGTCGGGCACGGCGTCCTCGGCCGGCTGCTCGCGCGGCTGACCCTGGCTGCGGGCGCCGCGCCCACCGTCTGGGAGACGGACCCCGTGCGCGCAGCCGGCGAGCACGGATACACCGTCGTCGCGCCCGACGCGGATCCCCGGCGCGACTACGCGACGATCACGGATGTCAGCGGCAACGCCGCCGGCCTCGACGACCTGATCGCCCGGCTCGCACCGGGGGGCGAGATCGTCCTCGCCGGGTTCTACGAGGCGCCCCTCAGCTTCGCTTTCCCGCCCGCGTTCATGCGCGAGGCCCGGATCCGGATCTCGGCCGAGTTCAGGCCCGAGGACACGGTGGCGGTGACGCGGATGATCGAGAGCGGCCGGCTCTCCCTCGACGGTCTGATTACCCACCGTGCCCCGGCGGCACAGGCCCAGGACGCCTACCGCACCGCGTTCGCGGATCCGGGCTGCCTGAAGATGATCCTCGACTGGAGGGACGCCGCGTGAACGTTCAGCTCAACAAGGCTGCCCTGTCCCAGGCGACTCAGCTCCGCGCCGAGGCCGCGATCGAGCCCGATGCCGTGTCCACCGCACCGGCGAAGAAAGAAACGCAGATCATCGCGATCTACGGCAAGGGCGGCATCGGCAAGTCGTTCACCCTCGCCAATCTCAGCTACATGATGGCCCAGCAGGGCAAGAAGGTCCTGCTGATCGGCTGCGACCCGAAGAGCGATACGACCTCGCTCCTCTTCGGCGGCAAGGCCTGCCCGACCATCATCGAGACGTCGACCAGGAAGAAGCTCGCGGGCGAGTCGGTCGCGATCGGCGACGTCTGCTTCAAGCGCGACGGCGTCTACGCAATGGAGCTCGGCGGTCCCGAAGTCGGGCGCGGCTGCGGCGGCCGCGGGATCATCCACGGCTTCGAGCTTCTGGAGAAGCTGGGCTTCCACGAGTGGGGCTTCGACTTCGTCCTCCTCGACTTCCTCGGCGACGTGGTCTGCGGGGGCTTCGGCCTGCCGATCGCCCGGGACATGTGCCAGAAGGTCATCGTCGTCGGCTCGAACGACCTGCAGTCGCTCTACGTCGCCAACAACGTCTGCTCGGCGGTGGAGTATTTCCGCAAGCTCGGGGGCAATGTCGGCGTCGGCGGACTCGTGATCAACAAGGACGACGGCACCGGCGAGGCCCAGGCCTTCGCGGAGGCGGCCGGCATCCCGGTCCTGGCCTCGATCCCGGCCGACGAGGACATCCGCCGCAAGAGCGCGAATTACGAGATCATCGGCAAGCCGGACGGGCGCTGGGGCACCCTGTTCGCGGACCTCGCCGCCAATGTCGCGGAGGCCGCGCCGCACCGCCCGACGCCGCTCTCGCAGGACGGGCTGCTCGGCCTGTTCTCCAGCGAGACCACCGGCCGCGACGTCGTGCTGGTTCCGGCGACCCACGAGGACATGTGCGGCGTCGCCCACGTGTCCAAGCCGTCCCTCGAAGTCGTGTACGACGAGGTCTGACGCGCATGGCCGTCTCCCTCGACATCGCCGATCTGCGGGCCCGCAAGGCGCCGGCCACCATCGACCTCGCCGCGGCGCAGAGCGACGGCCTGGGCTGCCACGCCGGTAAGGACGCGATGGTGGCGGCCGCGGAAGCCGCCGGCATGTCGGAGACCCTGGCGCAGCTGCGCGAGGATTATCCCCAGGGCCCGCACGACCAGCCGCAGAGCATGTGCCCGGCCTTCGGCTCGCTGCGGGTCGGTCTGCGGATGCGCCGCACGGCGACGATCCTGTCGGGCTCGGCCTGCTGCGTGTACGGCCTGACCTTCACGTCGCATTTCTACGGGGCGCGGCGCAGCGTCGGCTACGTGCCGTTCAACTCCGAGACGCTCGTCACCGGCAAGCTGTTCGAGGACATCCGCGAGGCGGTCCACGCGACTGCGAAGCCGGAGGATTACGACGCCGTCGTCGTCATCAACCTCTGCGTCCCGACGGCCTCCGGTGTGCCGCTGCGCCTGCTGCCGAAGGCGATCGACGGCGTCCGGGTGATCGGGATCGACGTGCCGGGCTTCGGAGTCCCGACCCACGCGGAAGCCAAGGACGTGCTCGCCGGCGCCATGCTCAAGGTCGCCCGCGCGGAGGCCGAGCAGGGGCCCGTCGCCGCCCCCCGCGGTGGCCGTTCCGAGCGCCCCAGCGTCGCGCTGCTGGGCGAGATCTTCCCAGCCGACCCGGTGGTGATCGGATCACTCCTGGAGCCGCTGGGGCTGGCGGCCGGCCCGGTCGTGCCGACCCGGGAATGGCGCGAGCTCTACGCGGCCCTCGACTGCGCGGCGGTGGCGGCGATCCACCCGTTCTACACGGCCTCGATCCGCGAGTTCGAGGCGGCGGGCCGCCCGATCGTCGGCTCCGCTCCCGTGGGCGTCGACGGGACCGCCGACTGGCTCGACCGGATCGGCGAGGCCTGCGGTGTCGCTCGCGCGACCGTCGAGGCGGCCAAGAACCGCATCCTGCCCGGCATCCGCGGCGCGCTCGGCGCGATGCCGATCAAGGGACGGATCACGCTCTCGGGCTACGAGGGATCGGAGCTGCTCGTGGCGCGCCTCCTCGTCGAGAGCGGCGCCGAGGTCCCCTATGTCGGCACCGCCTGCCCGCGCACGCCCTGGTCGGAGGCGGATCGCGACTGGCTCGAGTCTCGCGGAACGGAGGTCCGCTACCGGGCCTCCCTCGAGGATGATCTGTTCGCCTTCGAAGCGCTGAAGCCCGATCTCGCCATCGGCACGACGCCGGTGGTGCAGCGCGCCAAGGAGCGCGGCACGCCGGCGCTCTACTTCACCAACCTGATCTCGGCGCGCCCGCTGATGGGCGCGGCCGGCGCCGGGTCGCTCGCCACGGTGATCAACGCCGCCCTCGGCAACAGGGCGCGGTTCGACGCCATGCGCGACTTCTTCGAGGGCGTCGGCACCGGCCACGCCGCGGGCGTCTGGCAGGAGGTGCCGCAGAAGCGCCAGGGACCGAAGATCGAGGGTCCGAAGAAGCCGATCGGGGAGATGGCCTGATGCTCATCCTCGATCACGACAGGGCCGGGGGCTACTGGGGCGCGGTCTACGTCTTCACGGCGATCAAGGGCCTGCAGGTCGTCATCGACGGCCCCGTGGGCTGCGAGAACCTGCCGGTCACCTCGGTGCTGCACTACACCGACGCGCTGCCGCCGCACGAGCTGCCGATCGTGGTCACCGGGCTCGCCGAGGAGGAACTCGGCCGGCACGGCACCGAGGGCGCCATGAAGCGCGCCCACGCGACCCTCGATCCGGGCCAGCCCAGCGTCGTGGTCACCGGCTCCATCGCCGAGATGATCGGCGGAGGCGTGACCCCTGAGGGCACCGGCCTCCAGCGCTTCCTGCCGCGCACCATCGACGAGGACCAGTGGCAGGCCGCCGACCGCGCCATGCGCTGGCTCTGGCAGGAATACGGCGCCAAGAAATTCGCCAAGAAGGGCATCCCGGCCCGGCCGGAGAAGAAGCCCGGCGAGAAGCCGCGGGTGAACCTGATCGGCCCGGCCTACGGCACCTTCAACATGCCCTCCGACCTCGCCGAGATCCGGCGGTTGGTCGAGGGGATCGGCGCCGAGGTGAACCTCACCTTCCCGCTCGGCGCGCACCTCGCCGACGTGCCGAAGCTGGTCAACACCGACGCCAATATCTGCCTCTACCGGGAGTTCGGGCGGCTGCTCTGCGAGGATCTGGAGCGCCCGTACCTTCAGGCGCCGATCGGCATCCTGTCCACGACCAAGTTCCTGCGCTCGCTCGGCGAGATCCTGGGCCTCGATCCCGAGCCGTTCATCGAGCGGGAGCGGCACACCACGATCAAGCCGGTCTGGGATCTCTGGCGCTCGGTGACGCAGGACTTCTTCGGGACCGCGAGCTTCGGCATCGTCGCGACCGAGACCTACGCGCGGGGCGTGCGCCACTTCCTAGAAGACGAGATGGGCCTGCCCTGCCACTTCGCCTTCGGGCGCTCGGCCGGTCTGAAGCCCGACAACGCGGCCGTCCGCGCCGCCGTCGCGGCCAAGCCGCCGCTGGTCCTGTTCGGCTCGTTCAACGAGCGGATGTACCTCGCCGAGTGCGGAGCCCGGGCAACCTACGTGCCGGCCTCGTTCCCCGGCGCGATCATCCGGCGGCACACCGGCACGCCGTTCATGGGCTACGCCGGGGCGACCTACCTGGTCCAGGAGGTCTGCAACGCCCTGTTCGACACCCTCTTCCACATCCTGCCGCTCGCCCGCGACATGGACAAGGTCGAGGCCACTCCCACTCGGCGGCACGCCGAGCTGCCGTGGGACGAGGCCGCCCGGCAGGCACTCGACGCCCTCGTCGAGGCCCAGCCGGTGCTCGCCCGGATCTCCGCGGCCAAGCGCCTGCGCGACGCCGCCGAGCGGGCTGCCCGGGACACCGAGGCCGCCGCCGTAGCGCCCGCCCACGTGGCGCGGGCCCGGGCCGCCCTCGCGGGAGGAGTGCCCGCATGAGCCGCCTTTCCGTTTCACCCAGAGGAGACCTGACGATGCGAACGATGGTCCCGACCGGCCGCCAGCACCAGGAAGCGTTTCAGTTCCGGCTGATCCTGGCGGCGACCTACCCGTTCTTCCTCGCCGCCGCGGCGCTGAACCGGTTCCGGCCCAGCCGCGAGACGGCCCGCCCAGGCCTGGCGCCGGCGCGCCGCTCGGTCTTCGGCGAGGCCCGCGCCATGGCGGTTCAGGCGATCCCCTTCGCCTTCATGGGCTGAAACGCCCCTGAGCGAGACGCTTCCGTCCGGTCACGCGGGGGAAGTCGGGCCGTGACAGCCGAAAGGCATCGCGGCTGAACCCGTCGCGCCTCGCCAGAGGCGCGGCCAACACACGGAGGTCTGAACGATGGCGAGTGGACCCGTCACAACAGAAAGACCGAGCAGCCTGTCCGGGCTGACGGAACCGGAAGCCAAGGAGTTCCACGCGATCTTCCTGACGAGCTTCCTCATCTTCACGGCGATCGCCGTGGTCGCCCACATCCTCGTCTGGCTGTGGCGTCCGTGGCTCCCCGGACCGCAGGGCTACGCCTCTCTCGAGGGCGTTCGCGATGCGGCCCACGCCCTCGTCACGATGATCGGCTGAGGAGGATCGGATGCACAAGGTTTGGTTGCTCTTCGATCCGCGGCGCACGCTGGTGGCTCTGTTCACCTTCCTCTTTATCCTGGCGCTGCTGATCCACTTCATCCTGCTCTCGACCGACCGGTTCAACTGGCTGGACGGCCCGAGAAACAACAAGGCGGCCCAGAACACCATCACGCTCGCGCTGCCGCAGATGCCGGCCTGAGTGCCGGTCCGGACCGCGGCGCGCGAGGGCCGCGGTCCACCAACCTTCTTCTTCTCCGGCCTGACTGAGGAGCAGCCGCCATGGCGATGCTGAGCTTCGAGCGCAAATACAGGGTTCGCGGCGGCACCTTGCTCGGAGGCGACCTGTTCGACTTCTGGGTCGGGCCGTTCTTCGTCGGTTTCTTCGGCGTCGTCGGTATGTTCTTCACGGTGCTGGGCACCGCGCTCGTCATCTACGGCGCCGCGATCGGACCGACCTGGAACATCTGGCAGATCAACATCGCGCCGCCCGATGTCAGCTACGGCCTGAGACTCGCGCCGCTGAAGGATGGCGGGCTCTGGCAGATCATCACCATGTGCGCGCTCGGCTCGTTCGTTTCCTGGGCGCTGCGCGAGGTCGAGATCTGCCGCAAGCTCGGGATCGGCTACCACGTCCCCGCGGCCTTCGGCATGGCGATCTTCGCCTACTTCACCCTCGTGGTGATCCGGCCGCTGCTGATGGGCGCCTGGGGCTACGGCTTCCCGTACGGCATCCTCAGCCATCTCGATTGGGTGTCCAACACCGGATACCAGTATCTCCACTTCCACTATAATCCGGCCCACATGCTGGCCGTGACGTTCTTCTTCACGACGACGCTGGCCCTGGCGATGCACGGCGGCCTGATCCTGTCGGCGACCAACCCGAAGAAGGGCGAGACCGTCAAGACGCCCGAGCACGAGGACACCTTCTTCCGCGACACGATCGGCTACTCGATCGGCACGCTCGGCATCCACCGCCTCGGCCTGTTCCTGGCGCTCTCTGCAGGGTTCTGGAGCGCGGTCTGCATCGTCATCAGCGGGCCGTTCTGGACGCAGGGCTGGCCGCAATGGTGGGGCTGGTGGCTCAACCTGCCGGTCTGGCGGTGACGGGTCGGACGCGATCGGAACGAGGGGACTAACGCGGGTCGCCGCCGCTCAGCGCGCGGCACTCCGGGGGAGGGCAGGCCATGGCCTATTACCAGAACATCTTCACGCAGGTTCAGGTGCGCCCGCTCGTGCCGGATCAGGGCGTTCCGGTCGCGGTCGACGAGCGGGTCGGCAAGCCGTTCAACAGCTACCTGTTCGGGCTGATCGGCAACAGCCAGGTCGGGCCGATCTACATCGGCTACATCGCGGCCCTGTCGATCACATGCGGGGTGATCGCCTTCGAGATCATCGGGCTCAACATGTGGGCCTCGGTGAACTGGGACCCGGTCCAGTTCGTCCGGCAATTGCCGTGGCTCGCCCTCGAGCCGCCTCTCCCGAAGTACGGCCTGAAGGTCCTTCCGCCCCTGAACGAGGGCGGGTGGTGGCTCATCGCCGGCTTCTTCCTGACGGCCTCGATCCTGCTGTGGTGGGTCCATCTCTACAAGCGGGCGCGGGCGCTCGGCCTCGGCCTGCACGTGCCGTGGGCCTTCGCGTCGGCGATCTGGCTCTACCTCGTCCTCGGCTTCATCCGGCCGGTGCTGATGGGCTCGTGGTCGGAAGCCGTGCCGTTCGGCATCTTCCCGCACCTCGACTGGACCGCGGCCTTCTCGCTCCGCTACGGGAACCTCTTCTACAACCCGTTCCACATGCTCTCGATCACGTTCCTCTACGGGTCGACGCTGCTGTTCGCGATGCACGGGGGCACGATCCTGGCCTGCTCGCGCTACGGCGCGGAGCGCGAGATCGACCAGATCGTCGACCGCGGCACGGCCACCGAGCGCGCCGCCCTGTTCTGGCGCTGGACCATGGGCTTCAACGCCACGATGGAGTCGGTCCATCGCTGGGCGTGGTGGTTCGCCGTGCTGACGACGCTGACCGGCGGCATCGGCATCCTGCTCACCGGGACCGTGGTCGACAACTGGTACCTCTGGGCCGTCAAGCACGGCGTCGCGCCCTCGTACCCGCAGGTCTACGGCCCGATCGTGGATCCCGCCCATCTCGCACCCGGCATGAAGCCGTGAGGAGGCCGTCATGAAGACGATTCTGGCGGTGGCCGGCGGCGCACTGGCCCTCTTCCTCACCATCGCGATGTTCGGCGGCGCCGGCTGGACCCACCCGCCGATGGCGAACAAGCAGACCGGCTTCCGCGGGACGGGCATGGACCTGATCCGCACCCGCGCCGGCAACGAGGCGCTGGCCGCCGCGAACGTCGCCCCGACCCCGGCCGATCCGGCCGATGCGGGCGGCGACAAGGCCTCGGCCGTCTACCAGAACGTCCAGGTTCTGGGCGATCTTTCGGCCGAGCAGTTCAACCGGCTGATGGTGTCGATCACCGAGTGGGTGGCCCCGCAGCAGGGCTGCACCTACTGCCACAGCACCGAGAACATGGCGTCCGACGAGCTCTACCAGAAGCGCGTCGCCCGGCGGATGCTCCAGATGACCCAGTACATCAACTCGTCCTGGAAAGAGAACCACGTCCATCAAGCGGGCGTGACCTGCTACACCTGTCACCGCGGCAATCCGGTGCCGGCCAATATCTGGTTCGATCATCCGGTTCAGGGGGCGGGGCGCTTCATCCCGCGCAACAACAGCCAGAACCTCGCCTCCGCAGAAGTCGGCAACACCTCGCTGCCCTACGACGTCTATCAGGCCTTCTATCAGCACAAGGAGACGTCGGAGGACGCGGTCCGGGTCAACGCCACCACGGCGCTGCCGGAGACCAAGGGCAAGCCGATCCAGGACGCCGAGAAGACCTTCGCGATCATGATCAGCATGTCGCAATCGCTCGGGGTCAACTGCACCTTCTGCCACAACACCCGATCGGTGGCGCAGTGGGACACCAGCACGCCCAACCGCGTCCATGCCTGGTACGGCATCCGCATGGTGCGTGACCTGAACCAGGATTACATGGAGCCGCTGAAATCGACATTCCCGCGGAACCGGCTCGGGATCCTGGGCGACGTGCCGAAGATCAACTGCGCCACCTGTCACAACGGCGCCAACAAGCCGCTCAACGGCGCCAACGTGATCGAGCCCTATCCGGAGCTGTCGCACCCGACGATCGCCGTGAGCCTGCCGACCGGCGAGGCCAAGGACCCGATCCCCGGGACCGAGACCCCGACGCCGAAGCCCTGATCCGCCCCGGGGCGGCCGGACCACCGGCCGCCCCGCCCAAGCTACAGGGAACCTCCGTGGGGTAGAGGCGTCGATACCGGCGGCCAAGCTCGGCCCTCAGGAGGCGTCCGTGACCATCACCATCTCGAACCTCCAGCCGCTGATCGCGATACTCGCCGGAATCCTGATCCTGGTGATGCCGCGGCTGCTCAACTACATCGTCGCGATCTACCTGATCGTCGTCGGCGTGATCGGGCTCGGAATCCTGCATTGACGGGCCGCGCCCGCGCCGCGACGGCGCGGACCTGACAGACCGCTCGAGCCGTCAGTCGCGCACGCACAGGGCCATCGCGCGTTCATCTTGCGTTGCGCTGCGGGATGGTCCAACCCCGCCCATCAGCTCGGCCGGCGCCGGGCACCAGATACGGACGGGATCGACATGGCGACCGGCAGCGCGAAGTGGGTCTATGCCTTCGGCGACGGCAAGGCGGAGGGCAAGTCGCAGATGCGCGACCTGCTCGGCGGCAAGGGCGCCAATCTCGCCGAGATGTCCAACCTGGGCCTGCCGGTCCCGCCGGGCTTCACGATCACCACCGAGGTCTGCACCTACTTCTACGATCACGGCAAATCCTATCCGCCGGAACTCAAGGATCAGGTCGCGGAAGCGCTCGCCCAGGTGGGCAAGCTCACCGGCCGCAAGTTCGGCGACGCGACGAACCCGCTGCTCGTGTCGGTCCGCTCGGGTGCGCGCGCCTCGATGCCCGGCATGATGGACACGGTCCTCAATCTCGGCCTCAACGACGAGACCGTCCTGGCCCTCGCCAAGGAGGCCGACGACGAGCGTTTCGCCTACGATTCGTACCGCCGTTTCATCACGATGTACTCGAACGTGGTGCTCGGCGTTGAGCACCACGCCTTCGAGGAGGCGCTGGAGCAGTACAAGGAGGGCAAGGGCTTCGACCTAGACACCGAGCTCGGCGCCGGCGACTGGAAGACCCTCATCCAGACCTACAAGAGCATCGTGCGCGACGAGCACGGCTCGGACTTCCCGCAGGGCGCGGACGACCAGCTCTGGGGCGCGATCGGCGCCGTGTTCAATTCGTGGATGATCCCCCGCGCGAAGAAGTACCGGGAGCTGAACAACATCCCGGAGAGCTGGGGCACGGCCGTCAACGTGCAGGCCATGGTGTTCGGCAACATGGGCGACACGTCGGCCACCGGCGTCGCCTTCACCCGCAACCCCTCCACCGGTGAGAAGGCGCTCTACGGCGAGTTCCTGATCAACGCGCAGGGCGAGGATGTCGTGGCGGGCATCCGCACCCCGCAGAACATCACCGAGAAGGCGCGGGAAGAGGCGGAGAGCGACAAGCCTTCCATGGAGAAGGCCATGCCCGAGAGCTTCGCGGAGCTGACCCGGATCTACGGGATCCTGGAGTCGCACTACCGCGACATGCAGGACATGGAATTCACCATCGAGAAGGGGAAGCTCTGGATGCTCCAGACCCGCAACGGCAAGCGCACGGCCAAGGCCGCCCTGCGCATCGCCGTTGATCTGGCGGGCGAGGGGCTGATCTCCCGCGAGGAGGCGATCGGCCGCGTCGAGCCCGGCGCCCTCGACCAACTCCTGCACCCGACCATCGACCCGAAGGCCGACCGCAAGGTGATCGCCTCCGGCCTGCCGGCCTCGCCCGGCGCGGCGACCGGCGAGATCGTATTCAATTCCGAGGACGCGGAGGCGCACCGCAAGGCCGAGCGCAAGTGCATCCTCGTCCGGATCGAGACCTCGCCCGAGGACATCCACGGCATGCACGCCGCCGAGGGCATCCTCACCACCCGCGGCGGCATGACCAGCCACGCCGCCGTGGTGGCCCGCGGCATGGGCAAGCCCTGCGTCTCCGGCGTCGGCTCGATCCGGATCGACTACAAGGCGCAGACCCTGACGGTCGGCGGCACGACGCTGAAGGCCGGCGACCGGATCACCATCGACGGGTCCACGGGCCAGGTGATCCAGGGCGAGGTGAAGATGCTGGAGCCCGAGCTGTCGGGCGACTTCGCCACGCTGATGGAGTGGGCCGACGCGATCCGCGGCATGAAGGTCCGCGCCAACGCCGACACGCCGACCGACGCCCGGACCGCGCGCAATTTCGGCGCCGAGGGCATCGGCCTCTGCCGCACCGAGCACATGTTCTTCGAGGGTGACCGCATCATCGCGGTCCGCGAGATGATCCTCGCCGACGACGCCGAGGGCCGACGGACGGCGCTGGCGAAGATCCTGCCCTACCAGCGGCAGGACTTCCTCGAGCTGTTCACGATCATGTCCGGCCTGCCGGTCACGATCCGCCTCCTCGACCCGCCGCTCCACGAGTTCCTGCCGCACACCGACGCCGAGGTCGCCGAGGTCGTGAAGGCGACGGGCGTCTCCGAGGAGAAGATCCGGCACCGGACGCGCGAGCTGTCCGAGCACAACCCGATGCTCGGCTTCCGCGGCTGCCGCCTCGCGATCGCCTTCCCGGAGATCGCCGAGATGCAGGCCCGCGCGATCTTCGAGGCCGCGGTCCAGGCGGCCGCCGATACCGGCAAGGCGGTGACGCCCGAGGTGATGGTGCCGCTGGTCTTCACCCGCGCCGAGTTCGACATCGTGAAGGCCCGCATCGACGCCATGGCGAAGGCCGTGGCCGAGGAGAAGGGCGCGACCCTCGACTATCAGGTCGGCACGATGATCGAGCTGCCGCGCGCGGCCCTCAAGGCCAACGAGATCGCCGAGACCGCGGAGTTCTTCTCCTTCGGCACCAACGACCTCACCCAGACGGCGCTGGGCATCTCCCGCGACGACGCCGCCACCTTCCTGGGCCCCTACACCCAGAAGGGCATCCTGCCGGCCGACCCGTTCATCACGATCGACCAGGAAGGCGTGGGCGAGCTGGTGCGCATCGGCGTCGAGCGCGGCCGCAAGACCCGGCCGGACATCAAGCTCGGCATCTGCGGCGAGCACGGCGGCGATCCCGCCTCGGTCGGCTTCTGCCAGGAGGTGGGACTCGATTACGTGTCCTGCTCGCCCTACCGGGTGCCGATTGCCCGGCTGGCGGCCGCCCAGGCGGCGCTCGGCAAGGTCGCCGGCAAGGAAGGCTGAGACCGGTCCGGGGGACGCCGAGCACGTCCCCCTTTCGGCTATCAACCTTCCGTATGAGGATCAGTGGAAAAATTCGCCTTTCGGTCGAACTCGCCTCTTTTTGAGGCGTTCTTCGATTGAACGGGTACGCCCGACGTGCGCCTAATCGGCCCGCGTCGGGTTCAGCATCGCCCGTCAGAAGCGGCCGCCACCATGTCCCACAGCCCATCGCCGCTGTGCCTCGCCGAGACCGAAGCGGTCGCGGCTGTCCCGAGCGTCGCCGTTCGCGCCTACCTCGCTCTCGTCGCCGGTCTCGGCGGTGTCGTCACGGCCGTGATGCTGATGATGTCGGTCGCGGCCAACAGCGGCAGCGAGGCGGAGCGCATCTCGGCGACGCAGGAAGACAGCTACGCGACCACGCTGGTCGGCGCGCTGGCGGTCAACCTGTCCAAGCCTCTGCGCTGAGCGGGTATCCGGCGTCGACCGCCCCGGGTGGCCCGGCCCACTGCGTGGCTCCGATCCGGACGTCCTGACGACGACGGTCGAATCACCGCGCCCCCGACACGGCCCGCGCGGCCGAGCCGGTGAAACGGGTCGGCAGGTCGTCGCCGGGGCTGCGGGGACTGAAGCGCGTAGTGACCCGGTCGGGCGCTGCGCCGACCACCGCGTCGGGCGCGGCGCCGCGCAGGCGCGTGGCGGCCACGTGCACGGGGGTCGCGCGGCTCGCCGGGGCAGCGCCCGGGCCGGCCGATACGGAGTCGAACAGGGCGCGCAGTTGCGCCTTGGCATCCGCGTCCGGAGCCACGAGGGAGCGGGCGCGAGCCGGAACCGCCGCCGCCGGCTTGTCGAGGGCGCGGATCTCGGCCGCCGGCGCGAGGTTGGCCATCCCGCGCTCCAGCGCCGCGAACTGCACAGGGCGGGGCGGCGGCAGGGGCATGTTCAGGCTCGCCGCGACGGCGGCCATATCGGCGGGGCGCCGCGGCGGGAGCGGTGCCGTGACGGCGGTCACGGTATCGTCGACGGCGACCGGCTGACTGGCGGTCAGGAGCGCCTTGGCGTCGGCGGGCCTGGTGTCGGAGGGCTTGGTCTCGGCGCCTTTCGCCTGCGCCCGCTCGGCCAGCGAGCCGCGCAGGGCGTCGTCGGCCGCGGGCGCCGCGTAGGCGAGGGCCGCGCGCGCGCCCGCCGGATCCTGCGGATCGGCGCTCGCCACGGCGACGACGGGCGCGCGGCGCGACTTCCGCGCCGTCTCCACCGGGGCCGGCACCGGCGCGGGTTCCGGTGCCGACCGGCCGCCGCCGAACAGGCTGGCCAGGAAGCCGAACAGGCCGGGCCCGTCCTCCTCCTCGCCGCTGGCCATCTGCGTCGTGAGGCCCGCCACGGTGCCGCCGCGGGCCAGGATCTCGGCCTTGGCCTCCTCGTAGCGAGGGAAGGGGCGGTTGTCGCTCGGGAGCAGGACGGTCTTGCCGTCCGGGAAGAGGCGGGCGAGCTGATCGTGGGTCATGCGCGGCCACATCCGCACCGAGCCCACGTCGAGGTGCACGAACGGCGTTCCGGCATGGGGGTACCAGCCGACGCCGCCGCGCTGCATCCGGAGACCGACCTCCCGGATCCGGTCGATCGACACGTCCGGCAGGAAGAAGTCCATCGCCTTGCCGAGCATGTGCTGGCTGTACTCGGCCACCATCCTGGAGCGGCGGCGCAGCATCGCGTTGGTGCCCGGCGACCGGTAGGCCGACACGACGTGGATCGGCTGCGTCGCCCCGACCTGGCGATAGGCCTCCCAGACCGTATCGAACAGCCGCGGGTCCATCTTTGTCGGCTCGTTGACCCGCCAGTCGCGCAGGAGCCAGTTCAGCTGCTCGAGAGCCGCGCGGTCGTAGCGCCCATCGCGCTTGAACGTGATGGTCGCGCTCTCCTGCGTGTGGGTGTGGTAGATCGACAGGGAGCGGGTGTCGCCGTTGGCGACCGCGTCCTCGGTCTCGGCCGTCCCGGCGATCAGTCCGAGCGCGAGGCCGGACAGGGCGAGAGTGAGGTGGCGAAGGGCGCGCGGGAGACTGGGCACGACGGTCCTGATCCTCTCCCGACAGCCTGACCCGACGCCTGTTGAACCGGGTTCGCGACCGAAACGGCTAAGGCTCGACCGTGGCGAAATCGTGCCCGGCTGTGCGGCCGCGCACCTGAAAGTTGCTGGTGGCGCGGGTGGGCTACCACCACCCGCGCGGCGCCGCCTGCTGCGGCGCGGGCGTCCAGAGGCCGGGCTCGCCGTATTCCGGCGCGCTGTCGGCACGGGCGGCGCGACGCTGGGCGCGGCGCGGCGTCTCCGCCTCCTCGTAGCGCCCGCCCGGCCACGCGTCGGCATCCGCGATCGGCCGCTCGGGCGCGCGGCGATGGACGGTCCGGGGCGCGGGCGGCTTCGGGGCGCGCTCGGCCTTGCGTCGCGCCGGCTCTTCCGGGAGCCTGGCGATCGCCGGACCGCCGCCGCCGGGCAGCCCGAGGGCCGCGCGCATCGGCGCGTCGTAGCCGTAGAGATCCGGCAGGGTGCGGTAGGTGCCGCCGTCGTCCACGAACGCCGTGAAGTAGGCGAGGTGGACCGGCAGCTTCTCCGGCAGCCGGATGGTGCGCTCGCCCTTGCCGATCAGCTTCTTCAGCCGATCCGCGGACCAGTTCGGCAGCACCGCGTCGGCGAGGCGGAACGGGTCGTCGACGCGGACGCAGCCGTGGCTGAAATCGCGCTTCGCGGCCGAGAACAGCGAGCGGTTCGGCGTGTCGTGCAGGTAGACCGCGTGCTGGTTCGGGAACATGAATTTGATGAAGCCGAGCGCGTTGCGCTCCCCCGGGGGCTGGCGCAGCGAGATGTGCCCGCCGCGACGGACGACCTCGTAGCCGCCCCAGGTCTTGCCGCCGTAGCCGGCGAGCTTCGGCGCCATCGTCTTCAGGATCGACGGCGGGACGTACCAGGACGGGTTGACGACCGCATACTCCATCATCCCGGAGAACAGCGGCGTGCGCGATTCCGGCTTGCCGACGATGACCCGCGCCTCGTCGCGCATCACACCGCCCCGGTAGGCGCGCAGGCGATACTCCGGCACGTTGACGAGGATGTAATCCGGCCCCAGATCGCCCGGGAGCCAGCGCCACCGCTCCATGTTGACGATGAGTTCGGCCTCACCGCCCGTCGGGCGCGCCGTGCGGCCGGCATCGGCGAGGGCGAGCACCGTCTGGACGTTCAGGACGCCGTTCCCAGGTAGGCCGCGGCCGCGCTGGAACTTGGCCACCGCGTCGGCGACCATGGAATCGTACTCCTCCGGCTCGCCGGGCCCCTTGTCCAGGGTCGCGGCCGGACGGCTTTCGAGGTTGAAATGTGCCCGCAGCAGCGGGACGCGGGCATCGCGCATGCCGACGCGCAGGGCCGGCCCGGCCGGGAGGCGCAGCGGCTTCACCGCGGTCGGCGCAGGCCCCCGCAGGCTGGCGAGCCGCGCCTTCAGCGCGAGATAGCCCGGAGTCGCCGGGTTGTAGGCCTGCAGTGTCTCGCCGGCTTTCGCGCCGGCCTCGTCGAGCTTCGCCAGGACGTCGTTGCCGGCCGGCAGATCGAGGTGCGGGGTTATCAGCCGCGAGATCGAGGCCAGGTTGATCCGGCCGCCGCGGGCGTCCCGGGCATAGAGAACCGCCGCCGCGGACAGGCGCAGATCGGCGTCGGCGACCGCCTTCTCGTCCGGTTTGTCGGCGAGCGCCGGGACCGTGTAGGCGCGGGGGTCGAGCCCGTCCTCGGCGGCGGCCGCCAGCCGCGCCGACACCGCCTTCGCGGCGTCGGTCCAGGCCCCGCCGGAGATCCAGAGCGGCTTGAAGCTGCGGGCCTCGTAGAAGCTCCGGATCGCGTCGCGGTCCTTGCCGGCGAGGCGGAGCAGCAGGGGCGCGGCATCCGCGAACCGGGCGAAGATTGCGGCGCCGAGCGGGTCCGTCGGGGCGACCGGGGCCGCCGCGGCGGGAGCCGGGGACGGCTCGGCCGCCGGCGCCTCAGGCTTGTAGTCGGGAAGGGCGGTCGCGGCGGGCGCCGACGGGTCCGCCGGCGCGGGCGCCGCCGGCCCCGGCGCGGCAGTGGGCGGGGTCGCGGGGACATCGGTGGCCGGCTGGTCCAGCGCGGCCGTCGCGGCGCGGAGGGAGCCGGCCGGTGCCAGCGTGCCACCGAGAAGGGCGGCCAGCGCGATGAGGCTGGAGCGCGGGACGCGCATTGTGATCTCCCGGGGCGCGGCGGCAGGACCGCACGCTCAGATTGTGATTATCCGCGCAAGCGTGGCTTTGAGCAACCGCAGTTATCGCGAATAGAGGCTCGGTCCTGCAGATGAATGTGTCATTTCTAATGCTGCTCAGCTTACGATCCGCTCAATCATCTGCCGGCGCGACGCAGCAGGGCCGAGAATTTCAGCGACCGTGGCCGAAACGAATGCGCGCGGTGCGCTAGCGCACGCCGCGCTCGATCAGGCCGCGTCCTCGGTTTTATCGTCCTCCTCCAGCCCCAGATCCTTGAGCTTGCGGTAGAGGGTGGAGCGTCCGATGCCGAGGCGGCGCGAGACCTCGGACATCCGCTGCCGGTAGAACTGGAGCGCGAAGCGGATAATCTCCGCCTCCAGGACGTCCATCGGCTTCATCTCGCCGGTCTCCTCGGCGACGAGCGACATAGCGTGCGGGTCGCGGACCTCGACGCGGACGATCTCCCGCACCGGTTCGGGGGCGTAGGCCGGCATCTGCGGCTGGACCGGCGCTGCCGGGATCCGCACGTCGAAGCCCTCGACCTGCGCGGCGATCTGGGGGAATTCGGAGACGGTCAACTCGTCGCCGTCCGCCAGCACGACGGCGCGGAACAGGGCGTTCTCCAGCTGCCGGACGTTGCCCGGCCAGGGATAGCGCGTGAGCAGGGCCATGGCCTCCGGGCTGATCGCCCGCACGCGCTTGCCTTCCTCGGCCGAGAACCGCGCGCAGAACGAGCGGACGAGGTCCGGGATGTCCTCGCGGCGCGCCCGCAGGGGCGGCAGCGTCATCGGGAAGACGTTCAGGCGGTAGTAGAGATCCTCGCGGAACTTGCCCTGCTTCACGAGGTCGAGCAGCGACCGGTTCGTCGCCGAGACGAGTCGGATGTCCACCCGCACCGAGCGCTTGCCGCCGACGGGATCGACCTCGCCCTCCTGGAGGGCCCGGAGCAGCTTCACCTGCGCGTCGAGGGGCAACTCACCGATCTCGTCCAGGAACAGGGTCCCGCCCGAGGCCTCGACGAACTTGCCGGCGTGCTTCTCGGTGGCGCCGGTGAACGCCCCCTTCTCGTGGCCGAACAAAGTGGATTCCACCAGGTTCTCCGGGATCGCCCCGCAATTGACGGTCACGAAAGGCTTGCCGCGCCGGTCGCCGGACCCCTGGATCGCCCGGGCCAGGACCTCCTTGCCGACGCCGGACTCGCCCTCGATCAGAACGGGGATGTTCGACTTCGCCGCCCGCTCGGCGAGGCGGATCACCCGCTCCATGTCGGGGCTCTTCGAGGTGAGATCCTTGAAGGTGAGCGCCCCGGAGGCGCGGCGGCGCATGCGGCGCACCTCCTCCTCAAGCGTGTCGACCCGCAGTGCATTCTTGATCGAGACCTGGAGCCGCTCCGCGCCCGCCGGTTTGACCACGAAATCCACGGCGCCGGCCCGCATGGCGCTGACCACAGTGTCGATGGAGCCGTTGGAGGTCTGGACGATGACCGGCGTGGCGAGGCCGCTCTTGCGCATCTCGGCCAGGACACCGAGCCCGTCGAGCCCCGGCATCACGAGGTCGAGGAGCACGACATCCGCACCCTCGGATCGCAGCAGGGTCAGCGCGTCCGCACCGGTCTCGGCGATCCGCGCCTCGAAGCCGAAGCGGCGCACGGCCGCCTCGGCCAGGCGCCGCTGGACCGGATCGTCATCCACGATGAGCACGGTGGCGGACATGGCGGCTCCCTGAACGGCGCGCGAAGGCCGGACACGCGACGCGGGCTCGACCCGGTCGCGGCCTTCCGATTCGGCGACTGTTTCGTTTCGAGCCGTAGGGTGACCGACAGTCGTAAAGTGCCGCTTAACGACGTTTGCGCCGCGTCGTCACCGATCGCGCGCCGGTCCGACGGTCCCTCCGCGTTGAACGCGTGGCGGCACGCTCGATATCAGGGTACGGGGCCGGAGCCCTTGGAGAGGATCGCACACCATGATGCCGAGCCACACCGCCTCGCCGGTGACTGTCCGCCTGCCGGAGAGCGTGAGTGCCGCGCGCGCCGCCGCGAAGGCTGCCGACCTCGGCCATCTTCCGGAATGGGACCTCACGGATCTCTATTCCGGCCTCGATGATCCGAACTTCTCCGGCGACATGACCCGCGCCGAGGAGGAGTGCCGCCGCTTCTCCGAGACCTACGCCGGCCGGATCGCGGAGCTCGCCGCGGGCCCGGACGCGTCCGCGCGGCTGGCCGAGGCGGTGCGCGCCTACGAGGGCATCGAGGACCTGCTGGGCAAGCTCATGTCCTTCGCGGGTCTCGTCTATTCCGGCGACACCACCGACGAGGCGCGCGCCAAGTTCTACGGCGACACCCGCGAGCGGCTGACCAGCGCCTCGGCGGATCTCCTCTTCTTCGCCCTGGAGCTGAACCGCGTCGACGATACGGCCATGAACGCCGCGATGGCCGAAGGGCCGCTCGCCCACTACGCCCCGTGGATCGAGGACCTGCGGCGGGAGAAGCCGCACCAGCTCGACGATCGCACCGAGAAGCTGTTCCTCGAGAAGTCGGTCACGTCGAACGCCGCCTGGGACCGGCTGTTCAACGAAACGATCGCCGCGCTGCGCTTCACCGTGCAGGGCGAGGAGATGCCGCTGGAGCCGACGCTCAACAAGCTTCAGGATCCGGACGGCGCGGTCCGCAAGGAGGCGGCCGGCGCGATCAGCGCGGTCCTGCGCGGTCAGCTGCGGGTGTTCACGCTCATCACCAACACGCTGGCGAAGGACAAGGAGATCAGCGACCGCTGGCGCGGGTTCAAGGACGTCGCAGACGCGCGCCACCTGTCGAACCGGGTCGAGCCCGAGGTGGTGGAAGCCCTCGTCGACGCCGTGCGGGCGGCCTATCCCCGCCTGTCCCACCGCTACTACACGCTCAAGGCGAAGTGGTTCGGGCAGGAGGCTCTGCCCTACTGGGACCGCAACGCGCCGCTGCCCCGCGTCGAGCAGCGCACGATCCCGTGGACGGAGGCCCGCGACACGGTGCTGTCCGCCTACGACGCCTTCTCGCCGAAGATGGCGGGGATCGCGCGGCGCTTCTTCGACGAGCGCTGGATCGACGCACCGACCCGTCCCGGCAAGGCGCCGGGCGCCTTCGCGCATCCGACCGTGCCCTCCGTCCACCCCTATGTGCTGGTCAACTACCAGGGCAAGCCGCGGGACGTGATGACGCTGGCGCACGAGTTGGGCCACGGCGTCCACCAGGTGCTCGCCGGGCCGAACGGCGCCCTCATGGCGCCGACGCCCCTGACGCTGGCCGAGACGGCGAGCGTCTTCGGCGAGATGCTGACCTTCCGTCGGCTCCTCGCCGCGACCACGGACACGACCCAGCGTCGGGCCATGCTCGCCGCCAAGGTCGAGGACATGATCAACACGGTGGTGCGCCAGATCGCCTTCTACTCGTTCGAGCGGAAGGTCCATCTCGCCCGCGCCAAGGGCGAGCTGACCACAGATCAGATCAACGCGCTGTGGCTGTCCGTCCAGGCAGAATCGCTCGGTCCGGCCATCACGCTGGATTCCGGCTACGAGCCGTTCTGGGCCTACATCCCGCACTTCATCCACTCGCCGTTCTACGTCTACGCCTACGCGTTCGGCGACTGCCTGGTGAACTCGCTCTACGGCGTCTACGCCCGGGCGGAGGACGGCTTCGTGGACCGCTACTTCGCGTTGCTCGCGGCCGGTGGCTCGAAGCCATACGGCGAGCTGCTCGCGCCCTTCGGCCTCGACGCCAAGGACCCGGGCTTCTGGCAGATCGGGCTCGGCATGATCGAGAGCATGATCGTCGAGCTCGAGAGCATGGAAGGACAGGCCTGAGCCGAGCGCCGCGGACCCCGTCGGCCCCCGCGGCGCAGGGACCCACGCCCCTGGTTCGCGGCCGGGGGCGGCTTATCTGCGCATCATCGTCAGACAAGCAGATCGAGTGATGGCCGAGACCGACCGCGAAGCCAACCGCTTCTCCGCCCGCGCCGGGCGCTACGCCAGCGTGGGCGCCAACGTCGGCGGCGTCGCCGCCCGGATGGCCGTGGCACGGCTGTTCGGAAAGGAGGGCACTACCAACGCCGCCGCCCTGGCGCAGGCGCTGGGCGGCCTGAAGGGCCCGATCATGAAGGTGGCCCAGCTGCTGGCCACCGTTCCGGACCTGCTCCCGCCCGAATACGCGACCGAGCTGCAGAAGCTTCAGGCGGACGCTCCGCCGATGGGCGCGGCCTTCGTCCGGCGCCGGATGCAGTCGGAGCTCGGCGCCGGCTGGCAGGAGCGCTTCGGCAGCTTCGACCTCAAACCCGCGGCGGCGGCCTCGCTGGGCCAAGTCCATCGCGCGACCACCAAGGACGGCGAACGTCTCGCCTGCAAGCTCCAGTACCCGGACATGCAGTCGGCCGTGGAGGCCGACCTGAAGCAGCTGGAGGTCGCGTTCGCGCTGCACCGCCGGATGAACACGTGGCTCGACACGCGCGAGATCGCGAAGGAGATCGGCGCCCGGGTGCGCGAGGAGCTCGACTACGAGCGCGAGGCCAAGCACGCGGCGCTCTACGGGGCCGTGCTGAAGGACATCGCGGCGGTGCGCGTGCCGCGCGTCTTTCCGGAGCTCTCGACGAAGCGTCTGCTCACGCTCGGCTGGCTCGACGGGGACAAGATCCTGGGCTTCGCCGACGAGCCGGTCGAGGTGCGCAACCGGATCGCCCAGGCGATGTTCAAGGCGTGGTGGCACCCGTTCAGCCGGGCAGCGGTGATCCACGGCGACCCGCATCTGGGCAATTACACCGTGTTCTCGGACGCCGGCGAGGCCGCGGGAATCAACCTGCTGGACTACGGCTGCGTTCGGATCTTCCATCCGCGCTTCGTCGGCGGCGTCGTGGATCTCTACCGCGGCCTGTTGGAGAACGACGATGCCCGCATCGTCCACGCCTACGAGGTCTGGGGATTCAAGGATCTCGACAAGGAGAAGATCGAGATCCTGAACATCTGGGCCCGCTTCATCTACGGGCCGCTGCTCGAAGACCGTACTCGCACCGTCGCCGACGGCGTGAAGCCGGGGGAGTACGGTCGCCGACAGGCCTTCCAAGTCCATCAGGCCCTGAAGGAGCGCGGGCCCGTGACTGTCCCGCAGGAATTCGTCTTCATGGATCGCGCGGCCGTGGGGCTGGGCGCCGTGTTCCTCCACCTCAGATCTGAGCTCAACTACCACCGGTTGTTCGAGGCCGAGATCGAGCATTTCTCGCTGGACGAACTCACTAAACGCCAGGGCCGGGCACTCACCGAAGCCGGTCTGCCGAAACCGGCCTGATTCGACGCGAAGATCCACCGGGAGAGCGATCAACTTGCGTGCGTCCGATTGCGGCAGGTAAACGCTTGAGCTACATCCGACCGCGACCGCAAGAAGTCGCGTCTTAGGGAAACGAGCGCACGATGGCCGAGAGTGACACGGTGGCCGGGCACACCTACAGCCCGGCGATGGACGCGACGACGCACGAGCAGACCTATCGCGGATTTGTCCGGTTCGTCGAAATCGCCACTGGCGTCGTCATCTGCTGGGTGCTGGCCCTCGCCATCGGCGGGATCCGCGAGGCGTGGCTGCTGGCCATCGTCGGCGTGATCGCCTCCGGAGCCGCGGGCGCGGTGGGCGCCCTCGCGCCGGCCGTGGGGTGGAAGGCCCCGCTGGTCGTCGGCATTCTCCTGGTCCTCTACCTGTTCTTCGCCTGAGAGGGCCGTGGGCGGCGGCGTCGAGCGTCGCCGCGGATGACGAACCCGCTCGCGTTCGCCGGGCGGGTCGCTGACACATTGTTGGCAATTAAATTGGGCGCAAGTTACATTCCGGCCGCATCCATCGCGGTATCGTAGATCCGCCTCTCGAAAAGCTGCGCCGGTTCGCGCATTCGAAAGGCCGAGCTTTTCCAGGGGAACCCTCGCATGCGCATTGCTGTGCTGTCCGAGACGGACTCCGCGGAGCCGCGCGTCGCCGCGGTTCCTGAGACCGTCAAGAAGTTCAAGACTCTCGGTGCCGACGTCGTGGTGCAGTCCGGGGCCGGTCAAAAGGCCGGAATCCTGGACTCCGAGTACGAGGCCGCCGGCGCCAGCATCGCTGGGAGCGCCGCCGATGCTGCCGGGGATGCCGACCTCGTGCTCAAGGTCCGGCGCCCGAGCGCCGAGGAGCTGCCGCAGTTGAAGCGCGGCGCCACCGTGATCGCGATCATGGACCCCTACGGCAACGAGGACGCCCTCAAGGCGATGGCCGAGGCGGGGATCAACGGCTTCGCCATGGAGCTGATGCCCCGCATCACCCGCGCGCAGGTGATGGACGTCCTGTCCTCGCAGGCGAATCTCGCCGGCTACCGCGCGGTCGTCGACGGCGCCGCCGAGTACGGGCGGGCCATGCCGATGATGATGACCGCCGCCGGCACCGTGCCGGCCGCCCGCGTCTTCGTCATGGGCGTCGGCGTGGCCGGCCTCCAGGCCATCGCGACAGCCCGCCGGCTCGGCGCGGTCGTCACCGCCACCGATGTCCGGCCCGCCACCAAGGAGCAGGTCGAATCGCTCGGCGCCAAATTCGTCGCCGTCGAGGACGACGAATTCAAGCAGGCCGAGACGGCCGGCGGTTACGCCAAGGAGATGTCAGCCGAGTACCAGAAGAAGCAGGCGGAGCTGGTCAAGGGCCACATCGCCAAGCAGGACATCGTCATCACCACCGCACTGATCCCGGGCCGGCCGGCGCCGAAGCTGGTCTCCGAGGAGATGGTGGCGTCGATGAAGCCGGGTTCGGTCCTCGTCGATCTTGCGGTGGAGCGCGGCGGCAACGTCGCCGGCGCCAAGGCTGGCGAGGTCGTCACGAACGATCGCGGCGTGAAGATCGTCGGCCACGTCAACGTGCCGGGGCGGCTCGCCGCCACCTCGTCGAGCCTCTACTCTCGCAACCTCTACGCCTTCGTCGAGACCCTGATCGACAAGGAATCGAAGGCGCTGGCCATCAACTGGGACGACGAGCTGGTGAAGGCCACGAACCTCACCCGAGACGGCTCGGTCGTCCACGCATCCTTCCAGCCCAAGACCGATGGCGCAGCCTCGGAAGCCGCCTCCGTGGGGCTGGCCAAGTCGGAGGCCAGCAAGGCGTCCGGTGCGGCCACCCCGGCAGGCGCGCAGTGAAGCCTGGCCGAGAGGAGTAGCAGAATGGCAAACGTCATCGTCCCTCCCGATCAGGCGGCCGATCAGGCCCGCGTGCTGGCCGACGCCGCGCGCGCCGCGGCCGCGGTGGCGCGCAACGCCGCCGACCAGGCGCAGGTCATCGCCGACGGCATGGGCCACGGGCTCAGCGCCGCCACCGGCGGCGCGGTCGATCCGACCGTGTTCCGGCTCGCGATCTTCGTGCTGGCGATCTTCGTCGGCTACTACGTGGTCTGGTCGGTGACCCCGGCCCTGCACACCCCGCTCATGTCGGTGACCAACGCGATCTCGTCGGTGATCATCGTCGGCGCTATCCTGGCGGTCGGCGTTCCGCTGATCGAGAAGGGCACGGGCCTCGCCCGGTTCTTCGGCTTCATCGGCATCGTGCTCGCCAGCGTGAACATCTTCGGCGGCTTCCTCGTCACGCAGCGCATGCTCGGCATGTACAAGAAGAAGGGCTGAGCCGGTGTCAGAGAACGTCTCCTCCCTTCTCTATATCGTCGCCGGCGTCCTGTTCATCATGGCGCTGCGGGGGCTCTCGCACCCCACGACCTCCCGGCAGGGCAACCTGTACGGCATGGTCGGCATGGGGCTCGCCATCCTGACCACTCTGGTCGGCCACCCGCCGGCGGGTGCCGGCGCCTGGATCCTCGTCCTGCTGGGCTTAGGGCTCGGCGGCGGCGCCGGCGCGGTGATCGCCAAGCGCGTGCCGATGACCGCGATGCCGCAGCTCGTGGCGGCCTTCCACTCGCTGGTCGGCCTCGCGGCCGTCTTCGTGGCCGCGGGCGCCCTCTACGCACCGCAAGCGTTCGGCATCATCGAGAACGGGCACTTCCACAAGCAGTCGCTGTTCGAGATGGGTCTCGGCGTGGCCATCGGCGCCATCACCTTCACCGGCTCGGTGATCGCCTTCGCCAAGCTCGACGGGCGCATGTCCGGCAAGCCGATCATGCTGCCTCAGCGCCACCTCATCAACGCGCTGCTGGCCGCCGGCCTCGTGCTGCTGATCGCCCTGTTCATCGGCACCGAGTCGAAGGCGATCTTCTGGCTGATCGTCATCGCCTCGCTGGTGCTCGGCGGCCTGATCATCATCCCGATCGGCGGCGCCGATATGCCGGTGGTCGTGTCGATGCTCAACTCGTACTCGGGCTGGGCGGCGGCCGGGATCGGCTTCACCCTGGGCAACCTCGCGCTGATCATCACCGGCTCGCTGGTCGGGTCCTCGGGCGCGATCCTGTCCTACATCATGTGCCACGCGATGAACCGGTCGTTCATCTCGGTGATCCTCGGCGGCTTCGGTGGCGACACCGCCGCGGCCGGCACCGGCCAGGTCGAGACCCGGCCCGTGAAGCAGGGTTCGGCCGACGACGCGGCCTACATCATGAAGAACGCCGAGCGGGTCATCATCGTCCCGGGCTACGGCATGGCGGTCGCCCAGGCGCAGCACTCCCTGCGCGAGATGGCCGACATGCTGAAGAAGGAGGGCGTCGACGTGAAGTATGCCATCCACCCGGTGGCGGGCCGCATGCCGGGCCACATGAACGTGCTGCTCGCCGAGGCCAACGTGCCCTACGACGAGGTCTTCGAACTGGAGGACATCAACGGTGAGTTCCCGCAGGCGGACGTCGCCTTCGTGATCGGCGCCAACGACGTCACCAACCCGGCCGCCAAGACCGACAAGGCCTCGCCGATCTACGGCATGCCGATCCTCGACGTGGAGAAGGCCAAGACCGTGCTGTTCATCAAGCGCGGCATGGGCTCCGGCTACGCGGGTGTCGAGAACGAGGTGTTCTTCCGCGACAACACCATGATGCTGTTCGGCGACGCCAAGAAGGTCGTGGACAGCGTGCTGAAGTCGCTCTGAGACCCAGGTCTCCGGCAGCGTCGAGGGGCGGGCAGCGATGCCCGCCCTTTCTCGTTGTGGCGATCGGGTTCACCGTCGCTGTTGCGGCGGGGCGCAAGATTCCCCGCGCCGGCCGGTGTAGGGTGGCGCCCGTGTCGTCCGCTCCGCTCCTCGCCGAATTGCCGCCCTTCCTGGGTGTGGCCGCCTCCGTGACCGGCCGGCGCTGGCAGGAGCGCTGCGGCGGCGCGGCCGTCCAGAATCACATCGCCAAGATGGTCCAGGCCCACGGCCTGCCGGAACTGCTGGCCCGGGTGCTCGCGGGACGCGGGATCGTACCGGAGGCGGCGCCCCGCCACCTCGCCCCGCGCCTGCGGGACCTGATGCCGGATCCGGACACGCTGCTCGACATGGAGGCGGCCGTCCGCCGACTCGTTCGGGCGGTGAAGCGCGGGGAGACCGTGGCGGTTTTCGGCGATTACGACGTCGACGGCGCCGCGAGCGCGGCCCTGCTCGCCGGATACCTCCGCGAGCTGGGTTTGCGCGCGCCGATCCACATTCCCGACCGGATCACCGAGGGCTACGGACCCAACATCGCGGCGATCACCGCGCTCGCGGCCGAGGGCGCGACGCTCCTTATCTGCGTCGATTGCGGGACGAGCGGCCACGCGCCCCTGGAGGAGGCCGAGAAATCCGGCCTGGACGTCATCGTCCTCGACCACCACGCGGCCTCCGAGGTGCTCCCGCCGGCTCGCGCCGTGGTCAACCCGAATCGCCTCGACGACCTCTCGGGCCTCGGCCATCTCTGCGCCGCCGGCATCGTGTTCCTGACCCTGGTCGCGCTGAACCGCGCCCTGCGGCAGGACGGCTTCTTCGGCGGCCATCGTCCCGAACCGCAGCTCACCGACGCCCTCGATCTCGTCGCCCTGGCGACCGTTGCCGACGTTGTGCCCCTCACGGGCCTCAACCGGGCCTTCGTGACCCAGGGCCTCACGGTGATGCGCCATCGCGGCCGCACCGGGCTCGCGGCGCTGCTGGACGCCGCCTCGCTCGGCGAGCCGCCGGAAGCCTGGCACCTCGGCTTCGTCCTCGGGCCGCGCATCAATGCCGGGGGCCGCATCGGCGATTCGGCACTGGGCGCCCGCCTGCTGACCACGGCGGACCCGAGCGAGGCGGCCCGGATCGCCGCCGACCTCGATCGGCTGAACCGCGAGCGCCAGGCGATCGAGGCGCAGGCCGTCCAGGAGGCCGAGGCCGAGATGGACCGGGCGCTGACGCTGGATCCGGCCCGCACCGTGCTGGTGATCGCCAGCGCCGAGTGGCACCCCGGCATCGTCGGCCTCATCGCCTCGCGGTTGAAGGAGCGCTTCAACCGCCCGGCCTTCGCGTTCGCGATCCGCCCGGACGGCACCGCCACGGGGTCTGGGCGCTCGATCCCGGGCGCGGATCTCGGGCTCGCGGTCCGCGCCTGCGTCGAGGCCCGGCTCGCCAGCAAGGGCGGCGGCCACGCCATGGCGGCCGGCGTCACCGTGCGGGCCGACGACATCCCACGCTTCGAGGCGCACCTGGCGATGCTGCTCGGGGCGAGCGTCGCGGTGGCCCGCGCGGCCGACGCCCTGCTGATCGACGGCGGCCTCAGCGCCGGCGGCGCCACCGCGGAGACGGTCCGGCTGCTGCAGCAGGCCGGCCCGTTCGGCCAGGGCGCGCCCGAGCCGCTCTTCGCGCTGGGCCGGCATCGCCTCGTCGATGCCGGCGTGGTCGGCTCGAACCATGTCAGGGCGCGACTGCGCAGCCGCGACGGTCAGGTGGTCGGGGCGATCTGCTTCCGCGCGGCCGAACGGCCGCTCGGCCTCGCCCTCCTGAACGGGATCGGCCGAGAGATGCACGTGGCCGGGACCCTCTCCTGCGACCGCTGGCGCGGCGCCGAGCGGGCCCAGCTCCGGATCGTCGATCTCGCGCGGTCCGAACCCTGAGACGCCCCGGCGTCAGGTCCCGGCCATCACGAGCGCCCAGAAGCGCTTGTACCGCGTCGTGGGTGCATCGACCCGGGCGATCCCGATCCTGCGGATTTGCGGGAGCAGCATGTTCTTGTTGTGCTCGGGGCTCGCCTTCCAGCGGGCGAGCACCTGTTCCAGGGTCTCGGAGCCGGCGCTGAGATTCTCGGCTGCCCAGGATCTCGCGAGACCGGCCGACGCCATGCGCGAGGTGAAGCTGCCGCCGGCATCGTGGCTGAGCTGGCCGCGGCGGGCGTTGTTGCCGGCCTGGAAGGCGGCCGCCTTCACGAGAGCCGGATCGACCACGACCGGGCTCAGGCCGTGCTGGACCCGGTAGGCCGAGATCGCCGCGGCGGCCGCGACCTCGTCGAGCACGGCGGTGTGCGTCGCGTTCTCGACAGAGGACTCGGGAAGGACCGAGAGACCGCCGCACCCGGTGAGGGCCAGCAGGAGGGCGGCGGCGATGGCGCGACTGAGTTTGGGCACGGTCCGGACGGCGTTGCGTGAGACGGGATCGCTTCCCTCCGGCGCGGTTGCGGCGAAAGCGCGGCGCGCGGCGCGCCGGCAGGATCCCGCCGACCGGCGTGGCGCCAGAGCCACGCCCGGCCGCGGATCAGGCCGCGAGTTCAAGCTGCGGATTCAGGCCGCCAGGGCGCTGCCTTTGAGCATGGAGGGCGCGAAGGCCCGCAGGAGATCCGGATCCAGATGCCCGGCGCTGTCCGTCATGATCGACAGCGCCTCGGCGGGCGAGGCGGGCTGCCGATAGGTCCGCCGCTCGGTCAGCGCGGAGAACACGTCGCAGATCGTCACGATCCGCACGAGGTCGGAGATCGCGGGGCCGGACAGCCGATCGGGATATCCTTTCCCGTCCAGACGCTCGTGGTGGTGGCGGACCACGTCGATCACCGCGTCCTCGAAATCGCCGTGCGCCCGGAGCAGATCGGCGCCGATGTCGGGATGGCGCTGCATCAGCCGCAATTCCTCGGCGTTGAGCGGCCCCGGCTTGTTGAGGATCTCCACGGGGATGCGCGCCTTGCCGATGTCGTGCAGGAGCGCCGACCGCACCAGCAGTGCGAGATCGGTCTGACCGAGCCCGATCTGCGAGCCGAACGTGGCGGCATGGCCCGCGACGCCGAGGGTGTGCTGATAGACGCCAATCTCGTGGCGCCAGACCTCGGCAAGCCACTCGGAGATCCCGACCTCGGAGATGGCCGCCAGAACGAGCTCGGTCCCGCGATCCGCGTCGGCGCGCTGCAGCCGGGCCCCGAGGGCGGCGCTGTCGAAGATCTCGGCGACGACGGCGGTCGCGCCCGAGACGCGCTCCAGGAGCCGGCGCTGCCGCAGCTCTGCGGACCGCGTCGCCTCCTCGATCATGGCGAAGACGTTCGCCAGAACGAGTTGCCGGGGCGAGGCGGCCGGCAGCTGACGCAGATAGCGGGTAGCCGGCATGGGTTCGCCGCGCACGAGGACGAGGCGCGGAACCGGCGGTCCGTGTTGGGGGAGGGTCGACTGCACTCTGGCGGTCTGGGCCGGCGGCAGGTCGAGGATGACGAGGTGCGGGCGGCCTGACGGTAGCGGCGCGCCGGGCGGGATCGACCAGCAGTTCATCACGAGCGCGATGGCACGCTCGAGGGCCGATCGTTCGGACGGGCGGTCCGATACGAGGAGGACGAAGGGGCCGTCCGAGAAAACCGAGGCTGCGCCGAGGGCCAACGCGGTAGCTCCTCGCCCGCACGGTCAACGATCGGTTCACCCTACGCGTAAAATTTGAGGAAAGCGTTACCCCTACGCACTCTCTGGTATCGCGGATCCAGCTCTGACTTCAGGCGAGCTTGGCGTTCGCGACGTCGGCGGTCGGCTCGACAGTGTTCCGGGCACGGTCGGCGGAGAGGAAGTCCGCGAACTTGACGGTGAGCAGCGCCTGGCAGGCGGCGAAGGCGACAAAGATGGCGAGGAAGCTGGCGATCATCGGATTCTCCGGCGCGGTCTGGAACCGCCTCATGTTGCGACGCAATGCGTGCCATGCTGCTGCGCAACTTGGTATGCCAGATTACGAATACCGATTATGTCGAACATGCATGGGGCGCGCAGATCGAGCCCACAAAGTTCGGATTGTTGCCCAGTCATGCATAAAAATGCACAACCGATCAGCTTTGAAAGGTTGTGGCCTCGCCGAACATGTTCTGCAGTGCATCAACGCTTGCGCGCGATTTATATTCAGGCGTGTGCTGAGCTTGTGTGATAGCCGGCGCGGCAAACGAGGGTTCCCCCCGAGCGCCGCTCGCGCCCTTGGCCCATCATCATGCCGCACAGGCACGAGGTGTCGTCCGGGCCGGGCGATCCGTCAGGCGAGGACTGAACGGTCGCTCAATCCAGATAATCGCCGTAGGTGTCGACGTGCTGCGCGAGACCCAGACCGTGCTCGCGAACGAGTCTCTCGGCCAGATCGGCATCACGGGCTTCGAGCGCCGAGATGATGGCGACGTGCTCCCGGATGGAGCGCTCCGCCCGATCGCCCTGCCGGAGCGCGGTGCTGCGGATGCCGCGCACGTGCATGAGCAAATTGCTGGTCAGATCGGCGATCGCCTCGCAGTGACCCAGCGCGATGATCCGCTGATGGAATCGGATGTTCGCGTCCGAATACTCGTCCATGTGTTCGGACGGCTGGCCCTCGAAGAACTCGGGGAAGGATTCGCGCAGCGAGCGGAGCTGGCCGTCGGTGGCGCGCGCGCAGGCGAGGCGTGCCGCCATGCTCTCCAGCGCCGTCCAGGCGTGGATCATGCTGACGATCTCGCGCTTGTTCTTCTTGATCACGAAGACGCCGCGCCGGGCCTCGGAGCGGACGAAGCCTTCCTGCTCCAGAACCGTCAGGGCCTCCCGCACCGGGGTGCGGCTGACACCGAGATCCTGCGACAGCTTGCGCTCGTCGAGCCGCACCTCGTCCGGACGCCCGTAGATGTCCATGTTGGTGATGGCCGTCTTGAGCGCCTCGTAGGCCAATGTCCGGAGACTGGAGCTGGCGACGATGGGCTTCACGCTCAGCGGTTCGGAATTCGACATCCCTCGTCCAGTCAGCTCACACGCATGATGTCTCGCACGCATTCTCTGTCGTGCGCTCTCAAACGACCTAACCCAAACCTTTGCGAGATCCTAGTCGATCGCGGAGCGGTCCCACAGACCTGTGACCATTGCCGGCGCTCGGCACCTGAAAAATTGGCCGCGGCGCGACCATCACCCGTCGCCTAGCGCGACACGTTCGGGAAGGCGATTTAATCCCCGGTCGCGAACCTGTGTTTTTTTGCAGGTTTGATTGACACCCCGGGATTAAATCAGCACCATCTTGCTGGCATACCGTCGACCATCGGACATCAAGGCCGACTCGGCGTCGGATGCTGCTGTACTGCAGAGATTATTTGTCTGCGGGCCAAGAATTTTTCGAAGAATTCCGATCACGTTGTTCTGACAAGCTGCGCCGTGGCAGGGCATAAGCCCGGTTCGAGCGCGAACGCCGACAAGAATACTGCCAAGAGGGAACGGTATGTCCGAGATCGTCAAACCGGTTGGGCGCGGCCGCTGGCTGCAACTCGCCTTCGGCGTCGTCTGCATGTGCATGATTGCCAATATGCAGTACGGCTGGACCTTCTTCGTGAGCCCGATGCAGGAGCGGCACGGCTGGGATCGCGCGGCGATCCAGGTGGCGTTCACGCTGTTCGTCGTCACCGAGACGTGGCTGGTCCCGATCGAGGGCTGGTTCGTGGACAAGTACGGTCCGCGCATCGTCACGCTGTTCGGCGGCCTGCTCTGCGCCGTCGCGTGGGTGATCAATTCCTACGCGGACTCGCTCACCGTGCTCTACATCGCGGCCGCGATCGGCGGCACCGGTGCAGGCGCGGTTTACGGTACCTGCGTGGGCAACTCGCTGAAGTGGTTCCCCGACCGCCGCGGCCTGGCCGCCGGCATCACCGCCATGGGCTTCGGCGCGGGTTCGGCACTCACGGTCGTGCCGATCCAGGCGATGATCAAGTCCCAGGGCTACGAGGCGGCCTTCTTCTACTTCGGGATCGGGCAGGGCGTGATCGTCATGCTGATCGCCCTGTTCCTGCGCGCGCCGGCCAAGGGCCAGGTTCCGGAAGTCGCCCGGGTCAGCCAGTCGAAGCGGGACTACAAGCCCTCCGAGATGGTCCGCACCCCGATCTTCTGGGTCATGTACGCGATGTTCGTCATGATGGCCGCCGGCGGCCTGATGGCCACCGCGCAGCTCGGCCCGATCGCCAAGGACTTCAAGATCGCCGACGTCCCGGTCTCGCTCCTGGGGATCACGCTGCCGGCGCTGACCTTCGCGGCCACGCTCGACCGGGTTCTCAACGGCGTGACGCGCCCGTTCTTCGGCTGGGTCTCCGACCATATCGGCCGCGAGAACACGATGTTCCTGTCCTTCGCGATCGAGGGCCTGGGCATCTACGCGCTGAGCCAGTTCGGCCAGAATCCGATCGCCTTCGTGCTGCTGACCGGTCTCGTGTTCTTCGCGTGGGGCGAGATCTACTCGCTGTTCCCGGCGACCTGCGGCGACACGTTCGGCTCGAAGTACGCGGCGACCAATGCCGGGCTGCTCTACACGGCCAAGGGCACTGCGGCGCTGATCGTTCCCTACACCAGCGTGCTCACGACCATGACCGGAAGCTGGCACACGGTGTTCCTCGCGGCCGCGGCCCTCAACATCCTCGCGGCCCTGCTGGCGCTGTTCGTCCTCAAGCCGATGCGCGCCGCCTACACCAAGAAGCCCGAGGCGGGCCTCGCGCCGGTGCTGGCGCAGTAGCAGGCCCCGATCGCTCGCCGCCGCGGCGCCGAACCGAAGCGAATAAGCCCGGCGCCGTCTTTACGGCGCCGGGCTTCCTGCATACCGGGAACCGGGCCTTCCGGAGATCGGGCATGGACAGGGACGAGCGGATCGCGCGCGAGGGCGTCGTAGCGGCGGCGCGGGCACTCGACGCACAGGGGCTGAACCGCGGCACGTCGGGAAATGTCTCGGTGCGCTTCCGCGACGGGCTCCTGATCACCCCGTCGGGCGTGCCCACCGAACGGATCGGACCGGACGACGTGGTCCGGATGGGTCTCGACGGCACCCACGCGCCGGATCGGAAGCCGTCATCGGAATGGCGCTTCCACCGGGACATCCTCGCGTCCCGTCCGGAATTCCACGCGGTGGTCCACGCGCATCCGGTCTACTGCACCGCCTTCGCGATGTGCGGAGAGGCCATCCCGGCGGTCCACTACATGATCGCGACCTTCGGCGGCCCGACGGTACGCTGCGCGCCCTACGCGCCCTACGGCACCGCGGAACTCTCGGACCTCGCCCTCGCGGCGCTCGTCGATCGCAACGTCTGCCTCCTGGCCAATCACGGCATGATCGCGGCCGGGGCGAGCCTGGAGAAGGCCCTGTGGCTCGCCGTCGAGCTGGAGACGCTCTGCCAGCAATACGCCGTCGCGCGGCAGATCGGGACGCCGATCATCCTGTCCGACGACGAGATCGGCACGACGGTCGAGCGCTTCCGCGGCTACGGTCTGAATGCGGCGCGGCCGACCGCGCCGGAGACGACCTGACGCGCGGGTGACCTAGCGCCCGAGAAACTGACCGACCGCCAGCCCGGCCTCCCGGGCGTACTCGGCGGCCGCGACCTTCTTGCCGCCCTCCGCCTTGACCTTGCGGATCTCGAGGCGCCCGCCCTGCGCGCAGACGCTGAAGCCCTCGTCGTCGACGGCGATCACCTCGCCGGGCTTGCCGACGACGTCGGCGAGCTTGCGGATCCGATGCAGGCTGCTGTCGAAGATCTGGAGCTTCTTGCCGTCGTGCGTGGTCCAGGCACCGGGTGCCGGGTTCGCCGCGCGGATCAGGTTGTAGATCTGCTCGGCGTGGGCCGACCAGTGGATCTCCGCCTCGGCGCCGCGGAACCAACCCTCGTAGCTCGCGGCGTCCTCGTCCTGATCGATCTCGACATGCTGGCCGGCCACGACGAGGTCGGCCGCCTCGAGCATGGCCTCGACGCCCATCGGGAACAGGTTGTCGAAGTAGACGTCGCCCAGGGTCGCGTCGGCGCCGATCGGGCAGGATTTCTGCAGGATCACCGGCCCCTCGTCGAGACCGTCGGTCGGCCGGAAGATCGTCAGGCCGGTCTGCAACTCGCCCCGGGCGATCGGCCAGTTGATCGAGGAGGGGCCCCGGTAACGCGGCAGCAGGCTCGGATGATACTGGATGGTGCCGTGCTTCGGGATGTTGACGAAGCTCTGCGGCGCGAACTGGAGCACGTAGGCCATGACGCCGATATCGGCGTTCAGGCCGCGCATGGCGTCCTCGGCCTCAGGGCTCTTCAGGCTGGGGAACTGGAAAACCGTCAGCCCCTTCTCGACGGCCGCCGTCTTGAGGACGTCCGGCTTGGCGCCGGGCTTCTCAGGCGCGCAGAACACCGCCGCAACCTCATCGCCTCGTTTGAGGAACGCCTCCAGGACCGCTTTTCCGAAATCCTGTTGACCGATGAAGGCGATGCGCATGCAGGCTCCTGGGTGTCATCCGGACCCTGAGCGGGGCCGGGGAGAAACAAACCGAACGCGGGCTCGGCGGCGCGACCGTGCCCCGGCTGTCGAACGGCGTCACCCGGAATCCGGGGCCGCGCTTCACGCACGCCCCCGGATTGTAACATCGGCGATCCGGGATCTCGCCCCCGGATCGCCGGAGACCGATCACTCCGCCGCGATCTTCTGGACCGCGCCGATCGCGCCAGATTCGGCGATCTCGCCAACCTCGGCCTCGGAGTAGCCGAGCACGGAGCGCAGGATCTCATCGGTGTGCTCACCGAGGAGCGGCGAGCGGGTGACCTCGCTCGGGCTCGCCGACAGCTTGATGGGGTTGCCGACCGTCAGGTACTTGCCGCGGGTCGGGTGATCGACCTCCACGATGGTGCCGGTCTTCCGCAGGGACTCGTCCTCGGCGATCTCCTTCATCGACAGGATCGGGCCGCAGGGGATGTCGTACTTGTTCAGGGTGTCCATCACCTCGAACTTCGACACCTTCATCGTCCAGGCCTCGATCCGCGTGAAGATCTCGTTGAGATGCGGCAGGCGGGCCTTCGGGGTCGCGTAGTTCGGATCGGTCTTCCAATCCGGCTCACCGATGATGTCGCAGATCGGCTCCCAGACGGCGGCCTGGGTGATGACGTAGATGTAGGAGTTCGGGTCCTGCTCCCAGCCCTTGCAGCGCAGGATCCGGCCAGGCTGGCCGCCACCGGAATCGTTGCCCGCACGCGGGGTCGCCTCGCCGAACGGGATGCCCTCGCCGAACTGGCTGTACTCCCTGAGAGGCCCGTGCGCGAGACGCTGCTGGTCGCGCAGCTTGACCCGGCAGAGGTTGAGCACGCCGTCCTGCATGGCGCAGTCGACCTTCTGGCCGAGGCCGCTCTGGGTCCGGTGGTAGAGCGCCGTGACGATGCCGAGGGCGAGGTGCAGGCCGGTGCCGGAATCGCCGATCTGCGCGCCCGTCACCATCGGGATTCCGTCGCGGAAGCCCGTCGTCGACGCGGAGCCGCCGGCGCACTGCGCGACGTTCTCGTAGACCTTGCAATCCTCGTAGCGGCCCGGACCGAAGCCCTTCACGGAGGCCAGGATCATCCGCGGGTTGACCTCATGGATCTTCTCCCAGGTCAGGCCCATGCGGGCGAGGGCGCCGGGCGCGAAATTCTCGACCAGGACGTCGCATTCCTTGATCAGCCGCCAGAGAACCTCCTTGCCCTTCGGGTTCTTCGAGTCGAGCGTGATCGACCGCTTGTTGTGGTTCAGCATCGTGAAATAGAGGCTGTCCACGTCCGGGATGTCCTGAAGCTGCTGACGCGTGGCGTCCCCCGCGCCCGGCCGCTCGACCTTGATGACGTCGGCGCCGAACCAAGCCAGGAGCTGCGTACAGGTCGGGCCGGATTGAACGTGGGTGAAGTCCAGGATGCGGACGCCTTCGAGGGCCTTGGTCATGATCGGTCTCGGAGCTGGAGTCGGTTTGGGGATGTCGGAGGGCGGCTCAGGCCGCGCGGGATATCGGTTCGATGCCTGCACGGGCCCGTGTCGCGCGTGCCGCGACTGAGGGGCAGGGGCCTTCCATCCTCGAACGGATCATGTCTGTTCTCCCTCCCACAGCGCGGTCCCGTCGTATCGCGACACCGTCACGCGGACCCGGGGTGACGAGTCCGCCAATTTGTATACCACATGCCATTTGCCGGATGCGAGTGCCTATTGTGGACACCTCCGGCACCGGCCGATGGCCGACCGTAAGCCGGTGCGGGCTCGCGCTCAACACGCTGCACAGCGTGCAGGGGGTCCGGGGCGGCGACCCCTTGGCATTCGCCGACAGGCGGTCCATGATTTCGCCAAAATTGCCCCAGCCGCGGGATGAAATACGCGTCGCGGCCGTGGGTGAAACGATGTAACGCTGCACGAGGAACGCCCATGCTCGCCAGCACCAGCCTGATCAAGTCGTCCTGGATCGCCGTCGACGTCGCCCACGACCGCGCCGAGCGCGTGTTGGTGGTCGAGACCTACATCGCCGTCAGCCCGCTCGAACCGAATTACGACGCCGCGCAGTACGAGCGGGTGCTCGCTTGCGTTCAGAAGGTGCTCAAGACGCACCCGGAGATCGACCGCGCGTCGATCCTGAGCATGCATCGCGGCTCCGGCTGTACGGCTCTGTTCCGCGACACGCCCGCGAAGCAGCCCGCGGCGGCCTGAGGCGTTCAGGCCTCGCCGCCCTCGGTCGGTCGGGACAGGTCCGGCGGCTCGAGGGCGACTCGGGCCGCGTGGAACCACCAGAGCGGGATGTCGCGATTGGCCTTCGCCAGTTCCGACGCCCATCCCTCCTTGGGCATGACGTCGGCCCGGTCGGCGAACAGGCGCAGCGCCGCCTCCGCGCGCTCCCGTCGGCAACGCTCCTCGATCGCCCGCCGCTCGGCCTCGGCGCGGGCGTCGGTCTGCTCGATGAGGCGCCGGGTCGCGAGATCGTCGGCGTCGAAGGCGAATTGCTGCCAGAACGCCTCGGCTTCCCGCGCGACATCCCGCTCGCGGCGCAGCGTCGCGAGCGCTTCCTCCGCGGTGTGCCGCGCCGTCTCGGCGGCCTCGGCGCGGGCGACGAGGCGGTTGTTCGCCTCCAGCAGCTCCCGCTCGCGCTCGGGCGACATCCTCTGCCGGCGCAGCACCCGCAGTTCCTCCTCGTCGGCATGGCGGGCGGCCATCAGGTCCGCGAGCGGACCGGCCGCCAGGGCGTCGGCGGATCGGCGATAGCGCTCGCGCAGGCCCGGGTGGCGGGCCTCAAGGTCCGTGTCGGTCCAGGCGGCGCGATCCTCCCCGTCCGTCCGCTCGCAATCGTACAGAGCCTGCGCCAGGGCTTCGCGCAGGTCGTCCGGAAATCGTGCCGCGGCGTGTCCGTTCATGAACCTGCATTCGCGTTGAGCGATCAACAGAACCTAGAACGCGCGCGACCGCCGGGAGAGACCGTCGCTGTGTGACGAACGCGTTTTTTTTCGACGCGGCTCGGCCGCGCAGCGGCGGCGATACGCGCCTGTCCACCGAGGCATTCCGGCCGGGATGCCAGCGTCGCCGTCATCCAGCCTCTGGCGCGCATCCTGTCTGCCGGTCTCGTCTGACGGGGGTCGCGGTGCATCATCGCTGACCCTGCTTGCCTGAGCCTGTGTGGCGCGCACCGGGATGCCGATCGCGGTGGCCGATCCGTTCTGGTCCCGGCGCCGGTCTCGGTGCTCGCCGACGCGGCTCGATGTTCGGGAGCTTCATGCGTCTCGGAATCGCGATAGCGCCGACGGATCACCCGGGATACATCGCGAGAAGGCTCATTCACGCGTCGATCGCAGTCGATGGTCCATACTGGCTACAATCCGGCGCTGGTCGCCCTGTCGATCGGCCTCGCGGTCTTCGCGTCCTACACCGCGCTGGACCTGGGCGCGCGGATCCGCGGGCCCGTCGCGGGACCGCGCTGGCCGTGGATCGCCGGCGCCGCCCTCGCCATGGGCGGGGGCATCTGGTCGATGCACTTCATCGGCATGCTGGCCTTCGAGATGGGCCTGCCGGCCGCCTACGATACCGGACTCACGCTCCTGTCCCTCGCGATCGCCGTCGCGGCGACCGGCGCCGCCTTCCTGTGGGTGGCGCGCGTCGGCGAGGGGACCGGCAGCCTTCTCGTCGCCGGCCCGCTGATGGGCCTGGGCGTTGCCGGCATGCACTACACCGGCATGGCGGCGCTGCGGATCCCCGGCGACCTCGCCTATAGCCCGGCGATCATCGCGCTCTCGGTGGCGATCGCCGTGACCGCGGCGACCGCCGCCCTGTGGCTCTCCTTCCGGCAACACGGCGTCTGGCAGAAGCTCGTCGCGGCCTGCGTGATGGGCCTCGCGGTGGCGGGCATGCACTACACCGGCATGGCGGCGGCGACGATCACCGCCGAGGCGGGCGGCGCCCACACCGCCCACGCGGTGACCGGCGCTCCGGCTCAGCAGAACCTCGCCCTCTACGTCGCCGGTGCCACGTTCCTCATCCTGTTCCTGGCGATGCTCGCCTCGTCGCTGGACCAGCAGCGCGTGCAGCGCGAGCTCCAGGCGAGCGAGGCGCGGTTCCGGGCCGCCGTGCAGGCCGTGCGCGGCGTGCTCTGGACTAACGATGCGACGGGCCGGATGCTCGGCGAGCAGCCGGGCTGGAGCGCGATCACCGGTCAGACGCGGGCGGAGTATCAGGGTTACGGCTGGGCCGACGCGGTCCATCCCGACGACATGGAGGCCTCCGTCGAGACGTGGAACGCGACCGTCCGGGCGCGGCGCACCTACGTCCACGAGCACCGGGTTCGGGTGCGCGACGGGACGTGGCGACACTTCGCGATCCGTGCCATCCCGGTCATCGACGCGCGCGGCGAGATCCGCGAGTGGGTCGGCGTCCACACGGACATCACCGAGCAGCGTCAGGCCGAAGCCGACCTGCGCGAGTCCAACGAGGAGATCCAGCGCTACGCCTACATCGTCAGCCACGACCTGCGCGCGCCGCTGGTCAACGTGATGGGATTCACGAGCGAGCTGGAGGCGACCCGGACCGAGGTCGCCGCGGCCCTCCGGGATCACCCCGCGGCAGAGCGGCTCGACGCCGATTTCGGCGAGGCGCTCGGCTTCATCAAGGCGGCGGTGAACCGGATGGAGGGGCTGATCGCCGCCATCCTCAAGCTCTCGCGAGAGGGCCGGCGACAATTCTCGCCCGAGGCCCTCGACATGACGGGCGTGCTCCGCGGCGTGGCCGATGCCCAGCGGCATCAGGCGGAGGCGGTCGGGGCCACGGTGACGATCGCCCGCGACCTGCCCGAGATCGTCGCCGACCGGCTCGCGATCGAGCAGGTCTTCGGCAACCTGCTGGACAACGCCGTGAAATACCTCGACCCGAGCCGGCCTGGACGGATCACCGTCACGGCCAAGGCCGTGGGCGAACGCGGCGTCTGCTTCTCCGTCGCCGACAACGGCCGGGGGATCGCCGCGCGGGACCATGCCCGCGTCTTCGAACTCTTCCGCCGATCGGGCGCCCAGGACCGCCCGGGCGAGGGGATCGGTCTCGCCCACGTGAAGGCGCTGGTGCGCTCGTTCGGGGGCCGGATCGAGATCCGTTCAGAACTCGGTGTGGGCACGACGTTCGACGTGACCTTGCCGCACGGGACAGCTACAGCGGTCCGGATCGACCCCGAACCGGCGCCCATCGCCGCCTAATGAGCGTGGAGCGGCCCGTGCACCCCGTCAGCATCGTGATGATCGAGGATGACGAGGGCCATGCGCGCCTGATCGAGCGCAACATCCGACGCGCCGGCGTCAACAACGACATCGTGCCGTTCCGCAACGGCACTTCGGCGCTGGACTATCTGCTCGGGCCGGACGGCTCCGGCGAGGCGAGCGCCCGACGGCACCTGCTGATCCTGCTCGACCTCAACCTGCCGGACATGACCGGCCTCGACATCCTCGAGAAGGTGAAGGCGAACCCGCACACGCGTCGGTCCCCGGTGGTGGTCCTGACCACGACGGACGACAGCCGCGAGATCCAGCGCTGCTACGACCTCGGGGCCAACGTCTACATCACTAAGCCGGTGAGCTACGACGGCTTCGCGAACGCGATCCGCCAGCTCGGTCTGTTCTTCTCGGTCATGCAGGTTCCGCAGAACCCATGACTGCTCGGCGTGCCAGCGGGGACGGCACCGCCGCGGCGGCACGCATCCTCTACATCGACGACGATCCCGGCCTCGGCCGCCTGGTCCGGCGCGCCCTCGAGGCGCGCGGCTACGCGGTCGAGCTCTGTCCCGACGGCGCGGCGGGGCTGGCGCGGCTCGCCCAGGGCGGGATCGACGCCGTCGCCCTCGACCACCACATGCCGGGACAGACGGGCCTCGACCTGCTGCCCGAGATCCGCGCGCTGCCCGAGGCGCCGCCGGTCATCTACGTGACCGGCTCCGAGGACAGCCGCGTCGCCGTGGCGGCCCTGAAGGCCGGAGCTGTGGACTACGTCTGGAAGGACGTCCAGGGTCAGTTCCGCGAGCTGCTCGGCGAGGCCGTCGCCACCGCCCTCCGGCAGGAGAGCCTGCGGCGCGACAAGGAGCGGGCCGAGGCCGAGATGCGCGAGGCGCGCGACCGCGCCGAGCTGCTGCTGCGCGAGGTCAACCACCGCGTGGCCAACTCCCTGGCCCTCGTCGCCGCCCTGGCGCACATGCAGCGCAACGCCGTCACGGACCCGGCCGCCAAGGCGGCGCTCGACGAGATGCAGGCCCGGATCTCGGCGATCGCCGGCATCCACCGCCGCCTCTACACGTCCGACGACGTCGAATCCGTCGAGCTCGACGCCTACCTGCAGAGCTTGGTCGAGGAGTTGCAGGCCGCCATGCGGGCGAGCGGGCGCGACCACGCGATCCGCCTTCGTGCCGCGCCGGTGCGGCTCTCGACCGACAAGGCCGTGTCGGTCGGCGTTGTCGTGACCGAACTCGTGACCAACGCCTACAAGTACGCCTACCCGGTCGGCACGTCGGGCGAGATCCGCGTCGCGGTCGAGCGGGACGCCGCCGACACCGTGCTGCTCGCCGTCGAGGATGACGGTATCGGCTGGACCGGGGAGGGCGAGGTCCGCGGCACCGGTCTCGGGTCGCGCATCGTGCGCGCCATGGCGTCGAACCTGCGCTCGGCCCTGTCGTATGCCCCCCGAAGCGCCGGGACGCGCGCCGTCCTCGCGTTCCAGGCCTGAGCGTCCGGATCTAGCCGCCGGCTCGCCCGGCGATGCGGTCGAGGGCCTCGAGCATCGGCGCCAGGGCGTCCTCGTCGAGTTGCTGGAAGCCCAGCGCCCGGCTCATGAACAGACCGAGGATGGCGAAGTACAGGACGGAGCCCTCGCCCGGGGGAGCGCCCTCGATCCGTCCGAGCTGGTCCAGCTGATCCGCGACGAACGCCTGGAAGTCTTTCTGCGCCTCCGGTGACTCCATCGATGCCAGCAGGAGTGCGCGCGCCGCTTCGTTGTCGTCGCAGTAGTGCCCGCGGATATGCGCCACCATCGCCCTGGGAAGCTGCGACGGGCCGGCCGGTATCTCCCGCGCGCAGGCGTCGATCTCCGCGCGCACGTCCGCGAGCTTGCGGGCGACCAGCGCCCCCACCAGGGCGTCCTTCGACGCGTAATGGTGCAGGACGCCGCCTTTGCTCAGCCCGGCCTCGGCCGCGACCGCGTCGATGGTCAGCCCGCGGACGCCTCCCTTCAGGAGAACGGCCGCGGCCGCCTCCAGGATGATCTCGGGGCGCGCCGCCAGTCGCTGTCGCTTCGCCTGCATCACGGACCTGCACTAAAAACCGTCTGGACGGTATGTAACGGATGGCGTAGGAACGCGCCACGCAATTCGCACGAGTCGCGCCGACACGGTCGATCGCATGAACCGCATCGCCTTCCTTCCATCCGCATCCGCGCTGCTGATGTTAACCGCGCTCGCGTGGATCGGGTGCGCCCAGGCCGCGCCCGAGACGGCGCTCGACTCCGCCGTGGCGCGCGTGCGGGTCGTGCAGGCGCGTCGCACACCGATGGCGCTCGACGTGGTGGTGACCGGCGACGTCCAGGCCCAGGCGCAGGTCAACGTCTCGTTCCGAACGAACGGGAAGGTCGCCGAGCGGCGCGTCGAGATCGGCGACCACGTCACGGCCAATCAGGTCCTCGCCGTCCTCGAACCCCTGACGCAGCAGGCGAATCTCGACAACGCCAAGGCCGCCCTGGCTTCGGCCGAGGCGCTGCTCACGCAGGCGAAGATGTCGTACGAGCGCCAGAAGCAGCTCCTGGCCGGCGGCTTCACGACCCGCTCGACCTACGACAACGCCGAGCAGGAGCTGCGCACCACGCAGGCGGCGGTCGACTCGGCCAAGGCGGCGCTGGGAACCGCGCAGGAGCAGTTCTCCTATACCGAGCTGCGCGCGGGCGTGTCCGGCGTGGTGACGAGCCGCAGCTTCGAGGTCGGCCAAGTGGTCCAGTCGGGCCAGACCGTGCTGGTCGTCGCGCAGGACGGGCCCCGCGACGCGGTCTTCAACGTCTACGAATCGCTGCTGGCCCAGCCGCCGGCCGGCGACACCGTCGCGGTGGCCCTCCAGTCGGACCCGTCCGTCACCGCGGTCGGGACCGTGCGGGAGATCTCTCCCACCGTGGATGCCGCCAGCGGCACGGTCCGCGTCAAGATCGGTTTGAAGTCGACGCCCGCCGCCATGGGGCTCGGCGCCGTCGTGATCGGCCGCGGGCGCTTCGCGCCGCACGAATCGGTGATCCTGCCCTGGTCGGCGCTCTACCGCTACGACGGTAAGCCCTCGGTGTGGGTCTACGATCCGGACCGGAAGACCGTCTCGGTCCGCGCGGTGGAGATCGATCGCTTCGGCCCCGATATCATCGCGCTGAAGCGCGGCGTCGAGCCGGGCGAGCGCGTGGTCGTCGCCGGCATCCAGTTCCTGCGTCCCGGCCAGACGGTCGCGGCCGCCGAGATCGGAGACCGCCCATGACGGCGCGCGCGTATCTCGTCCTGGGCCTCCTCGCGACGGCACTGGCCGGGTGCAACGGTCACGGCGAGGAGGGGGGCGAGGCCGCGGCGGCCCCGGTCCGTCCGGTGCTGACGCAGGTTGTCGTACCGAGCGACACCGTCACGTTCGGGCCGTTCGCCGGCACGATCGAGCCGCGCTACCAAGCGCAGCTCGGCTTCCAGATCCCCGGGCGCATGGTCGCGCGGGACGTGACGATCGGCGACCTCGTCACCCGCGGCCAGCGCCTCGCGGCCCTCGACACCATCGTGACCCGTTTCGACCTGACCCGCGCCGAGGCCGACCTGGCCGACGCGAAGGCGCAGGCCGAGAACGCCGAGGCCGCGGAGTCGCGGACCCGGCGCCTGATGACCGGCAACGCCGTCTCCCAGGCGACGCTCGATCAGGCTGTCGCCAAGCGCGAGACCGCCCGGGCCCGGGTGGATCAGGCGATGGCGAGCCTCCAGAAGGCCCGCGACCAGATGGGCTACACTGAGCTGAAGGCCGAGTTCGACGGTGTCGTGACCCAGCGCCTCGCCGAGGTCGGCCAAGTGCTCAGCGCCGGCCAGGGCGTCGTGACCGTGGCGCGGCCCGACGTCCGCGAGGCGGTGGTCGACATTCCCGAGGCCCATGTCGGGGCTCTGCCGTCGGACGGCGTGTTCACCGTCGCGCTCCAGAGCGCGCCGGAGCTGACGGCGCGCGGGCGCGTCCGCGAGATCGCGCCCCTCGCCGAGTCGGGGACGCGGTCCAAGCGCATCCGGATCACCCTGGACGATCCCGGCCCGGCCTTCCGGCTCGGCGCGACCATCAACGTGTCGCTCATGCGCAAGGTCGCGCCCACCGCCCTTCTGCCCGCCTCGGCGCTGCTCGAGGACGGTGACCGCCGCTCGGTCTGGGTCGTCTCGCCCGACGGGAAGTCGGTAGCGCGCCGCGACGTCACCGTGGCGGCGCGGGACAACGCCGAGGACGGCCGCGTCGCGGTCGTCGCCGGCCTGAAGGCCGGCGAGCGCGTCGTGGTCGCGGGCGTCCACGTCATCAAGGAAGGCCAGGCCGTGCGCCTGACCGACGGCGCCGTCTGATCCGGCCGCACGGGGTTTTCGCGTGAAGGACTTCAACCTTTCCGACTGGGCGCTTGGGCACCGCTCGTTCGTCTGGTTCCTCATGCTGGTCTCGCTGATCGCGGGCCTGATGGCCTACACCCGCCTCGGCCGTGAGGAGGATCCGCCCTTCACCATCAAGACCATGGTGGTGCAGACCACGTGGCCGGGCGCGACCATCAAGGACACCCTCGATCAGGTCACCGACCGGGTCGAGAAGGAGCTCCAGCAGCTCAACGGCCTCGACTTCGTTCGCAGCTACACGACGCCCGGATCGTCGACAGTCTTCGTCCAGTTCCGCGACACGCTCAAGAAGAACGAGATCCAGCCGGCCTTCTACCAGGTCCGCAAACGGCTCGGGGACATCAAGGGTCAGTTCCCGGAGGGCGTGCAGGGTCCGTTCTTCAACGACGAGTTCGGCGACGTCTACGGCAATATCTACGCGTTCACGGCCGACGGCCTGACGCACCGGCAGCTGCGCGACTACGTCGAGGGCATCCGCACCGAGGTCCTGCGGGTGCCCAATATCGGCAAGACCCAGCTGATCGGCACGCAGGACGAGACGATCTACCTCGACTTCTCCACCCGGAAGCTCGCCGGCTACGGCATCGATTTCCAGGCCCTGATCAAGGCCCTGCAGGCGCAGAACGCGGTCTCGGCCTCCGGCGTGGTGCAGGCCGGGCCGGAGCGCATCTCGCTGCGGGTCAGCGGCTCCTTCGCCTCCGAGGCCTCGCTCCAGGACTTCAACCTGCGGGTCAATGACCGTTTCTTCCGCCTCGCCGACATCGCCGAGATCAGCCGCGGCTACGAGGATCCGCCCGCACCGCTGTTCCGGGTGGACGGCAAGCCCGCGATCGGCCTCGCCATCGCGATGCGTCCGGGCGCCAACCTGCTGCATTTCGGAGAGGCCCTGAAGGAGCGCATGCGCGCCATCGAGGCCACCCTGCCGCTCGGTGTCGGCGTCCATCTCGTGTCGGACCAGCCCAAGCAGGTCGAGCACGCGGTCGGCGGCTTCACCCAGGCGCTGGTCGAGGCCGTCATCATCGTGCTGGGGGTGAGCTTCGTGAGCCTCGGCGTCCGGGCCGGCCTCGTCGTCTCGGTGTCGATCCCGCTCGTGCTGGCGATCGTCTTCGTCGTCATGCAGATCATGGACGTCACCCTCCAGCGCATCTCCCTCGGCGCGCTGATCATCGCGCTCGGCCTCCTCGTCGACGACGCCATGATCACCGTCGAGATGATGGTGGCCCGCCTGGAGCGGGGCGACACGCTGCGGAAGGCCGCCACCTTCGCCTACACGTCGACGGCGTTCCCGATGCTGACCGGGACGCTCGTGACGGTGGCGGGCTTCCTGCCGATCGGCTTCAACGGCTCCGGCGCCGGCGAGTACACCTACTCACTGTTCGTGGTGATCGCGGCCTCGCTGCTGGTCTCCTGGGTCGTGGCGGTCCTGTTCGCGCCGCTCGTCGGCGTCACGCTCCTGCCGAAGACCATGAAGCACCACACGGAGAAGGAGGGGATCTTCACGCGCCTGTTCGTCTGGGCGCTGCGGCTCGCCATGCGCTGGCACTGGACGACGGTGGTGCTCTGTCTCGGGCTGATGGCGGCGGCCATCGTCGGGATGGGGCACGTGCAGCAGCAGTTCTTCCCGTCCTCGGACCGGTCCGAGGTGCTGGTGGACCTGACCCTTCCGCAGAACGCCACCATCGCCGAGACCCGGGCGCAGATGGACCGGTTCGAGGCGAACCTGAAGGACGATCCGGACGTGACGAGCTGGTCGTCCTACGTCGGCGAGGGCGCGGTGCGCTTCTACCTCCCGCTCGATCAACAGCTCGCCAACGCGTTCTTCGGCCAGATCGTCATCGTCACGAAGTCGCTGGAGGTGCGCGACCGCGTGATGGCGCGCCTGCAGACGATCGGCCTGCGCGACTTCGTCGGCACCGACGTGCTGGTGCAGCCCCTGAGCCTCGGGCCGCCCGTGGGCCGGCCGGTGCAGTACCGCCTCAGCGGCCCGAACATGGAGACGGTGCGCCGCCTGTCGCTCGACCTCGCCAACGTGGTGGCGGCCGACAAGCGCCTCGACGTGCCGACCTTCGACTGGAACGAGCCCGGCAAGGTCCTGCGCGTCGAAATCCTCCAGGACAAGGCGCGCCAGCTCGGCGTGACCAGCCAGGACGTCGCCGGCATCCTGAACGGGATCGAGGGCGGGCAGGCGATCACGCAGGTCCGAGACTCGATCTACCTCGTCAACGTCGTCGGCCGCGCCCGCGCCGCCGAGCGGTCCTCGCTGGACACGCTGCAGTCGCTGCAGGTCGGTCTCGCCAACGGCACGGTGGTGCCGGTGCTCGCCTTCGCGCGGATCGGCTACGATCTCGAGCAGCCGATCGTCTGGCGCCGCGATCGCCTCCCGACCGTGACGGTGCGCGCCACGATCCACGACGCGACCCAGCCGGCCACCATCGTGGCCGCCCTGCAGCCCGGCCTCGACGCCTTCATCAAGGCGCTCCCGGAGGGCTACACGGTCCAGACCGGCGGCGCCGTCGAGGAATCCGCCAAGGGCCAGGGCCCGATCGCGGCCGTGGTCCCGGTCATGCTGCTGGCCATGGCGTTCCTGCTGATGATGCAGCTTCAGAGCTTCGGCCGGATGCTCCTCGTCTTCACCGTGGCACCACTCGGCCTGATCGGCGTGGTGCCGGCGCTGCTCCTGTTCGACAAGCCGATGGGCTTCGTCGCCATCCTGGGCATCCTGGCGCTCATCGGGATCATCATCCGCAACGCGGTGATCCTGGTGAGCCAGATCGAGGAGTTCCGGGCCGAGGGGATGGCGCCCTGGCAGGCGGTCTTCGAGGCGACCCACCACCGCATGCGGCCGATCCTCCTGACTGCGGCCGCGGCGAGCCTGGGCCTGATCCCCATCGCCCGCGAGGTGTTCTGGGGGCCGATGGCCTTCGCGATGATCGGCGGGATCCTGGCGGCGACCTTCCTGACGCTCCTGTTCCTGCCCGCCCTCTACATCGGCTGCTACCGCATCCGCCCGGAGACGGGCGGCGCGCCGGCGCCACACGCCGGCTGATCGGCCGGATCACGCGATCGCGGCGCCCGCGGGCGCTGCGAGAAACGGTCGGCCCGCCCCTCCGCCCCCTCAGGGCGGGCCGACCGTGACGATATTTCACGCGAGCGGGGCCACACCGCCGGAAACCCGACGGTGTTCCGGCGCGTAGGGTGCGACGGAACCGAGGACCGTCCCGCCCATGAACGCCTTCATCGCCGTCGTCCTGGTCTGCGCCAACGGGATCGCCCAGGATTCCTGCACGGACGCCCAGGCGCTCGAGGTCCGCAAGGTCCGGGTCGCCAATGAACTCGGCTGCGCCACCGGCTGGCAGGAGATCATCGCCCGCACCGAGCTGCGCGAAGAGATCGGCAAGACCGCCTACCTGAAGACCGAGTGCCGCCGGGTGAAGGAGCCGCGGTGACGCACGCGGCGACCGCTACTTCTCGTACTTGATGTAGGCGAAGCGCGGATCGGTCGGGGTGCCCTCGAGCCCCTGTCCCTCCAGGCCCGGCTGCCAGGAGACGACCTCCTCGATCTTCCGGGCGAGGGCGAAATCCTTGTCGGTGATGCCTTTGGCCGCGTGGTTCATCAGCCGGACCTCGACCCAGGCGTAGGAGGCCGTGATGTCCGGATGGTGCCACGCCGCCTCGGCGAGGTGGCCGACCGTGTTGATCACCATCAGGGTGCTCTTCCAGCCGGACGTCTTGTAGGTGCGCCGGATCCACCCGTCCTCCAGCCGCCAGGCGGGCAGCTCGGCCTTCAGCCGCGCCTCCACGGTCACGTCGTCCAGTGCGCCCTCGCGTCGCTCGCTCATGATCCATCTCCGATGAAACCGTCGCGGCCGAGGGTGCCGCCGCGGCCGGTTGCGCGCAAGCGTGTTTGCCACGGTGGACTGAAACCGGTGTGAGCCCTATGACCTTTTGGCAATGGCGTCCGGCTCGTTCGGCACTCCAGTCTGCCGCCGCTGAAGACTGCGCAATACGATGGGAGAAGGCGTGATGCTGTCACGGCGCGCGATGCTCGCCGGGGGCCTGCTCGGCGGCCTCGGCCTGCGGGCGGCGCGCGCCGACGTGCCGACGATCCGCCTCGGCAGCCTGCCCTTCGGCACGTCCACCTGGGAGGCGGCGGTGATCAAAGCCCGCGGCCTCGACACGGCCAACGGCTTCGAGCTCGACGCGGTCAAGCTCGCCGGCAACGACGCGGCCCGGATCAGCTTCATCGGCGGGCAGGTCGACACGATCATCGGCGACCTGCTCTGGGCCGCGCGCCTCGGCAACGACGGCCAGGCGGTCCGCTTCATCCCGTACTCGACCTCCGAGGGCGGCGTGATGGTACCGGGCGGCAGCCCGGTGAAGAGCCTCAAGGATCTCGCGGGCAAGCGCCTCGGGGTGGCGGGCGGCCCCCTGGACAAGAACTGGCTCCTCCTCCGGGCACAGGCTAAGGACGCGGCCGGCATCGACCTCGAGCAGGCCGCCGAGATCGCCTACGGCGCCCCGCCGCTGATCACGCTGAAGCTGGAGCAGGGCGCCCTCGACGCGGCGCTGACCTACTGGACCTACTGCGCCCGCCTCAAGGCCAAGGGCTATCGGCAGCTCGTCGGCGCCGAGGACATCATGCACGCCCTCGGGGTCCCGGGCGACGTGGCGCTGATCGGCTACCTGTTCCAGGACGCCACCGTGAAGGAGAAGCCCGCGGCCGTGGCGGCCTTCGCCCGGGCCTCGCGCGCCGCCAAGGACATGCTCGCCTCCGACCCGAGCACGTGGGAGATCGTGCGCCCGCTGATGGCGGCGGAGGACGAGGCGACCTTCGAGGCCCTGAAGCACGATTTCCTGGCCGGCATTCCGCGCCGCTCCATCGCGGAGGAGCGCGCCGACGCCGAGAAGCTCTACGCGGTGATGGCGCGGCTCGGCGGCGCCCGCCTCGTCGGAAAGGGCAACGCGCTCCCGCCGGACCTCTACTACACCGGCCGCAATGGTTGAGGCGGCCGCCCGGCGGGCGCGCGTGTCGACCGTCAAGACTATCAGGATCATCGGGACCGCATGGGCGCGCTGACCCGTATCGCGTCCCTGGCCGTGCTCCTCGCCGCCTGGCAGTTCGCCGCGATGGAGGCGGGCTCGCGCCTGCTGCCGGCGCCCCTCGCGGTGCTGCGCTTCATCGTTCAGGAGGCGGAGCGCGGCGACCTCGCGCACAACGTGGGCATGACACTGCTCCGCGTGGCGATCTCCTTCACCGTGGCGATGGTCCTCGGCGTCCTCCTCGGCGTCGCGCTCGGACGGTCCAAGGCCGCCGACCTCACCCTCGACACGCCGCTGCTCGTCCTCCTGAACACGCCCGCCCTGGTGATCACGGTCCTGGCCTATGTCTGGGTCGGCCTCACCGAGACCGCCGCGATCCTGGCGGTGGTGCTCAACAAGCTGCCGAACGTCGCGGTGATCGTGCGCGAGGGCGCGCGGAATCTCGATCCCGGGCTCGACGAGATGGCCCGCGCCTACCGGCTCGACCGGCGCAGCTGGGCCCGCGACATCCTGATCCCGCAGCTCCAGCCCTACATGGTCACGGCGGCGCGGTCGGGCCTCTCGCTCGCCTGGAAGATCGTGCTGGTCGTGGAGCTGCTCGGGCGCCCGGACGGGGTCGGCTTCGCGATCAACTACTACTTCGTCCAGAGCACCGACGTGGCGGCCATCATCGGCTACAGCCTCGTCTTCATGGCCGTGATGATCGGCATCGACGTCCTCCTCCTCCAGCGGCTCGAAGCCTATGTCCGTCGCTGGCGCTGAGCCCGTCCTCCAGGTCGCGATCGCGTCGAAATGGTACCGGCCCGCCCGGGCCGAGGCGGTCGAGGCCGTCCGGAACCTGACCTTCGGCGTCGGCGCCGGGGAGATCGTCTGCCTGATCGGGCCGTCGGGCGCCGGCAAGACCACCACCCTGCGGATCCTGCTCGGCCTCGACACCGCGTTCGAGGGCCGCGTCTCCGGCGCGGACCGGGCGGGCATCGTGTTCCAGGAGCCGCGGCTGCTGCCCTGGCGCAGCGTCGAGCACAACGTCCGCCTCGGCCTGCCCCGGGCACGGCGCGGGCGCGATCTCGACGATCTGTTCGCGCGGCTCGGCCTGACGGCGTGGCGGACGCGCTACCCGAAGGCCCTGTCACTGGGCATGCAGCGGCGCGTGGCGCTGGCGCGCGCCCTAGCCGACGGCCCGCGCGTCCTCGTCCTCGACGAACCGTTCGTGTCCCTCGACGACGCCGCCGCCGCGGAGCTGCGCGGCCTCGTGGTGGACACGGTGGACCGGGCCGGCATGAGCGTGCTGATGGTGACGCACAACGTCGCCGAGGCGATCGGGATCGCAGACCGGCTGCTCCTCGTGTCGCGGCGCCCAGCCAGTCTCATCGCCGACGTCCGCCTCGACCGGCCGCGCCGGGAACGCGACCGCGCCTGGGCCGAGGCGACGCGGGCGAACCTCGCCGCGCAGCATCCGGAGATCATCGCGCAGTGACGCGTGTCGCGCCGGCCGTTCGGCCGATGCCATCGGTCCAGATCGGCCGCTGCGTTCAGCGCGCCTCCCGAACGGATCGTTGAACCTCCCTCCATCTCAACCTCGGACGATCCCCGGCCAGGTAGGCCATCTCCCCGCGGGACCCGAGCGGCGTAGGGTCGCTCGAGGGAGGTGGGGATCAGTGTCGGCAGGTCGTTCGCGCGGGCGGCCCTCGGCGGTCTCGCGCACGCGGCGCGGGAGGTGCTGGAACGCGGCACCTTCAGCGACGCGGCGGAGGCCGTGTCGGGCAGCGGGGCGAAAGCCTACATGGCGGAAGAGCCGCGGCAGGCGCGACCGCTCGGGATCGCTGCCGCACGGCGGGCGATCCTGCGGCGAGCGGGCGCCGATCGGCCCGGATACGCGAGTCGCGGCGAAGGACCGGGCGGCACGGTTTGTCATCGCATCGCGATACGGACGGGAACGCCGCCGCTATACCGGTGCCCTCGTCGCACCGGCCGGCCGCGGAGCCTTGTCGAATCCAGAGCGTCCCGATGTCCCGCACGTCCCCCTCGGCCATCGACCGCGCGCCCGTCGCCGACCGGTCGGGCACCGGCAATGTAGTCAGGCTAGCCGTCGCGCAGGCCCTCGCCGGCGCGAACTCGACCGTCGTGTTCGCGACGGGCGCGGTCGTCGGCAACATGCTCGCGCCCAGCAAGGTCCTGGCCACATTGCCGATCTCGATCTTCGTGGTCGGGATGGCCGCCTGCGCCCTTCCGACCGGCAGCATCGCCAAGCGCCACGGGCGCCGCACCGCCTTCATTGTCGGCACCGGGTGCGGCGTGCTCGTCGGCCTGCTCTCGGCCTGGGCGATCGTCGCGGCCAGTTTCTGGCTGTTCTGCGCGGCGATGTTCCTCGGGGGCGCCTACGCGGCCGTGGTCTTCTCGTTCCGCTTCGCCGCCGCGGACTGCGTTCCGGCCGACCGCCGCCCGCGGGCGCTGTCGGCCGTCATGGCCGGCGGTGTCTTCGGCGGAGTGATCGGGCCGCAGCTCGTCACCCACACCATGGACCTGTGGCCTCCCTACCTGTTCGCCGCCACCTTCCTGGCCCAGGCCGCCGTCGCCGCCGCGGCCGCCCTGATCCTGGCGGGCGTTCGCCTGCCGCGGCCGTCCACCGGGTCCGTCTCGGGCGGACGACCGCTAGCCGTCATCCTCGCGCAGCCGCGCTTCGTGATCGCGGTGATCTGCGGGGCCGTGTCCTACCTCCTGATGAACTTCGTCATGACGGCCGCCCCGCTGGCCATGCGCCTGTGCGGCCACGCGCAGGAGGATGCCAATCTGGGCCTGCAGTGGCACGTCATCGCCATGTACGGCCCGAGCTTCTTCACCGGGCGGCTGATCACGCGCTTCGGCGCGTCCCGCGTGGTGGCGACCGGCCTCACCTTGACGGGGGCGGCCGCGCTCGTCGGACTCGCGGGCGCGGACGTCGGGCATTTCTGGCTGTCCCTCATCCTCCTCGGCGTCGGATGGAACTTCGGCTTCGTCGGCGCCTCCGCGATGGTGCTGGACTGTCATCGCCCGGAGGAGCGGACGCGGGTGCAGTCGATCAACGACTTCATCGTGTTCGGAATGGTGGCGGTCGGTTCGTTCTCGTCCGGGGGCCTGCTGACGAGCTACGGCTGGGACACGGTTCTCTGGGTGTCCTTCGCGCCCTTGGCGCTGGCCGCGACGGCGCTCGCGCTCACGACAGGGCGCGGCGCGAAGGCGTGGTAGCCTGGATCGTCCCTCGCGGTCGCAGAGCCCGTCGATGACCCTCGATCAGTTGCGCATCTTCGTGGCGGTCGCCGAGCGTCAGCACGTCACCCGCGCGGCCGAGGCCTTGAACATCGTGCAGTCCGCAGTCAGCGCCGCGGTGTCCGGGCTGGAAGAGCGCCACGCGGTGAAGCTGTTCCACCGGGTCGGCCGCGGGATCGAGCTGACCGATGCCGGTCGCGTCTTCCTCGAAGAGGCCCGCGCGGTCCTCGCCCGCGCCGAGGCGGCCGAGCGGGTCTTGGCCGACCTGAGCGGCCTGCGGCGGGGAAGCCTGCGCGTTCACGCGAGCCAGACCATCGCCAGCCACTGGCTGCCCCGCCATCTCGTCGCGTTCCGGGCCGCCCATCCGGACGTCACGATCCGGCTCGCCGTGGGCAACACCGCGGAGGTGGCGCGGGCGGTCGCCGATGGTTCGGCCGAACTCGGCTTCGTCGAGGGCGAAGTCGAGGATCCGATCCTGGCGAGCGCGGCGGTCGCGCAGGATCGGCTCGTGCTCGTCGTGCCGGCCGGCCACCCCTTCTCGGCCCGGGAGACCCTCACGGCCGCCGATCTCGCGGGCCACCCGTGGGTGCTGCGCGAGGCGGGCTCCGGAACGCGCTCCGCCTTCGAGGCGGCGCTCGCGGCGGCGGGGCTGGCGCTCGCGGATGTGACGGTGTCGCTCGAGCTGCCCTCCAACGAGGCCGTGCTCGCCGCGATCGAGGCCGGGGCCGGTGCGGGCGTCCTGTCGGAGGCGGTCGTGGCGGGCAAGCTGGCCGCCGGCGCGCTCGTCGCGCCGCCGTTCCCGTTGCCGGCACGGACCTTCCGGATGCTGCGCCACAGGGAACGGTACCGGAGCCGCGCCGCGGACGCCCTGCTCGGCCTGATCCGGGACGGGACGCCGTGAGCGGCGCAGTCAGGGCCGCGGCTTCAGCGCGGCGAGATAGTCGATGATGGCCTGCCGGTCGGCGGGATCCACGCTGGCCTTGTAGCTGTGAATCATCTTGTCGACGATCCCGCTCCACTGCGCCTTCGACAGGGCGGGCTGCGTGAGGATCATCCCGGCCGAGTGACAGGCGAGGCAGGTGTTGCTGATCGCCTCGGCGCCCGGTCCCGCCGGGAAGACCTGATCGGACGTGGGCCATTCGACCTGCTGCGACGCGAAGCGCATCGGCTCCGGCGCGGCGGCCGCGGAGACGGGGATCAGGGCGAGCGCGGCCAGGCAGCGCGCTATTGGCGTCAGGGACATGAAACTCCTCCTTAGGCGACCTGGAGCGTCACGGTCTCGACGCCGTTCTGCATGAAGCCCGCGCCGTTCCAGACGGGGTCCATCGGCTGCGCGAGTCCGTTCGTGTTGGTGCAGCGGACCTTGATGGCGCGGGTGCCGGTCGCGAGGGCCGGCAAGTCGACGTCGAAGCGGCGGAAACTGTAGGCGCCCGCGTCGGCCCCGAGCCGCGTCGGCGCCCAAGACGCGCCGCCGTCGGTGGAGATCTCCACGGACCTGACCCCGCAATCGCCCCCGAAGGCGATGCCGCGCACGGCCACCGGCGCGCCGACCGCGACCCGGGCGCCGTCCTGCAGGTTCGTCACGAAGGCGCGCGGCACCATGCGGTCGATCGGCACCGTCTTGAAGCCGGTCTGGCCGGGCTGGACGTTGGCTCCCGGCACGTCCGGGATGCGGTAGGCCGTCTCCATCCAGTACTGATCGTCGGGCCTGTCCAGAACCTCGATGTCCGACAGCATCTTGACCCAGTAGGTCGAGTACCGGCCCGGAACGACGAGGCGCAGCGGGAAGCCGTTCAGCAGCGGCAACTGCGCGCCATTCATCGCGTAGGCGATCATCACCTCGCCGTCGCGGGCATGGTCGAGGGCGAGGGATTTCCGGAAGTGCGGCGCGTCGCTCACGACCGGCTCGTCGAGGCCGGCGAAGCGCACCTGTACGGCCCCGGCCCTCACGCCCGCGCGGTCGAGCACGTCTTTCAGGCGTACGCCGGTCCAGAGGGCGTTCCCCATCGCGCCGTTGGCCCACTGCGCGCCGGGGACCCGCGGCACGAACAGGCCCCGCGAATTGCCCGAGCACTGGTTGACCGCCGCGATCTCGAATCGCGGCATGTCGGCGAGTGCGTCGAGGGACAGCGACAGGGCCGTCTCGACGTGACCGCGCACTGTCAGTCGGAAGGACGGCACGTCGATCGCGGTCGGGATCTCGGCCCAGTGCCACCGCACGTAGAAGCGGTCGTTGGGGGTGAACACGCCCTCGTCGAACACCGCGAAGGGTGTCTCCAGCAGTGGCGGCCGGGTGCGCTGCAGGATCATCGCGCCCTTCCCGGGGAAGGCGGTCGTGACCGCGCGCTGCTCGGGACCGCCGGGCAGGGGGAGTCTGACCGTGCCGGCGGCCCAGGCCGGGGCGGCCGCAGCGAGGCCTCCGAGGCCGAGGCCGGCCAGCACGGCACGGCGGGGAAGGGCGGATTGGCTCACGGCGATGTCTCCTCAACGGCGTGGGGTAACTCGATGACCGTTGCTCTGCGGTTTGCAGATCGCGGTTGCGCGGTCCGATCTCTCTCCTGACGCTCCTCGAACTGGACCCGGGCATCACGCGATGCCGAGAAGGCGGATCAGGTGGAGGCTGACGGCGGTGGGCGCGGCGAGCGAGGGTGCAGGTTCAGGGCCCGGTCGACGATCGCGACCTCGACCGCCTCGGGCCGACGGCTCTGGGGCTGACCGCGAGGCGGGAGCCAAGCCTGGCTACGGAACCGCGGATGCGGCACGCGATCGAAAGAGGGTTGGTCCTGCGTGACACGGCTCGGCTCCGGAACAGGGAGCCACCATCCCTCTCGCCGAGCGTTCAATCCAACAGAACTTATGGAACGAACTGATCGCGATTCCCGATCGTTCCGGGTGGCGGTGCGGCGAACTCCGAGAACGCGGTCGGCACGACAGCCCCCGCGTCGGGGCAGCGCTGGCCGCGCGATCTCAGCCTATGCGGCCCGCCTCCGGATCCTCGGCCTCGGGCAGGGCGACGTAGATCATCACGCCGAGGACCGTCATGGCGAAGCGGAAGGCGGATTGTTGGCCGTTCCAGACCTTCGACATCCACATGCCGAACCACTCGGCGCCGATGCCCAGGAAGCCCGCCTGCCAGACCAGGAAGCCGACGCTCAGGCCGGCGATCGCCCAGGTCTTGGCCCGGTCGAAGTCGCCGCGCGGGGCCCGCAGCCGCGCGAGCATCAGCGCGACGCCGATCCAGAGCAGGAGCGCCGTGACAGCCTCCGCGGCGACGATCATCGCGAAGGCGCCGCGCTGCAGTGCCGGATCGGTGATCGCGCGGTCGGCGATGCCCGAATCCGGCAGGATCGTGTCCATCGACAGCACGTGCTGCACGAAGGCGAGGTTCACTGCCGGCTCCGTGACGTTGCCGTACACGACCAGCGTGCAAGTCAGGGCCAGGGCGCCGACGAGGGCGGCCTTCGAGAGGCGGACGGCGAGCATGGGCGGCCCTTCCAGATATGCGGGCGTCGCCTTCGGAGCCGGGCCATGGCCTCGGCCGATCGCGGCGCCCCTCAGTTCGCCTTCGCCTCGACCTCGAGCCGGTCGAGGACGGCGGCCGGTGAGCGCGCCGCGCCCAGGTCGATGAAGCCGATCCCCGCCGGCTCCTTGGACTTGGCGTGCACCACGAGCTTGCCGGGTTTCATCACGAACTGGCCCATGGCGGCGCCGATCCCCTTGGCGGCCGCGCTGTTGCCCAGGATGATCGGCACGCCGAGCAGGCTGGCGGTGACGTATTCCTTGCGCAACTCGTCCGGCTTGAGGCTGAGATCCTTCGACTGCGCGGCCAGGAAGCGCTCGAACAGGCCGGCATTCTCGACCGTCAGGTTCAGGGTCTTGGCGCTGCCCGAGAACATCACCATGGTCGCCGCCGGCAGGGTGCCGGAGAACAGTTCGGGCCCGATGCCTCCGAGCGTGCCGGACAGGCGGACGGTGCCGATGTCCCGCCCGGAGATCGTGACCTCGCGCAGGGCGAGGTCGCGGGCCTTCTCGTCCAGGCTCGCGTCGGCCACGAGGTCGAGGTCGAGGTCTCGGTAGCCGTAGGCCGGCAGCAGGCCGAGGAGCGGCGCGCCCGCGAGCAGGTCGGCGGGCAGGCTCAGGCCGGTGAGGCTGATGCGGGTCGCGCTGGGCACGCCATCGGTCAGCGGGCCGAAGGCCAGGGCCGCCTCGCGCAGCGCGACGCGGGGGGACGTCCGCGGCGACACCGTGACCGCCAGGGGATCCGCGGTCCTGTCGGCCGGCCTGGGCTCGGGTGTCCGCGCCGACCGGCCCGGCTCGGGCAGGGCGCCACGGGCCGGGGGCCGGACGTCGCGGGGAGGCGCCCGCTCGACCTCCGCCTCGGGCGGCAGGTCGATCGACAGGTCGGTGAGGGTGAGCGTGCCGAGCTTCGGCGTCAGGCGACGCATCTCGACGTCGGAGAAGCCGGCGCCGCCCGTCGGCTCGGCGGCGATGCCCTGGAGGGTCGCGACGGTCGGCGCCAGGGAGGTCCCCAGCGCGGCCACGCGGCCGACATGGATCCGCAGCGCGCCGAGGGTCATCGACAGGTTGTCCAGGGTGGTGCCGCCCTCGGAGCCCGAGGAGGTGTAGGCGGCCCGGCCGATCTCGAACAGCACCGGCCCCTTCGGATCGGTGTCGCTGACGCTCAGGCCCTGCATCTCCAGGCTGCCGACCGAGGTGGCGTCGATGAGATCGGCGGCGGCGGCGGCCAGCGGTCGGCGGTCGCTGGCGCCGTCGAAGCCGTTCGCCACGATGGCGAAGGCACCGCTCCAGCCGTCCGGGACCTGCCGGCCGCCGAGGTCGCGGCCGTCGAGGCGGGCGATCTTCACGGTGGTGCCGCGCGCGTCCGAGTAGGTGACGTCCGAGACCTGGATGGTGCCGTAGACGCGCTGGACCGGTCCCTTGCCGTCGCCGGGCACCGTGTAGAGCCGGCTGAGCGCGGCGAGATCCAGGTCCGTGGCGCGCACCTGACCGTAGGTCCCGGACCCGCGGTTCGGCCCCGCGACGGAGCTGACCGTCGCGCCGGCCGCCGTCAGCTCGCCGACGCGGCCGGCCCGGATGTCGCGGGCGACCACGTCGCGGTAGGTGACGGTCTGCCGGTTCTCGCCGGGACCCGCGTTCTCGGAGACGAGGACCGGGACGGTCAGGCTGCCGGCGTCGAGCCGGGCGAGGCGCTGCTCCCAGGGCACGTTGGAATCCGGGCGCAGGATCGCCGCGAGATCCTCCTTGGAGAGGCGGGTGCCGCTGGCCGTCAGCTTCGGAGCCTTCAGCAGCGTGCCGCCCAGCGGGATCACCACGTCGTTGACCGTCACGTCCTGGACGGCGGCGGCGCCCTCCTGCGCGGCGAGCGGCGCGGGCGCGAGGCCGAGAAGGGCCAGCGTGGCGGCCGTCGCCCAGGCCGACCGGAGGCGGAGACGGGCCTTCGGGTGGTTCATGGCAGCGTCCGGACCAGGGCTCTCGCGGGGATGCCCTAGCCGTGCCGTGTTTTGCCGGGCGAGGCAATCGCGCGCGCCGGCCCGGGCGATCGAGCCTGGAAAGGTGTCGTACGGACGCAACGGCGCGTCGGCGCCGGGGCGGGGGCTACAACGAGAAGGAGGTCCCGCAGCCGCAGGAGGCGGTGGCGAGCGGGTTCTCGATCTTGAAAGACTGCCCGATCAGATCGTTCACGAAATCGATGGTCGAGCCGCTCATGTACTCGAGCGAGACCGGATCGACGATCACGGTGGCGCCGTCGCGCTCGATCGCGACGTCCTGCGCCTCGCGGGCGCGGGTGATGTCGAAAGCGTAGGAGAAGCCCGAGCAGCCGCCACCGTTGACGCTGATCCGCAGCGACGAGCCCGCCGGCTCCGCCACCATGATCTCGTTGATGCGCTTGGCCGCGCGGGCGGTCAGGGTGATCTCAGCCATCGGTCTCTGGCCACGCATTCGTTCGGTGGACGGCGCGCCCGGCCCGTTGCCGAGGGCGCCTCGACCCACAAGATATGAGCCGCAAGCCCGCGCCGCAACGCGCCGGGCGGGGAGCCGTCATGAGCAGGGTGCGTGAGTTACAGAGCGGATGCCGTGCGACCGAACGGTGAGCGCTGGCGCGCGCCCTACGCCACCGACCCGGCCCGCACCCGGGGCCGCCTGATCCCGGAGGCCGGCTCGCCGACCCGCAGCGACTTCCAGCGCGACCGGGACCGGATCATCCACTCGACGGCGTTCCGGCGCCTGAAGCACAAGACGCAGGTCTTCGTGCATCACGAGGGCGACCACTACCGCACCCGCCTGACCCACACGCTGGAGGTGAGCCAGATCGGCCGGGCGCTCGCACGCGCCCTCGGGCTCGACGAGGACCTCGCGGAAGCTCTGGCCCTCAGCCACGACCTCGGCCACACCTGCTTCGGCCATACCGGCGAGGACGCCCTCGACACCTGCATGGCGCGCCACGGCGGCTTCGACCACAACGCCCAGGCGCTGCGGATCGTCACCCGGCTGGAGCGGCGCTACGCCGGCTTCGACGGGCTGAACCTCGCCTGGGAGACGCTGGAGGGCCTCGTCAAGCACAACGGTCCGCTGCTCACCGCGGACGGCCACCCGACGCCCCGCTACGCCGCCCGCGGCATCCCGGCGGCGATCCTGGAATACGACGCGCTGAATCCCCTCGACCTGTGGAGCCAGGCCGGCCCCGAGGCCCAGGCCGCCTCGCTGGCGGACGACATCGCCTACGCCGCCCACGACCTCGACGACGGGCTGCGCGCCGGCCTGTTCGAGATCCCGGAGCTGCGGGCGGTCCCGTTCCTGGCCGGGCTGCTCGACGAGATCGACCGGCTGCATCCGGGCCTGGAGCCGTCGCGGATGATCCACGAGCTCGCCCGCCGGGTGATCACCCGCTTCGTCGAGGACGTCATCCGCGAGGGCGGCCGCCGCATCGCCGCCCTGGATCCGCAGCGCGTCGAGGACATCCGCGACGCGGATCAGCCGGTCATCGTGTTCTCGCCGGAGATCGCGGCGGCTGACGCCGAGATCATGCGCTTCCTGTGGGAGCGGATGTATCGGCATCCCGGCGTGGTGGCCGTGCGGAAGAAGGCCGACGCCATCGTCAACGACCTGTTCGCCGCGTTCACCGCGGCGCCGGCCCGGATGCCGGAGGAGTGGAGCGCCGGTCTCGACGGTGCCACCGAGGCCCGGGTCGCCCGCCGTGTTGCCGACTACATCGCCGGCATGACCGACACTTACGCGGTCCTGGCGCACCGCAAGCTCTACGCGACGACGCCGGACCTGCACTGGGAGTTGCCCAGCCGGGGCCTGCCCCTCGCCGAGCCCTGAGGGCCCGGCGCGGGGCCGGCGCGTGTCAGCAGCCGCAGCCGCAGGTGAAGCTGCCGTAGCACCCGCCGTAGCCGTAGCCACCGTAGGCGGCGGGATAGCCGTAACCGTAGCCGTAACCGCCGTAGGCGGCCGGGTAGCCGTAACCGTAGCCGCCATAACCGTAGCCGCCGTAGACGCTGCCGGCGGCGAGCCCGAGCCCGAGGCCGATCCCCGCGCCGGCCAGCCCGTAGCCGAGGGCCCGACCGTAGCCGCCGCGGTAGCCGTAACCGTAGCCGCGCCCGTAGAAGCCGCGGGCCGCGTAGCCACCGCGGTAGCCGTAGCCGCCGCGGTAACCGCCCCGGAATCCGCCACCATGGAATCCGCCACCATGGAATCCGCCGCCGCGGAACCCGCCCGCCTCGGCACTCGGCGTGGCCAGGATGAGCGCGCAGAGCGCCGTGCCCGCAATCGTCAAGGTCTTCATCAGTAACTCCGCGATCGGCCTACTCACGATCGCCAACGATGACACCGTGTCGTCTCGTTCGAGACAAGACGGACACTGGGCGATCCGTATTCGTCGCGCGGGATAACCCGTCGGCGACGCGCACGTGGTTACCGGAGCGATGCCGCGACCGCGGATTCCGCGCGGTCGGTGCGCGGCCCGGCGCCGTGACACCCTCCCGCCCCCTTGCTAGACCGCCGGGGCGGGCGCAGGCCGGACGGGCCGGGCGACGAGACCCCCGCGCGAGCGAGATCGAGACCCATGAACATCTTCGCCCTGTTCGAGGCGCGCGTGCGCGAGGCCGTGGAGGCGCTGACCCGCGCCGGCCACCTGCCCGAGGGCCTCGACCTGGGCCGCGTGGTCGTCGAGCCGCCCCGCGACGCGTCGCACGGCGATCTCGCCACGAATGCCGCCCTGGTGCTCGCCAAGGAGGCGCGGACCAACCCGAAGGCGCTCGGCGAGGCCCTGGCGGAGGAACTCCGCGCGGACCCGCGGATCGTCGAGGCGAGCGTCGCCGGGCCGGGCTTCATCAACCTGCGGCTCGACCCCGCGATCTTCCACGCGGTCGTGCGCGACGCGCTGACGGCGCCGGAGGCGTTCGGCCACTCGCGGCTGCCCGGCGGCCCGATCAACGTCGAGTACGTGTCGGCGAACCCGACGGGGCCGATGCATGTCGGTCACGGCCGCGGCGCGGTGTTCGGCGACGCCCTGTGCAACCTGCTCGTCGCCGCCGGCCGGCAGGTGACGCGGGAATACTACATCAACGACGCCGGCGTTCAGGTCGACGTGCTGGCCCGCTCGGCCTTCCAGCGCTACCGCGAGGCCCTGGGCGAGCCCTTCGCGATCGCCGAGGGCCTCTACCCGGGCGACTACCTGAAGCCCGTGGGCGCCGCGCTGGCCGAGACCCACGGCCGCGCGCTCCTCGACAAGCCGGAGGCGGAGTGGCTGCCCGCGGTGCGCGAGACCGCGCTCGGCATGATGATGGATATGATCCGGGCCGACCTGGCGGCGATCGGCATCCGCCACGACGTGTTCTTCTCCGAGCGCACGCTCCAGGAGAGCGGGGCCGTGAAGTCCCTGCTCGCGGAACTGCGCGCCAAGGGCCTCGTCTACGAGGGCCGCCTGCCGCCGCCCAAGGGTCAGCTGCCGGAGGATTGGGAGGACCGCGAGCAGACGCTGTTCCGCACCCGGGAATTCGGCGACGACAGCGACCGCCCGCTGCTGAAGTCGGACGGCTCGTACACGTACTTCGCCTCCGACATCGCCTACCACCGGGCCAAGTACCTCGCCGGCGCGACCGAGCTGATCGACGTCCTGGGGGCCGATCACGGTGGCTACGTGAAGCGCATGCAGGCTGCCGTGAAGGCGGTCAGCGACGGCAAGGCCACGCTCGACGTCAAGCTCTGCCAGCTCGTGCGGCTGTTGCGCGCAGGCGCGCCGGTGAAGATGTCCAAGCGGGCCGGCGAGTTCGTGACCCTGCGCGACGTGATCGACGAGGTGGGCCGCGACGCGATCCGGTTCATGATGCTCTACCGGAAGAACGACGCGACTCTGGATTTCGACCTCGCCAAGGTCGTGGAGCAAACGAAGGACAACCCGGTCTTCTACGTCCAGTACGCCCATGCCCGCGTCCGCTCGGTGCAGCGGCAAGCGCGCGAGGCCTTCCCGGACGCCGACCTCTCGGCCGCGGCGCTGGCCCGCGAGGCGGATTTCTCCGTGCTGAGCGACCCGGGCGAGATCGAGATGATGCGCCTCATCGCGCAGTACCCGCGGGTCCTCGAATCCGCGGCGCTGGCGCACGAGCCGCACAGAATCGCCTTCCACCTCTATGAACTGGCCTCCGCGCTGCATAGTTTCTGGAACAAGGGCAAAGACTTGCCGCAATTACGGTTTGTTAATGCAACCGACCGAAAGTCGACGTGGGCCCGGCTGGCGCTCGTCGAAGCTCTGCGGAGCACGCTGGCGGCCGGCCTTGCGATTCTCGGTGTGACCGCGCCGGACGAGATGCGATAGGCCCGGGTGCATCGGGCCGGTCTTCGGCGTTGATGTGAGGATGCTGCCATGACGAACGCTTCGCGCGCTCAGGTCGATTTGGACGCCCTCGCGCGCGATCTGCGTCAGGAGAAGGGCCAGGCGCCGCAGGCGTCCGGCAAGGGCGACCCGCTGGCGGAACTCGCCCGCATCGTCGGCCAGGACGACCCGTTCCGGGCGCTGCTCGCGGCCCGCGACGAGATGCGCGCCGTCGCGCCCGCCGCCCCGCAGCAGGCCGCCTGGAATGCCCGGGTCGAGCCGAGCTTCGCCCCGGAACCCGCCAAGGCCACGCCGGCCGACGCGTTCGACCAGTATCTCGCCTCGGTAGAGCAGGACACGCACCGCGAGGGCGCCGGCTACGCTCCGGAGGGCGGCCCGACCTCGACCGGCGACGAGGAGACCTACGCGGACAGCCGCGCGCTCCGGCGCGCCAATCCGCGGCGGCGGCTCGCCTCGGTGGGTGCCGGCGTCGCCGTGGTGGCGCTCGCCGTCACCGGGGCGCTCACCTACAAGGGCCTGAGCAATTCGGGCCACGGCGGCGTTCCGGTGGTCCAGGCCGATTCTACGCCCCTCAAGGTCGCCCCGAAGGTCGCCGACGGCGTCGAGATCCCGGATCAGAACCGGCAGATCTACGACCCGAAGGGCAAGAAGGACGGCCAGATCAAGATCGTGAACCGCGAGGAGCAGCCCCTCGACGTGGCCGAGGCCGCGCGGGCGGCCCAGGGCCCGTCGCAGCCGAGCGGCGCCCAGGGTGGCACGACGCCGGGCAGCGGCCCGTTCGAGGCCTTCGGGGAGCCGCGCCGCGTCCGCACCGTGGCGGTCAAGCCCGAAGCGCCGCCCGCGCCGCCGCCGCGCGAGCAGCAGGCCGCCGATGCCGGGCCGGCCCCGATCCCCACCATGGTCCTGCCGAGCGACGAGCCGCCCGCTCCGCCGGCCCCGAAGTCCAGGCCCGTCCGCCAGACCGCCGCAGCCATGCCGGCGACCACGGCCACGCCCGTCGACGCGCAGCCGGAAGCCGCGGTCGAGCAGCCGGCGCCCAAGCCGGTGGCCGTGAAGCCGCCGCCGAAGGCCGCCCAGCGCATCGCCGCCGTCGCTCCGGCCGGGGCGGCCGCGCCCGACACCACCGCCAGCACCACGACGGACGACGACGCCGTGAAGTCCGGCCCGGTCAGCGGCTTCTCGGTCCAGCTGGGAGTGCGCAGCTCCGCCGCCGAGGCCAAGGCCGCGTTCCACCAGTTGCAGGCCAAGTACGCGCAGCTCGCCGGCAAGCCCGAGCTGATCCGGCAGGCCGAGGTCAACGGCAAGACGATCTACCGCGTCCGCGTCGGACCGCTGGAGAAGGCTCAGGCCGCGAGCCTGTGCAGCGCCCTGCAGGGCGCGGGCGGCCAGTGCTTCGTGGCCAAGAACTGATCTCCTGACGGCACCTCGCGGACGGGACGGCGTGCCCGTCCGCGGTGATCCGCGTCGCCCGTCCGACCGAGTCCCCTAGGCAACACGGGCGGCGCGATCGCCCCGGCCACCGGTCCGGGGCCCCGGTTTGGTCTTGCCGGCTCCCCGTTCCCGCCCGACTCTGTCGCCATCGATTCGCGCCGCCCGGCGGCCCTGCCGCCGTTCTCGCGCCGTCTTCGCGCCGCCACCGAGCAGTATCCGAGCCGTTCCAGATGACCTCCCGCGCCCTGATTCTCGGCTGCACCGGCCCGTCGCTCACGGCGGAGGAGAGGGCCTTCTTCCGGGACGTGAAGCCCTGGGGCTTCATCCTGTTCAAGCGCAACATCGGGACGCCCGACGAGGTCCGCGCCCTCACCGGGGCACTCCGGGACTGCGTTGGGTCCGACCGGGCGCCGATCCTGATCGACCAGGAAGGCGGCCGGGTCCAGCGGATGGGCCCGCCCCACTGGCCGGCCTATCCGGCCGGCGGTCGCTACGGTCGGCTGAACGGCAGCGCCGCGACCATCGCCCGCCTCGGCGCGCGCCTCATGGCACACGACCTCGCCGAGGTCGGCATCAACGTCGACTGCGCCCCCGTCCTCGACGTGCCGGCGCCGGGCTCGCACGACATCATCGGCGACCGCGCCTACGCGACGAGTCCGGAACGGGTCGCCGAGATCGGACGCGCCGTCGCCGAGGGCCTGATGGCCGGCGGCGTCCTGCCGGTGATGAAGCACATTCCGGGGCACGGGCGCGCCACCTGCGATAGCCACCACGGCCTCCCGGTGGTCGACGCGACCCGCGCGGATCTCGCCGGGCAGGATTTCCGCACCTTCCGCGCCCTCGCAGACCTGCCGATGGCGATGAGCGCGCACGTCGTCTTCACCGCCATTGACCCCGACCGGCCGGCGACCCAATCAGACACCGTCATCCGCGACATCATCCGCGGCGCCATCGGCTTCGACGGCCTGCTGATGACCGACGACCTGTCCATGCACGCGCTGACCGGCACGTTCCGCGACCGGACGGAGCGCGCCTTCGCGGCGGGGATCGACATCGGCCTCCACTGCAACGGCGCGCGCGACGAGATGCAGGCTGTGGCCGAGGCGGCGCCCGAACTGACCGGCGAGGCCGCGCGGCGCGCCGCCGCTGCGCTGGCGCGGCTCGACCCCGCCGGCGACGGGCTCGACGTCGCGGAAGCCCGCGACCGCTTCGCCGCGGCCCTCGCCGCCGCCTGACCTGAGACACCGCGCGGCGATCCATCGCGGCCTTCCACCGGCCGTGGCATCGCCTCTGCTTGTGTTCGGGCGGCGCGATCCCTAGGTTCGCCCCGAAATCCTCAACCGGACGTGGCGTCACGCTCCCGCTTCTTCGGGGCGCCCGCAGGAGGTTGCCATGGGCAGCATGAGTATCTGGCACTGGGTCATCGTCGCGGTCATCGTGATGCTGCTCTTCGGACGCGGCAAGGTGTCCGACCTGATGGGCGACGTCGCCAAGGGCATCAAGGCCTTCAAGAAGGGCATGGCCGAGGACGAGACCCCGCCGGCGGCCCAGGCCGCGCCGCCGCCGGCCGAGCCGGTTCGCACCATCCCGCACACCGCCGAGACGAGCCCCGGCACCGCGATCCCGGCGAGTCATATCCCCGGCGGCGAGCGCAAGCCGGTCTGAGGGCGAGCTTGACTGTAGGACTGTCAGAGCGCGCGCGCTCGTGTAGAGCCTGACGGGGTCCGGCCGCCGTGCCGGATCTCGGGGCAGCAGGACCGTCGACGACATGCTGGACATGAGCTGGGGCGAGGTGATGCTGATCGGCGGCGTCGCCCTCATCGTCATCGGGCCGAAGGATCTGCCGAAGGCGCTGCGCACCGTCGGGCAGATCACCACGAAGCTGCGCCGCATGGCCGGCGAGTTTCAGATGCAGTTCAACGAGGCGATCCGCGAGGCCGAGCTCGACGACGTCCGGCGCGAGGTCGACGGCATCCGCAACACCGTCCGCACGGCGGGCTCGACCTTCAATCCGGTGCAGACGATCCGCGACGAGCTGAAGGGCGCCGTCGAGGGCCGGGCCAAGATGGGTCCGGAGAAGATGGGACCGGAGATGCCCGGCCCCGAGACACCCCCGGTCGAGACCCGGTCGCTGGCCGACGCCACGGCGCAGCTGAAGGCCGAGCAGGAAGCCGCGGCGGCGCCTCACGCCGCCGATACGCATCCGGTGACGCCAGCCGGCGCGTCGGACCATGGTGCGGCGACCGAGGTCGCGGAGGCGCCCCTGCCCGTGCCCGGCTCGGTGGACGATCCGTTCGGCCCTCCGCCCGACCCGCCCGCCGCGCATCCCGCCACCGAAGAGTCCAAGAACGGCACGGCTGCCCGATGATCAGCGAGGCGGACGAGGCCGAGATCGAGGCGTCCCGGGCGCCCCTGCTCGAGCACCTGATCGAATTGCGGTCGCGGCTGATCAAGTCGCTCATCGCCTTCGTGCTGATGTTCTTCGCGTGCTTCTTCTTCTCGCGCGACATCTACAACGTGCTGGTCTACCCCTACGTCTCGATCGTGGGTGCGCAGAACGCCGAGCTGATCGCCACGCACTTTCTCGAGCAGGTCTTCACCAACATCAAGCTCAGCGTCTTCGGCGCGGCCTTCCTGGCCTTCCCGGTGATCGCGACGCAGATCTACGCCTTCGTGGCACCCGGCCTCTACCGCAACGAGCGCAAGGCGTTCCTGCCCTACCTCGTGGCCACCCCGATCTTCTTCCTGCTCGGCGCGCTCGTGGTGTTCTTCCTGGCGATGCCGCTGCTGATCAAATTCTCGGTGTCGCTCCAGCAGGTGGGCGTCGCCGGGGAGCCGACGATCAAGCTGCTCCCGAAGGTCGACGAGTACCTGTCGCTGATCATGACGCTGATCTTCGCGTTCGGCATCGCCTTCCAGCTGCCGGTAATCCTGACGCTGCTCGGCCAGATCGGGATCATCGACGCGGCGTTCCTGCGCGAGAAGCGTCGTTACGCGATCGTGCTGGTCTTCGTCGCCGCCGCCATCCTGACCCCGCCGGACGTCATCTCGCAGCTCTCCCTCGCGATCCCGATGCTGCTCCTCTACGAGGCCTCGGTGTTCTCGGTGGCGCGGGTCGAGAAGCTGCGCGCCGCGCGGCGCGTCGAGGAGGGGCTGGAGCCCTGAGCCGGTGCGCCGGGCTCAGTCCGGCGCGCGCAGGCGGTAGCCGACGCCGGTCTCGGTGAGTAGGTAGCGCGGGCGCTCGGGATCGGGCTCGAGCTTCTGGCGCAGCTGCCGGATGTAGACGCGCAGGTACTGCGGGTCCGACGAGGCCGGCGCGTGGCGCATGAGCTGCGCGTGGGTGAGCACCTTGCCGGCGTGCTGCACCAGCACGCGCAGGAACTCGTATTCCCGCGGCGACAGCTTCACCTCGCGCTCGCCGACGCGGACGATGCGGCGGACGAGGTCGACCGAGAGGTCCTCGACCCGGAAGACCGGCCGCTCCCCCTGCATGGCGAGGCGATGGCGCAGGGCCGCGCGGATGCGCGCCAGCAACTCGTTCATGCTGAAGGGCTTGGTGACGTAGTCGTCGGCGCCGAGATCGAGAGCCTCGACCTTGCCGCGCTCGTCGTCGCGGCTCGACAGGATCACGACCGGCAGGTCGGGCCAGCGCTCGCGGATCGCCGCCAGGAGGGCGTGGCCGGCCATGTCGGGCAGGCCGAGGTCGAGGATCGCGAGATCCACCCCGCCGGCCTCCAGGGCGGCGAGCGCCGCGGCCCCGTCGGCGGCCTCGACGACCGCGTAGTCCTGCGTCCCGAGACCGGTGCGGAGCAGCCGGCGGATCGGCGGCTCGTCGTCGATCACCAGGATGCGGGCTATGCTCACGCGTTCCGTCCCTCGTGGCGGTCTCGGGCGGCCTATTCGGGCCGCAACAGCACGTGCCGCTTCTTGCCGAAGGAGAGCTTGATCACCCCGTCCGCGGTCACGTCGCCGCGGCCGAGGACAGCCTTCTCGTCCGTGACCGGCACGTCGTTGACCCGCAGGCCGCCGCCCTTGATCTGACGGCGCGCCTCGCTGGTGGACGGCACGAGCTTGGCGACCTCCGGCCCGAAGGCGGTGAGCACGCCGAGGCCCGCCTCCAGGGCGGCGGACGGCACGGTGACGCTCGGGAGGTCGGCGGCCAGCGTCCCCTCGACGAAGGTCTTGCGGGCGGTCTCGGCGGCGGCCTCGGCGGCCTCGCGGCCGTGCATCAGCGCGGTCGCCTCCGTGGCCAGCACCGTCTTGGCCGCGTTGATCTCGGAGCCGGCGAGGGCGGAGAGGCGCGCGATCTCCTCCATGGGCAGCAGGGTGAACAGCTTGAGGAAGCGGGCCACGTCCGCGTCCTCGGTGTTCCGCCAGAACTGCCAGTAATCGTAGGGCTTCAGCATGTCCGGGTTGAGCCAGACGGCGCCGGCCGCGGTCTTGCCCATCTTGGCGCCGGACGACGTGGTCAGCAGCGGGCAGGTCAGGGCGTAGAGCTGCGGCGTGCCCATGCGGCGGCCGAGATCGATGCCGTTGACGATGTTGCCCCACTGGTCCGATCCGCCCATCTGCATGACGCAGCCGTAGCGGCGATTCAGCTCCACGAAGTCGTAGGACTGAAGGATCATGTAGTTGAACTCGAGGAACGACAGCTCCTGGTCGCGCTCCAGGCGCAGGCGCACGCTGTCCATCGACAGCATGCGGTTCACCGAGAAATGGCGGCCGACGTCGCGCAGCATCTCGATGTAGTTGAGCTTGGTCAGCCACTCGGCGTTGTCGACCATCACGGCGTCGCCGGCCGCGTCGCCGAAACGCAGGAACCGGTCGAAGGTCTTGCGGATCTCGGCTTTGTTGGCGTCGATCTGCTCGACGGTGAGGATCTTGCGGGTCTCGTCGCGGCCGGACGGGTCGCCGACCCGGGTCGTGCCGCCGCCCATCAGGGCGATGGGCCTGCCCCCGGTGGCCTGCAGCCAGTGCAGCATCATGATCGACAGGAGGTGCCCGACATGGAGCGAGGGCGCCGTGCAGTCGTAGCCGACATAGGTGGTCAGCCGGCCCTCGAGGGCCGCGGCGTCGATGCCGGCGAGGTCCGAGGTCTGGTGGATATAGCCGCGCTCGGTCAGGATCCGCAGGAAGTCGGATTTCGGCGCGAAGCTCTCGGCGGTCATGGATGCCATCTCGGGTCGCGCGCTGGCGCGACAGGCCGAGGCCCCGCATGCTAGCTCGCGCTGGGTTCAGGATACGGCGCGCTCTTAGCAGGGCGTTGACCGAAAGGCACGGGGCAGCACGGCATGGCGATGATGCGCGCGATCGGACTGATGAGCGGCACCTCGCTGGACGGCGTCGACATCGCGCTGATCGAGACCGACGGCGAGCGCGTCCACGTGGTCAAGGGCCACAACAACTTCCTCGAGCCGCTGGGCCCCACCGGCTACCGCGGCTACGCCGACGACGAGAAGGCGCTGCTGCGCGCCGCCACCAAGGACGCCGAATCCGTCCTCCATCCCGCCGACCGGCCGGGGCGTCTGCCGGAGGCCGAGGCCTTCGTCACCCTCGCCCATGCCGAGGCCGTGGAGCGCTTCCTGGAGGAGCACGGCCTGAATGCCTCCGAGATCGACGTGATCGGCTTCCACGGCCAGACCGTGATCCACCGCCCGGACCAGCGGATCTCGATCCAGATCGGCGACGGGCAGGCGCTGGCGACCCGGCTCGGCATCCCGGTCGTCTCGGACCTGCGCCGGGCCGATATCGAGGCGGGCGGGCAGGGGGCGCCGCTGGTGCCGGTCTTCCATAAGGCGCTCGCCGAGGCGTCGGGCTTCGACGGGCCCTTCGGCATCCTCAACATCGGCGGCGTCGCCAACGCGACGCTGATCGACTCGAAGGGGGGCGTCATCGCCTTCGACACCGGTCCCGGAAACGCCCTGATCGACGAGTGGATGCAGGAGCGCGAGGGCAAGAACCTCGACGATGGCGGCCGCACCGCCGCCCGCGGCCGCCCGGACGAGCAGCTGCTCGCCTGGCTCCTGACGCACCCGTTCTTCTTCCGCAAACCGCCGAAGTCGCTGGACCGGAACTGGTTCTCGCACAAGCTCGCCGGGCAACTCTCGACCGAGGACGGCGCCGCGACGCTCACGGCCTTCACGGCCCGGGCCGTGGCCCGGGCCCTCGACCACGCCCCGGAGGTCCCGACCCGCTGGATCGTGGCCGGCGGCGGCGCCCGCAACGGCGAGCTGGTGCGGCTCCTGAACTACCACCTGCGCGCCGAGATCACGACCGCGGACGCGATCGGCTGGTCCTCCGCCTATCTGGAGGCGCAGGCCTTCGCGTACCTCGCGGTGCGCTCGCTCAAGGGCCTGCCGATCACCTTCCCGGCGACCACCGGGGTACGCGAGGCCATCACCGGCGGGGTGCTGGCGCGGCCGTGAGCCTCGGCTACGCCCTCCGGCGGATCGTCGAGGAATACCCGCTCGCCCGGCTCGATCCGCCGGCCGGCCACCCGCTCGCCGCCGTCATCCGCAGGGGTGCGCCGGACGAGCTGCGCGCCGCCCTGGAGCCGATCGACGGGCCGTTCCTGGTGAAGGGCAGCCCGGGGCGCGGGAGCCACTGGGCCGCGATCCCCTGGATCGCCGTGTTCGATCCCGCCGTCACCACCAGCGCCACGCGGGGCTACTACCTCGTCTACCTGTTTCCGGCGAACCGCGAGGCGGTGCACCTGTCGCTGGCGCAGGGAACGGTGGCGGCGATCCGCAGCCACGGTCCGGCGGCCGGTGCCCATCTTCGCGCCAGCGGCGCCGCGCTCAGGACTCGGCTGTCGGACTTCGCCGACGCGCTGCCGAACGCGGCGATCGCCCTCGGCAGCGCGGGCGAATTGCCGGAGGGCTACGAGGCCGCCCACATCCTCGGCCTCACCTACGCCCTCGCCGATCTCGGCGACGAGCGCCGGCTGCGCCGGGATCTCGCGGCGGCGGTCGCGGCGTACCGGGCGCTCAAGGCGCGGGGCGGGCTCGATCTGCCCGGTTCGCCGAAGGCCCGGTGAGGCTGCCGGGCGCTCCGACCCGTCACCGCGCGCGGGTCTGCCCGGCCGCCCTGCACGGGCCGCGTTTGTGCCCCCGCCGCTCCCGCGCTAAGGCAGCCGCGCCATGTCGCACAACACCTTCGGCCACTTGTTCCGCGTCACGACCTTCGGCGAGAGCCACGGGATCGCGCTCGGCTGCGTCGTCGACGGCTGCCCGCCCGGCCTGCCCCTGGAGGCCGAGGAGATCCAGGCCGAGCTGGATCGCCGGAAGCCCGGCCAGTCGCGCTTCACGACGCAGCGCCGCGAGCCCGATCAGGTCAAGATCCTGTCCGGCGTCTTCGCGGACGACCGCACCGGCGGCCGCCAGCTCACCACCGGCACCCCGATCGCGCTGATGATCGAGAACACGGATCAGCGCTCGAAGGACTACTCGGAGATCCGCGACAGCTACCGCCCCGGCCACGCCGACTACACCTACGACGTGAAGTACGGCATCCGCGACTACCGCGGCGGCGGCCGGTCCTCGGCGCGAGAGACCGCCGCGCGGGTCGCGGCCGGCGCGGTGGCGCGCAAGGTCATCCCGGGCGTGACCATCCGGGCGGCCCTCGTGCAGATGGGCCCGCACGCCATCGACCGGTCCCGCTGGGACTGGGACGCGGTCGGCAACAACCCGTTCTTCTGCCCCGATGCCGAGACGGCGTCCTTCTACGAGACCTATCTCGACGGGCTCCGGAAGGACGGCTCGTCGGTCGGCGCCGTCATCGAGGTCGTCGCCGAGGGCGTGCCGCCCGGTCTCGGCGCACCGGTCTACGGCAAGCTGGACGCGGACCTGGCCGCCGCGATGATGTCGATCAACGCCGTGAAGGGCGTCGAGATCGGCGACGGGTTCGCGGCGGCGGCCCTGCGCGGCGAGGACAACGCGGACGAGATGCGGGCCGGCAACGGCGGCCGGCCGCGCTTCCTGGCGAACCACGCGGGCGGCATCCTGGGCGGCATCTCCAACGGCGAGCCGGTCGTGGTGCGGTTCGCCGTGAAGCCGACCTCCTCGATCCTGACCCCGCGCCGCTCCGTCACCCGCGACGGCGGCGAGGTCGATCTCGTCACCAAGGGCCGGCACGATCCCTGTGTCGGCATCCGCGCCGTGCCGGTCGCGGAGGCCATGATGGCCTGCGTGCTGGCCGATCACTATCTGCGCCATCGCGGACAGGTCGGATCCCAGCCCTGATCCGGGTCCGTCCCAACAATTCGAGAATGCCCGTGCCCCACTGCACCGTCACAGAGGCCATCGCGGCCTTCGCCCGCGGCGAGATCGTGGTCGTCACCGACGACGACGACCGCGAGAACGAGGGCGACCTCGTCGTCGCCGCCTCGCTCTGCACGCCGGAGAAGATGGCGTTCATCATCCGCAACACCTGCGGCATCGTCTGCGCGCCGATCACGCAGGCCGAGGCCCGGCGCCTGCACCTCGCGCCGATGGTGGCGTCGAACGACGCACCGCTGGGCACCGCCTTCACGGTCACGGTCGACGTCAAGCACGGGCTGACGACCGGCATCTCGGCGGAGCAGCGCTGCAACACCGTGCGGGCGCTGGCCAACGGCAACATGGGCGCCGGCGACTTCGTGCGGCCCGGCCACGTCTTCCCGCTGATCGCCCGCGACGGCGGCGTGCTCATGCGCTCGGGCCACACCGAGGCCGCCGTCGACCTGTGCCGCCTCGCCGAGCTGCCGCCCGTAGGCGTGATCTGCGAGCTCGCCAACGACGACGGCACCGTCATGAAGGGGCCGCAGATCGAGACCTTCGCCGAGAAGCACGGCCTCAAGCAGGTCTCGGTGGCTGACCTGATCGCCTATCGGCAGGCCCGCGATCGTCTGGTGGAGCGGGTCGGACACTTCCCGGTGCGCTCGAACCACGGCGACCTGAACGCTTACGTCTTCTCGACGCCCTTCGAGTCGATCCAGCAATTCGCGTTCGTGATGGGCGAGATCGGCGACGGCCGCGACGTGCTGGTGCGCCTGCACCGCTCCAACGTCGCTGCCGACGTGATCGGCGGCGGCAAGCAGATCGACGCCGTGCTCAAGCGCTTCGCGGCGGCCGGGCGCGGCGTGCTGGTCTATCTCCGCGACGGCACCGCGGGTGTCCCGGTCAAGAGCGTCACCGACGAGGGAACGGAGGCGCTGCGGGCGCGGCAGTGGCGCGAGGTCGGGCTCGGCGCCCAGATCCTGCGCGATCTCGGCGTGGTCTCGATCCGCAACCTCGCCACCTCGTCCCGCTCCTATGTCGGCCTCTCGGGCTTCGGTATCGAGCTCCTCGGCGACGAGCCCCTGGAGGGCTGAGGCCCGGAAGAGCGCCCCGGTCAGGCGCGGCGCAGGACGGTCCAAAAAGCCGCGCCGGCCATGATCGCCGCGGCGCCGCGGTTCAGCCGCGCGCGAAAGGCCGGCCGCCGGAGAGACTCGCGCGCCCGCGCCGCCAGCGCCGCGTAGGGCGTCATCACGGCGAAGAGGATCGCGGCCGTGATGACGACGAGGGTGACGCAATCCGCCGCCGTCACGCCCCGCAGATCGACGAGCGTCGGCAGGATCGCGAGGTAGAAGACGATCGTCTTCGGATTGCCCAAGGTGATGGTCAGCCCGGCGACGAAGCTGGTCCACGGCCGGTCCCGCGATTCCCCCTCGACCCGGGCTGCGGCTCCGGCCGCGCGCCAGAGCCGGAACGCCAGGTAGGCCAGGTAGAGCGCCGCGCCGTAGCGGACGACGACGAAGACCGCCCCGAGCGCCTCTGCGATCAGCGACAGGCCGAAGATCGCGGCGGCGAGATAGGTCAGGTCGCCGAGGATCAGGCCGAGCGAGAAGGCCATCGCGGCGCCGAAACCGGCGCCCAGGGCCCGGGCGACGAGGGCGACGACGCCGGGCCCGGGGATCGCGGCAGCGACCCCGAGGGCCAGCGCGTAGGTCAGGAAGCCCGCGAGCGTCATCGAGCGGTGCCCGCGGCCGGGACGGGAATGCTCCGCAGGGGTGGGCGCAGACGGCTCCGTGGCGGCATGGCGGCGATCTCCTCCGAGACGCCGATTATCGCCTGCCGCCGGACGACCGCAACGCAGCCGCCGTCAGCGGCCCATCAGCGCGTCGACGTGGGCGGCCACCGACTTGCCGAGGCCCTCGAGGCTGTAGCCGCCCTCGAGGATCGAGACGACCCGGCCGCCCGCGCAGCGCTCGGCCAGGTCCATCAGGCGGCGGGTCGCCCAGCCGAAATCCTCGGCCTCCAGCCGCAGATTGGCGAGCGGGTCCAGCCGGTGCGCGTCGAAGCCGGCGGAGATCACGATCACGTCCGGCCGGAACGCCTCCAGGCGGGAGAGGATGCCGGTCTCGAACGCCTCGCGGAACACCTCGCCGTCGTCGTTCGGCCGCAGCGGCACGTTGACGATCGTGTCCTTCTCGCCCCGCTCGGACGGCGATCCGGTCCCGGGATAGAGCGGCATCTGGTGGGTCGAGCAGTAGAGCACCGAGGCGTCGTTCCAGAAGATGTCCTGGCTGCCGTTGCCGTGGTGGACGTCCCAGTCCACGAGCGCCACCCGCTCGGCGCCGTGCTTCTTCCGGGCGTGCAGGGCCGCGATGGCGGCGTGGTTGAACAGGCAGAAGCCCATCGCGCGGGTCCGCTCCGCGTGGTGGCCGGGCGGGCGCATGGCCACGAAGGCGTTGCGGCACTCGCCGCCGACGACGGCGTCGACGGCGTGCATCCCGCCGCCCACGGCCCGCAGCGTCGCCTCGAGGCTGCCCGCCGACAGGATCGTGTCGGAATCGATGCCGACCATGCCGTGCTCGGGCACCGCCGCCACCAGCGCGTCCACGTACTCGCGCGGGTGCGCGAGGGTGACGGTCTCGATCTCGCCCCGGGGCGCCGTGGCCCGCACGAGGCCCGCGAAGCGCTCGTCCTCCAGGGCCCGCTCCACCGCGCGCATCCGGGCCGGTCGCTCCGGATGCCCCTCGGGGACCTCGTGATCGAAGCTGGCGGGATGGCTCACGTACAGGGTGGTCACGAGGGTCGCTCCCGGGATGCTCGCCTGTCGCGCACCGGCAACAGGAGCCGGCAATGTGCCACGGGCCCAACGCGCGGACTACGGCGGGGTGCCGTTGCCCCCTTATGGTTGCGTGATTCTTCCACGGGACGGACCCGGATCGGCGATCCGCGCGCCCCGTCCGCGGCCGCGACGACCTTCGAGGCGGGGATATGCGCATTATCTCGGGACTCGGCTGCGCCCTGCTGCTGGCGGGCTGCACCTTCAAGGGCGTGCCCGATCCGGCGCTCTCGGCCCGCGACGCCGAGTACATGGCCCTGGTGCCCGAGGCCGAGTTCGATCCGCACTTCGCCCGCTACGAGATCGCCGACCCGACCCGGGAAGCGCCCGGCACCATCGTCGTCGAGACCAAGGAGCGCCAGCTCTACCTCGTCCTGCCGAACGGCCGGGCGATGCGCTACGGCGTGTCGGTGGGCGACGAGGCGTATGGCTGGACCGGCACGGCCCGGATCGACCGCAAGGCGGAGTGGCCGGCCTGGAACCCGCCGGCCGAGATGATCCGGCGCTGGCCGCACGTCCACGCCATGCAGGGCGGCCCGATGAACCCGCTCGGCGCCCGCGCCCTGTACCTGTCGGATCGCGGTCGGGACACGCTCTACCGGATCCACGGCACGAACGAGCCCGAGAAGATCGGCCAGGCGGTCTCCTCGGGCTGCATCCGAATGCGCAACATCGACGTGGTCGACCTCTACAACCGGGTGCCCGTGGGAGCCACGGTCATCGTCCGGTAACGCAACCGGTCAACGTCCCAATAAGCCTGCTTGCTCGGGGGGTGTTTACCTGAACTTCCGTTCAGATCTCGCCATTAACCTCTGGAAGGGGAGCGGTCCCGTAAGTTGAAGACACACAGGGACTAGAGCCGACCGCAACAAAGGTCGGGGAGGCAGGCGATCATGACCACCATTTCCGTTCAACAGTTCTGCAACCATGCTGTCTCGGCCGGCACGATCAGCGACGAGGACCTGCTCGTCCTGAAGCGCGAGGTTCTCCCGGACGGCCTCATGAACCGCGAGGAGGCCGACCTCCTGATCGCCCTCGAGCGGGCGGTGATCGGTTCCGACGCCTTCGCCGACTTCCTGGTCGCCTCGGTCGTCGACTTCGCCGTGTGGGGCTCGCGCCCGACCGGCTACATCGACCGCGACGTCGCCGCGTGGCTCGCCGCCTCGCTCAGCGGCCGCGACGGCCCGAGCGCGGTGGGTGCCCGGATCGCCATGGAAGTCGTCCGCGAGGCCGAGAGCAGCGCCGAATCACTGGTGGCCTTCGCCCTCGAGGCCAACCGTCGCGCCCGCGACACGGTCCAGGCCCCGCGCATGACCTTCGCCCTGGCCGCCTGAGCCTCAGACCAAGGCGCAGCTTCCGTCGGCGGCGCAACTGATCTATCGGGACAGTCAAGCCGGTGCGCAATCCGGCGATCTCGAAAGCAGTGCGCCAGCGATGTTCGACAAGATCCTGATTGCCAACCGGGGTGAGATCGCCTGCCGGGTGATCAAGACGGCCCGGAGGATGGGCATCAAGACCGTAGCGGTCTACTCGGATGCCGATCGCGACGCCGTGCACGTCGCCATGGCCGACGAGGCCGTGCATATCGGGCCCGCTGCCGCCTCCGAATCGTACCTCGTGATCGAGAAGATCGTCGAGGCCTGCAAGAAGACCGGCGCCCAGGCCGTCCATCCGGGATACGGCTTCCTCTCCGAGCGCGAGGCCTTCCCGAAGGCGCTCGAGGCTGCCGGCATCGTGTTCATCGGCCCCAACCCGGGGGCCATCGCCGCCATGGGCGACAAGATCGAGTCGAAGAAGGCGGCGGCCGCCGCCGAGGTCTCGACGGTTCCGGGCTTCCTCGGCGTGATCGAATCACCCGAGCACGCCAGGAAGATCGCCGACGAGATCGGTTACCCGGTGATGATCAAGGCCTCCGCGGGCGGCGGCGGCAAGGGGATGCGCATCGCCTACTCGGGCGAGGAAGTGGCGGAGGGCTTCGCCCGCGCCAAGTCGGAGGCGGCCTCCTCCTTCGGCGACGACCGCGTCTTCATCGAGAAGTTCATCACCGACCCGCGCCACATCGAGATCCAGCTGATCGGCGACAAGCACGGCAACGTCGTCTACCTCGGCGAGCGCGAGTGCTCGATCCAGCGCCGTAACCAGAAAGTGATCGAGGAGGCGCCGTCGCCGCTCCTCGACAAGAAGACCCGCCGCAAGATGGGCGAGCAGGCCGTCGCGCTCGCCAAGGCGGTGAACTACGATTCGGCCGGCACGGTCGAGTTCGTCGCCGGGCAGGACAAGTCCTTCTACTTCCTGGAGATGAACACCCGTCTGCAGGTCGAGCATCCGGTCACCGAGATGATCACCGGCCTCGACCTCGTCGAGCTGATGATCCGCGTCGCGGCCGGCGAGAAGCTGCCGATCACCCAGGACGACGTGAAGCTGAACGGCTGGGCGGTCGAGAGCCGCGTCTACGCCGAGGACCCGACCCGCAACTTCCTGCCCTCGATCGGTCGGCTGACCACCTACCGTCCGCCGGAGGAGGGCCAGCAGGGCACGGCGATCATCCGCAACGATACCGGGGTGGAGGAGGGCGGCGAGATCGCCATCCACTACGACCCGATGATCGCCAAGCTGGTCTCCTGGGCGCCGACCCGGGCCGAGGCGATCGCCGCGCAGGGCGAGGCCCTCGACGCCTTCGCCATCGACGGCATCCGCCACAACATCCCGTTCCTCTCGGCGCTGATGGCCCATCCGCGCTGGCAGGAGGGTCGGCTGTCCACAGGCTTCATCGCCGAGGAATTCCCCGAGGGTTTCACGGCTCCGGAGCCCGCCGGCCCGGTGGCGATCCGCATGATGGCGGCGGCGGCGGCGATCGACCACAAGCTCAACCAGCGCAAGCGCGGCATCTCCGGGCAGATGCGCGCGCCCGGCCTCTTCGCCTTCGAGCGTGAGCGCGTGGTGATCCTGGCGGGTCAATCCTTCCCGGTGACGGTCGAGCCGGAGGGCGAGGACATCCTCGTCACCCGCGACGACGGCACGGCGCTCACGGTGGCGAGCGCCTGGCGCCCGGGCGAGCCGGTCTGGATCGGCACGATCGGCTCGGAGCGCGTGGCGATCCAGGTGCGCAGCCTGCTCAACGGCGTGTTCCTGCAGCACGCCGGCGCGGCCGCCGAGGCCCGGGTCTACACCCGCCGCGAGGCGGAGCTCGCCGCCCTGATGCCGGTGAAGGAGCAGGCCGGCTCGGGCAAGCAGGTGCTCTGCCCGATGCCCGGCCTCGTGAAGCAGATCCTCGTCACCGAGGGCCAGGAGGTGAAGAACGGCGAGCCGATCGCGGTCGTCGAGGCCATGAAGATGGAGAACGTCCTCCGCGCCGAGCGCGACGCGACGGTGGGGAAGATCCACGCCAAGGAGGGCGACAGCCTCGCGGTCGACGCGGTGATCCTGGAATTCGCCTGATCGCGGGGCACGCGTCGCGCTCGCGGCCGTGACTACGGTTCACAATGAGCAGACCAAGCTGCTGGCGACGGCGCTGAACAACATCGCGGTTGCCTACGTCGTCATCGGCTTCGTCACGCCGATGACGGCCGCGAGCTTCGGTGTGCCGAGTGCACCGGCGCTGCGCGTCGAGAACGCGATCTTCACGCTCGTTTGGCTGGGGACCGGCTGCGCAGTACTGTTACGGTGCGAGGCGTGCCCTCCGGAGCCTGAAGCCGTGAACTACGACTGGATCTTCGTAACGTTCGGCATTCCGGCGATCACGCTGGCGATCGCCTACGCGGCCGTGCGCGCGAACGAGCGGGCCGCGCAGCGCCTCGATCCCCCAGCGGGCGAGTAGGCTCTCACAGCTCCGGCATGCCCCTCTATTTCGCCTACGGCGCCAACATGGATGCCGCCGCGATGGCGCTGCGCTGCCCGGTTTCGCGGCTGATCGGCGGCGGACATCTGCCGAACCACCGCTTCATCATCATGCGCGAGGGCTACGCGTCGGTCGTGCCCGATCGAAGGCGCACCGTCTGGGGCGTCCTGTGGGAACTCGCTCCCGACGACATCCCGGCCCTCGACCGCTACGAGGGCGTCGCCGGGGGGCTCTACACCAAGGCGGCGCTGCCGATCCGCACCGGGGAGGGCGTCAAGCGCGCCCTGATCTATCGCGGATGCTCGACCGCGCCCGGGCGTCCGAGGCCCGGGTACCTGGAGGCGGTCGTCGCGGCGGCGCGCGCGGCGCAGCTGCCGCCCGCCTATCTTCGGGAACTCGGCACCTGGACCCGCGGCCTGCCCGCTTGAGCGTCGCGCAGTTGGTACGCGACATGCTTGCCCACGAGCGAGCTGGAGGGCGAGCGGCAGCACCGCGCCCGTCCGGCCATCCGTGATTGCGCGGCGCGCCCGTCGGTCAACGACGATCGGCGTGCGTTCGCGAGGGAGAGTTGTGCATGTCGTATCTGGCGCCCGCCGATTTCGTGAAGAAGGCCGTCGATGCCGGTGAGGCGAAGGTCTTCATGGCTACCAAGGACACGTTCATCCGGGCCTACATGGCCGGCGCGATCCTGGCGCTCGCCGCCGCCTTCGCGGTGAGCGTCAACCAGGCGACCGGCCAGCCGCTGGTCGCGGCGCTGCTGTTCCCGGTCGGCTTCTCGATGCTGTACCTGCTCGGCTACGACCTGTTCACCGGCGTCTGCGTGCTCACGCCGCTCGCCCTCATCGACAAGCGCCCCGGCGTCACCGTGGCCGGCGTCGCCCGCAACTGGGTGCTGGTCTTCTTCGGCAACTTCGCGGGCGCCCTGACCACCGCGGTGATGATGTCGATCGTCTTCACCTTCGGCTTCGCCACCGAGCCGAACGCCGTCGGCAAGCTCATCGCCGGGATCGGCGAGGCGCGCACCCTCGGCTACGAGAAGTACGGCGCCTCGGGGATGCTGACGCTCTTCGTCCGCGCCATGCTGTGCAACTGGATGGTCTCGACCGGCGTCATCGGCGCCATGCTGTCGACCTCGGTGCCCGGCAAGGTCATCGCGATGTGGATGCCGATCACGGTGTTCTTCTTCATGACCTTCGAGCACTCGGTGGTGAACATGTTCCTGTTCCCGTCGGCGATCCTCATGGGCGGCCACCTCACGGTGATGGACTACCTGCTCTGGAACGAGATCCCGACGCTGATCGGGAACATCGTGGGCGGCATCGCCTTCACGGGCCTGATGCTCTACTCCACGCATGTCCGCACCGGCGCGACGCGGACCCCGGCCCTCGGTGCCGGCATGCGTCGCCCGATCGCGGCCGAGTGAGGCCATCCCGGCCCGCGCCGCCGGCGCGGGCCCATCCAGGCGAGACCGCGCCCGCATGAGCGAGACCCGGACGATCTCCGTCATCGTCACCGGTCGCGTCCAGGGCGTGTCCTACTGGGCCTGGACGCAGTCCGAGGCCCGCGCCCGCGGCCTCGCCGGCTCCGTGCGCAACCGCGACGACGGCACGGTCGAGGCGGTCTTCAGCGGCGCGCCGGAGGCCGTGGCGGAGATGGCGGCCCTGTGCCGGTCGGGTCCGCCGGGTGCGCGCGTGACCGACGTGGCCGCGCGGGACGGCGGCGACGTGCCGCGCGACGGCGAATTCCGGATCCTGCGCGACTGAGATCGCCGCGGCGGGTTCAGCGCGCGCCCGCGGACTGGTATGGCGGACGGCCCCTTCGCGTATCCGCCATCCGGAGACCATGACCGACCTGTCCGCCGGCAGCGCCGCCTTCTCGCATCTCGATCTCGCGGCGCTGCTCTACTTCGTCCTCGCCTGGATCGCCTACGGCCTGTCCGTCGGCCGGCTGCGCGGCAGGATGGTCTCCCTCAGCCAGATCATGAACGGCCACCGGGCCAACTGGGCGCGCCAGGTCATCGGCCGCGACAACCGGGTGGTCGACACGCAGATCAACGCCTCGCTGCAGAACGGTACGGCCTTCTTCGCCTCGACCTCGCTCATCGCGCTGGGTTCCGTCCTGACCCTGTCGCGCTCCGGGGACGACGTCCTGAACCTGTTCGCCACGCTGCCCTTCGGGACGGTGGCCAATCGCCTGACCTGGGAGCTGAAGGTCGCCGGCCTCGCGCTGATCTTCGTCTACGCGTTCTTCAAATTCGCCTGGGCCTACAGGCTGTTCAATTACACGGCGATCCTGCTGGGCGCCGTGCCGCACAAGGGGTCCGGCACGAGCGACGTCGAGATGCTGCGGGCGGTGCGGCGGCTCGCGGCCATGAACGTCAGCGCCGGGCGGCACTTCGCCCGCGGTCAGCGCGCGTTCTTTTTCGCGCTGGCCTATCTCGGCTGGTTCATCAGCCCCTACGTGCTGTTCGTCTCGACGACGGCCGTCGTGATCATCATGTGGCGCCGCCAGTTTGCCTCGGAGATCCGCAAGGCTCTCCTCGAAGCCGGGGAGGGGCCCCACGAGGGACCGCTCGAGGCGCCGCTCCTGTCGCCCGCCGAAGAGGCCCGCACATGACCGACCCACGACCCGACGACGCCGCGATCGAGACGGCGATGCTGCGCCTCGTGGCCGAGCGCGGCGCCGACAAGACCGTCTGCCCCTCGGAGGTCGCCCGCGCCCTCGGCGGCCCGCACCCGGACGGCTGGGGCCCGCTGATGCAGCCTGTGCGCCGGGTCGCGGTGCGGCTCGCCCATGCCGGGCGGATCGCGATCCTGCGGAAGGGGAAGCCCGTCGACCCGGACGATTTCCGCGGGATCTACCGCCTGTCGCTGCCGACCTCCGATGCGGCCTCGGAAGCCCCCCTGGAATCCGGTCCCGGCAGCCAGTCCGGCGTGTAGCCGGACAGGCGATAGGCGACGAGGCCGATCCACTCCTTCACGGCCAGGTCGAACTGGAGCAGCCCGTCCGACGCGAAGCCGTGGAAATGCGCGACGTCGCCCCAGCCGCGGGTCCGGTAATCCACCGGGAACGCGTCCACCGCGAATCCGGCCTGGCGGAAGCAGCCGACCGCCCGGGGCATGTGCCAGGCCGAGGTCACGAGCAGCCAGCGCTCGCCGGGCTTCGGCTGCACCAGGGCCGCCGAGAAGGCGGCGTTCTCGTGGGTGTTGCGCGAGCGGTTCTCCAGGATAAGGCGCGTCCGCGGAACGCCGATCACGTCCGCCTGCCGGCTCACGATGTCGGCTTCGGCCATGCCGCCCGCGATGAAGCCGCTGCCGCCGGAGAAGACCAGCCGCGCCGCCGGGTAGCGCCGGGCGAGGTCGGCGAGATAGATCGGCCGCTCGCCGGCATCGTTGACGACGATCTGGCGACGCGCCTCCGAGAGGCCCGTCTCGATGCCGCCGCCCAGCACGATGATCCCGGCCGGGGCCGGCCCGTCATCCGGATAGGCGGGGAAGCGCTGCTCGAGGGGGATCAGGGCCACGTCCGACAGGGGCGCCAGCCCGGCCGCGCCGAGCAGCAGGGTGCCGAGCAGCGCCAGACCGAGGCCGGCCCTCCGCCACCGCGTCACCGCAGCGACGGCGATCCCGAGCAGGATCGCGAAGATGCAGAAGTTCGACGGGGTGATCAGGAAGAAGATCACCTTCGAGACGGGGAAGAACACGGTGCTCAGGCCGGCTTCGTCTCGGCCTCGAACCGGGCGAGCGCCGCGGCGTCCGGCGGAAGGAGACTCGCGAGGTCGGCGCCGCGCTCGACCTCGCGCTGGATCCAGAGATCGAGGCGCTGCTGCTCGACGGCCTCCAGGGCGACCCGCTCGGCGAGCGCCGCCGGCACGGCGACGAGGCCGCTCGAGTCGCCGACCAGGATATCGCCGGGATGGATGGCGGCGCCGCCGCAGGCGACGCGCTCCTGCGTGCCGACCAGGGCCAGGGCCCCTGTGGCCGCGGCCGGCCGGCACCAGGCGGGGAGGCCGATCTCCTCGGGCAGGGCCGCGTCGGTGATCAGACCGACGGCGCCGCGCTGGGCGAGGCGTGCCGCCAGGATCGCTCCGAATGGCAGGGCGAGGGCGGAGGCCGCGGCATCGATCACGACCACAGCGCCTTCGGGGACGGCATCGATGGCCGCGGCGAGATCGCCCGCGGCGTCGTCGCGGGCCGGGATCATCCGCATCGTGTAGGCGGGCCCGACCACGGTTCCGCTCCCCCGCGCCGAGAGCCCGTGTGGCGTGCAGGCCTTCACCCCGGCCCGCGCAAGGGCGCGGGCGAGGCTCGCCGGTGTCACGGCGGAGAGCGCGTCGCGCAGGGTTGGGTCGATCGCCATCGGGGGCTCCGTGAAAGGCCGGTCCCGGTCCGGGCGGCGCGGTCGGGGAAGGTGGATCGCGCGGGCGTGCCGGCAAGGCTCCGGGCGCCCGCGGCGGCCGTCAGGCGATGGGCTCGCCGAGCGCCCGGGCGGCACCGGGCCGGACGGCGATCCGGTCGTACCAGCGCCGCAGCGCCGGGCGCTCGATCCGCTCGGCCGGAAGGTTCAGCCAGCGATGCGCCGCGCAGCCGAGGGCGATGTCAGCGATGCCGAAGCTGTCGCCGACCGCGTAGGTCCGGTCCGCGAGATGGCGGTCGAGGATCTCCGCCATGGCCTCGCTCTTCTTCAGCGATGCGGCGATCAGGCCGCGGTCCGGATCGGCCGCGCGGTAGAGCTGCCAGAAGGCGTCGCGCATGGCCGGCGTGAAGCTCGTGGCCTGCCAGTCGAGCCACTGCTCCGCGTGGGCGCGCGCCCGGGGGTCAGCCGGCAGGGCCAGGGCCGGGCTCACCGCCGCCAGGTAGCGGAGGATCGCGTTGGATTCCCACAGGACGAAGCCGTCCTCCTCCAAGGTCGGGACGAGGCCGTTCGGGTTCATCGCGCGGTAGCCGGGGTCGTCGACGACCCCGTGGGCGCCGCCGGCCTCGACCCGCTCGTACGGCAGGCCCGTCTCGTCGAGTCCCCACACCGCCTTCTGCACGTTCACCGAGGTGAGGCGGCCCCAAAGCCTGCGCATAATCGAAGAGTCTCCGTCACGCCTTCGGCGGGTAGGCGTGGTCCTGCCCGCCCGGATCGGTCACGCGCACCCCGTCGGGGGTGTCGTGCAGGTAGCCCGGTCCGATCGGCACCTTGCCGTGGCCGCCGGGAATGTCGAGCACGTAGGTCGGCTGGGCGAGGCCGGAGAGGCGGCCGCGCAGGGCGCGCATCAGCGCCTGCCCCTTGGGCACGTCCGTGCGCAGGTGGGCCGTCCCGGGGGCCAAGTCGCCGTGGTGGAGATAGTACGGTTTGATCCGGTTCTCGACGAGGATCCGCATCAGCGCCTCGAGGGTCGCGGCCTCGTCGTTGACGCCGCGCAGGAGCACCGACTGGCTGACCAGGGGAATGCCGGCATCGACCAGCCGGGCGCAGGCGGCGCTGGCGGCGGCGGTGAATTCCCGCGGATGGTTCGCGTGCACGGCGACGAAGACCGCCCGCCCGAACCGCTTGAGCGCCTGGACCAGGGCATCGGAGACGAGATCGGGCTTCACCACGGGCACGCGCGTGTGGACCCGCATGACCCGGACATGGGGGATGGCGGCGAGGCGCTCCGCGATGGCGCCGAGGCGGCGCGGCGAGAGCGCGAACGGGTCGCCGCCGGTGAGCACCACCTCCCAGATCCGCGGATCCTGCGCGATGTAGGCGAGGGCGGCGTCGAGTTCGGCGTCGGTGAGGGTCCCGAGCCCGTCGGGTCCGACCATCTCCCGGCGGAAGCAGAAGCGGCAGTAGACAGGGCAGATGTGGAGCGGCTTCAGCAGCACGCGGTCCGGGTAGCGGTGCACGATCCCCGTCACCGGGGCGTGGGCGGCGTCGCCGATCGGGTCGGCGCGCTCCTCCGGCGTCGCCACGGCTTCCGCGGCGCGGGGCACGAACTGGCGGCCGATCGGGTCGTCGGGGTCCTGCGGGTCGATCAGCTCGGCCATGTCGGGCGTCACCGAGACCGCGTAGCGCGCGAGGACGGCGCCGAGGGCCTCGGCCTCCGCCCCCGAGATCAGGCCGGCGGTGAGGAGGTCGTCCGCGCTGCGCAGGACCCGGTTCATGGCCGCGTCTCCGCCACGGGAGTCCAGATCACGTCCTCGACCCGGGTAGCCCCGCAGGCCAGCATCGCCAGGCGGTCGAAGCCCAGGGCGACTCCCGACGCCTCCGGCATGACGGCCAGCGCCGCGAGGAACTCGTCGTCGATCGGGTAGCGCTCGCCGTAGACCCGCTGCTTCTCGGCCATCTCGGCCTCGAACCGGCGGCGCTGCTCCGCCGGGTCGGTCAGCTCGCCGAACGCGTTGGCCAGCTCGACGCCGCAGGCGTAGAGTTCGAACCGCTCGGCCACCCGCGGGTCGTGCGGCGCCGGACGGGCGAGGGCGGCCTCGCTGACCGGGTACTCGCACAGGATGGTCGGGCGGCCGAGGCCGAGATGCGGCTCGATCCGCGCGACGAGGACGCGGGAGAACAGGTCGGCCCAGGTATCGTCCGGGGCGACCCGGAGGCCGGAGGCCGCGACGGCGGCGGCCAGAGTCTCGCGGTCCGTCTCGCCGCCCGGCGCGACGCTCGCCAGCAGGTCGATCCCGGCGAAGCGGTCGAAGGCCTCGGCCAGGGTGAGGCGCTCCGGCTCGGCGAAGGGATCCGTCTCCCGGTCGCGGAAGGTGAAGCGGCGGGCGCCGGCGGTCTCGGCCGCGCCGGCGAGCAGGTCGGCGCAATCCGCCATCAGCGCCGTGTAGGGGGCGCCGGCCCGGTACCACTCGAGCATCGTGAATTCGGGATGGTGCAGCGGCCCGCGCTCGCGGTTTCGGAACACCCGGGCGACGCTGAACAGTCGTGGCTCGCCCGCCGCCAGCAGCTTCTTGCAGGCGAATTCCGGCGAGGTGTGCAGGTAGAGGGACGTGCGGGCGCCGCTCGCACCGACGGCCTCGGTGGCGAAGGCGGACAGGTGCGCCTCGTTGCCGGGCGAGACCTGCAGGCAGGCGGCCTCGGCCTCGACGAAGTCGCGGTCCGCGAACCACGCGCGGAACGCCGCGAGGACGCGGTTGCGCAGGAGCAGCGCCGGGCGCCGGTCGGCGTGGCGGCCGGCCGACCACCAGGGGGAGGCGGGTCCGCTCACGACCGGCCTCCGCGCCGGATCGGGACCGGCCGGCTCCAACCGGGACGCGTCGCGTTCTGGAGCACTCTCATCCTCGGACCTGACTGGCTCCGGGCCGCGGAGACGCGCCGCGGCCGATGCCGGTTGCCATCGACGGTCCGCGCCCGCCCGCTGGCAACCGCGGCGCAGATGCGATAGTGGCGGGGTCCGAGATGCAGCGCCCGCGCTTGGCGCGTGCCGGCCCCCATGTCAATGCAGGACGCAATTCCGTGAAGGTGATCGCCTCAACGCTCCGCAAGGGCAACGTCGTCGAGAAGGACGGCAAGCTCTACGTGATCCTGTTCGCCGAGAACATCCACCCCGGCAAGGGCACCCCGGTGACCCAGCTCGACATGCGCCGGATCACGGACGGCGTGAAGGTGTCCGAGCGCTACCGGACGACCGAGCAGGTCGAGCGCGCCTTCGTGGAGGATCGCGAGCACACCTTCCTCTACAGCGACGGCGAGGGGTTCCATTTCATGAACCCCGAGAACTACGAGCAGATCGCGGTGCCGCAGGACGTGGTCGGCGACGCCGCCCCGTACCTTCAGGAGGGCATGGCGGTGATGCTCTCCGTCCATAACGGCGTCCCGCTGACCATCGAGCTGCCCCAGCGTGTCACGCTCGAGGTCGCCGAGACCGAGCCGGTCCTGAAGGGCCAGACCGCCTCGTCGTCCTACAAGCCCGCGACCCTGTCGAACGGCGTGCGCACGACCGTGCCGCCCCACATCGCCGCCGGCACCCGCGTCGTCGTCATGACGGCCGACGGATCCTACGTCGAGCGCGCCAAGGACTGATCCGGTCCGCGCCGGCGACCAACCCTGCGAGGTCGGTCGCCGCGTTCAGCGCGCGGATCGCGTGGCGGCCTCCAGGGTGGCGTAGCAGCCCTGCGAGATCGCCTGCGCGCGCAGGCGCTCCGTCCCGCTGAAGGGACGGCCATCCTCCCGGAACAGGTCCTCGCGGAGCAGCGCCTCCGAGGTGCAGCGGGCGGCGATGCGGCAGAGCGGCGGCTCGCCGCCGGTGCGCGCGCAGATCGTCACGTAATCGGCGCGGAACGCCCGCAGCCCGGCACGCGGATTGACGCCGACCACCGTGACGAGCCCGGTCAGCAGCGCCAGCAGCAGCGGCTGGTGGATGAGGTAGATCGCGAGGCTGTGCCGGCCCGCGAAGGTGGCGGCGCGGCCGAGCCGCGTGCGCGGCGCCCAGGCTCCCAGCCGCGACCGGGCGAGCCGCGGCAGGGCCAGACGACCCAGGACGATGCCGGCCAGCACCAGCCCGAACCAGGGGAAGAGCGGCACGTAGTCGTTCGTCCGCGGCAACACCGAGCCGAGGCCGAGGAAGAACAGGGCCGGCGCGTCGAGGACGGGCGCGTGCACCACGTGCGGCGCGGCGAGCACGGCCGCGGCCGCGACGGCGGTGACCGGGACCGGCAGGAACAGGAACGGCAGCCCGAGCAGGCTCGAGACGGCGATGCAGTGGAGCACGCCGAAGAACACGAAGGCGTCCGGGAACATGACCCAGGTGCCGAGAGTCACGAGGAGCGCCGCCCCGCCGATCCGCGCGAACCGCAGCAGCGTCGGTCGAAGCCGGACCCCGCGCCCGTTCATCAGCACGAGGCCGACGCCGACCAGGACCAGGAAGGTGCCGGCAATCGTCTCGGCGGCGTGCCGCCCCGTCGGCGTCAGCGCGTAGTTCTCCGCGGTCAGCCGCAGGTGACCGAGATCCCAGAGCGTGTGGTAGCTCGCCATCGCCAGCAGGGCGGCCGCCCGCGCCGCGTCGATGACCGGCAGGCGGCGCCGCTGCGAGGCGGGCGCGACCGGGGGGGCGGCGACGGGACGGTCGAGGGTGACGTCAACGGACATGATGGTGCACCCAAACCATGTCGGGGCCGTCCTTTCCATCGCGCCGTGCGACGGACGCTCCGACCGAGCCCGAAGCGGGTGCGTCGGCTCTCGGAAACGTGAACGCCGACGCGGCGTGCGCGGGAGTGCCGGGAGGGAGAGCCGGCATCCGGAAAACCCCTCGGCAGCCCCGACGCTTAAACGCCGGTTTCGCCCGAGCCTGCGACCGATCGACTGTTGCGGCCCCGCCTCCTTGCGCCAAGATTGCAACTTGGCGTCACTGTTCTGTCGGCCAAATGGGCTTCCCGGACATCAGGACTTCGTTAATCTTGCCGGGAGAGCGCGCGGCGTGATTCGGTGTAGGTTGCTCGGCCATGTCTGACGAACGCGGATCCGGGCTGGAGAACCCCGAGCGGGGGATTGTCGCCCGAACCGGCGAACTGGATCAGCACGAGGATGAGGCGCTCGACCTCGTCGAAGTGGCCGGCCGCATCAAGTGGTTCGACGTGTCCAAGGGTTTCGGGTTCATCGTGCCCGACGACGGTGCGCCCGACATCCTGCTCCACGTCACGTGCCTGCGGCGCGACGGCTACCAGGCGGCCAGCGAGGGCGCCCGCATCGTCGTGGAGGCCGTCGAGCGGCCCCGCGGCTGGCAGGCCTTCCGGGTCATCTCCCTCGATCAGGCGACGGCGGTGCATCCCTCCGAGCTGCCGATGCCGCGCACGCACGTCACCGTGACGCCGACCAGCGGGCTCGAGACCGCCGTCGTGAAGTGGTTCAACCGCCTGCGCGGGTTCGGATTCCTGACCCGCGGCGACGGGACGCCGGACATCTTCGTGCATATGGAGACGCTGCGGCGCTACGGGATCGCCGAGCTGAAGCCCGGCGAGTCCGTCCTGGTGCGCTACGGCGACGGCTCGAAGGGCGTGATGGCGGCGGAGGTGCGGCTGATCGACGGGACGATGCCCGCGTCCCATTGAGGCCGCGTTTCCCCGGCCCGGCACACCCCGTCCTATCTCCTTGTCGAAGCTCGGAAAATCCGGAGCCGGATTCCCCTTCGGCATGTCCTGGTCTATCACCGGGCGACGGGCCTCACGGTCCGCGCGCCATCCCACGAGAGGCATGAGCCTGTGAGATCCCTCCTTCGCACCGCCCGCGCGGCCGCCATCGCCTGCCTCGCCCTGACCGCGATCGCCCCGGCGCCCGCCGTCGTGGCGCAGGCGGCCGCCCGGGCTGCCGCGACCAAGTCGGAGCCGCTGACGATCGTCACGAAGGCCGGGCCGAAGCGCTTCGACGTCGAGGTAATGCGCGACGACGCCGCCCGCGCCCGCGGCCTCATGTTCCGCCGGCACATGGCGGCCGACCACGGCATGCTGTTCGACTTCGAGCAGAACCAGCCCGTCACGATGTGGATGAAGAACACCTACCTGCCGCTCGACATGGTGTTCATCCGGCCCGACGGGACGATCAGCCGGATCGCCGCCGACACCGAGCCGCTCTCCACGGCGATCATCCCGTCGGGCGGCCCGGTCGTGGCGGTGCTCGAGCTGAACGCCGGCACCGCGGCGAAGCTCGGGATCGCCCCGGGCGACCGGATCGAGCACGCCATGTTCAAGGCCCGCTGAGGCGCGCCCGCGCGATTCGCGAACGCACCGGGAACAAGCGCCTTGACCACCGCCGATTTCCGCTCCAGTGTTCCGGCAATGTTCCGGTGCGCCGGAAGGCTGGTTCAGGGCGGAGGACCCGATGGGCGACGCGGCTGAGGTCGAACTGTTCGGCAACGACGACTGGTCGGTGCAGGCGGACGGAATCGAGCACCGCCAGACCGGCTACTTCATCGCCCGCTCCGCGCTCGCGACGCGCCGGGCGGAGGGCCTGTGGGACTGGCCGCTGCAGATGGCCGAGAAGCGCTGGTGCCGGCCGAGCCTGTTCCGCGAGGCGTTCCTCGCCGCTCTCGACCGGTTCGGCATCCCGCGGGACGCCGAGCTGATCCGCTCCTTCGCGCTGGGCTACGGCATCCGCGCCGTGATCTCGCCGGCCGCCGAGACCTTCGTGAGCCTGGGCGACATGCTGAAGCCCCGCGAGATCGCCGAGCCGGCGCGCGCCGCCAGCCCGCGGCCCGTCCGGGCCCTGGCGGCCGCTGGCGCCTGAGGACCCGGCGACGGCAGCCGATTTGACCCGGGCGGCCGCCCGCGGATAGCCCTCAGCCTCGGAACGAGGGAGAGAGCACGATGGCGGATCACGACCGGGCCGGACTCGACGGGTTGATCACGCCGCCCCTGTCGCGACGGGGCTTCGTGATGACGAGCCTGATGAGCGGGCTGACGCTCGCGACCACCCGCGTCGAGGCCCAGGTGATCCACACCGACAGTGCGGGCATCGAGGCCGGCGAGGTGAAGATCCCGGCCGCGGACGGGCCGATGCCGGCCTACCGCGCGGTTCCGGAGGGCGCGGGCCCGTTCCCGATCGTCCTGGTGATCGAGGAGATCTTCGGCGTCCACGACTACATCAAGGACATCTGTCGCAGGCTCGCGAAGGCCGGCTACTGCGCCGTGGCTCCCGAGCTCTACGCCCGCCAGGGCGACCTCTCGACCATGTCGGATCCGAAGCAGATCATCCGCGACGTCATCGCGAAGACGCCGGACGCGCAGTGGATCGGCGATCTCGACGCGACGGTGGCCTGGGCGGCCTCGGCGGCGAAAGGCGACCCGAACCGCCTCGGCGTCATGGGATGGTGCCGCGGCGGGCGCGCCACGTGGCTCTACGCGGCGCATCGTCGCGACCTGAAGGCGGCCGTTGCCTGGTACGGGCCGGTCGGTGGCGAGCGGACCGACATCCAGCCGCGCACCGCCGGCGACGTGGCGGCCGAGATCCACGCGCCGCTCCTCGCCCTCTACGGCGGGGCCGATACCGGCATCCCCGTGGCGGCGGTCGAGGAGGCGCGCGACCGCGCCAGGGCGGCCGGCAAGAGCGTCGAACTCGTGGTTTACCCGGACGCGCCGCACGGCTTCCACGCGGATTATCGTCCGAGCTACCGCCGCGAGGCGGCGGAGGACGGCTGGAAGCGCGCGCTGGCCTTCCTGAAATCGCACGGCGTCGGCTGAATAGTCGGCCCAGGACGCCCGATCGGGCGCGTTCCGGAGTGGCTGTGTTACCCAAGACACGGCCACAACTTCACAATCGTGCAAGGATCCAAGGAGGATCTGTGCCCGCGCGGGTCTGGCCCTTCGCGGCGCTCGGGCGTTGAACCGATCGAAGCGACCGCCGTTCAGCCCCTGTAGAGTGTCCTGGTCCATGAGCGATTCGGTACAGCCTGGCCAGAAGCCCGTGATCCTCGTCGTGGAGGACCAGCCCGACGAGCGCTTCCTCGCGGCCACGCTGCTGGAGGATACCGGCTTCACGGTGATCGAGGCCGAGACCGCCGATCGCGCCCTGGCGATCCTCAACGATCGCGCGGACGAGGTCAGTGTCGTCTTCTCGGACGTCCGCACGCCCGGACCGATCGGCGGCTTCGAGCTCGCGCGGATCATCGGCGTGACTTGGCCGCGCGTGCGGGTCCTGCTGACCTCGGGCGACGCGGGCGACCAGCCGAGCGACCTGCGCGTCTCGGCGACCTTCATCCCGAAGCCGTGGCGCGCCGAAGACATCCTCGCCTGGGTGGAGCAGGCGGCCGGGCGACCCTCGGCCGGGTCGGGACCGTCCGTTATCGGACCGGGCGGCAAAATAATCCCGTCCGGCTTGGAAACCTGAGGCGGCCGCACAGTTGTACGCCACTCCGGAGCGCGCCGCGCCCGGACTTCCGCAGTACAACCGATCCCCGACGCCGCCATGAAGATTGTCGCAACCAACCACGCCGATTCACTCCGACGCCCCGGTTCGCGGGATTCGGCGGAATCCGCCGTTCTCGACACGGTCCGGGAGGGGCTGCTCAGTGTCTACGGCACGGCGGATCGCGACCTGCCGGCGGAATTGGCGGCGCTGGCGCGGCAGCTCGACCGTCCGGGTCCCGCGGGCTGCGGCCCGACCTAGCTTCCGCCGCGGAACCTTGACAGGAGACTGCGCCAGCGGGTCGCCAAGACGAGAGAATCTGCTATTCAGCGCATTCTGACCTGCCGACGCAGTGCGTCTCTCAGTCGAGTCCCGGATGCGTCTCACAGTTCTTCGCGGATCGCTCACCGCCGCCGCGATCCTGACCCTGGCCGGTCTCGCGTCCGTTCAGGCGGCGACCCCGCCGGCCCAGCCCGCCGACGGCGCGGGCGGTGTGGGTGACCGCAAGGCGACGGTGACCAAGCGGCTGCTCGGGCGCGGCACGGCCTCGACTTACGCGTTCTACGCCGCGGGCGCGGCCCCCGAGAAGGGCCGGCCGGTCGCGATCGTCCTGCACGGGTGGGGCGCGGTCAATCCGCAGAGCTACGGCGGCTGGATCGATCATCTCGCCCGCCAGGGCTGGCTCATCTTGTATCCACGATTTCAGGAGGTGAACCGGACCCGCCCGGCCGACGCCCCGGCCATCGCGGAATCCCTCGTCAAGGCGGCCCTCGCCGAGATCGCGACGGACGGCGAGGCGAAGCCCGACCTCGGCCGCGTCGCGATGATCGGCCACCTCGCCGGGGCTCCGCTCGCCATGGATCTGGCTGCCGCGGCCAAGGCCCAGGGCCTGCCGGTGCCGAAGCTGATCTTCGCGGTGATGCCTGGCGGCATCGCCAGCGGGCCGAAATCCCGCGGCATCGCCCTCAACGACCTGTCGGCGATCGATCCCGCGACGCTGATCGTGACCATGGTCGGCGACAAGGACACGCGGGCCGCCGATCTCGCGGCCAAGCGCCTCCTGCGCGAGGCGAGTGCCGTGCCGCTGGAGCGCAAGCTCTTCGTGCGGGCGCTGTCGGACGATCACGGCTTCCCGGCCCTGACGGCGACCCTGGCGGCCCCGGCCGGCGTGGACACGGCCTACGACGGCGGCGCCATCAAGCCGGGCCCTGAGCCGAAGGACGCGCCCAAGGACGCGACGAAGCCGCCGCCGTTCCGCTGGTCCGCCGACATGGCGCTGTCCGGCGAGCAGCAGACCCTGGTCTCGCAGATCAACCTCGCCCGGGTCGACGCACTCGATTATCTCGGTTTCTGGAAGACCTTCGACCTCGCCGCCGCGGCGGCCTTCGCCGGATCGGACGCGACGGCGCTGAAGAACAATCCGCGCCTCGCCGACATGGAGCGCTGGAGCGACGGCTGGCCGGTGAAGCGGCTCGCCGTCGAGACGCCGCGGCCCACGCCGGCCGCGCAGGCCGGGACGCCGGCGCCGGCACCCGCCGGACGCAAGCGCTGAGGTCGGACGGCCCGGCAGCTTGGCCTTGGCGCGCGGCTTGCTAATCTCTCCCCGTTCGACACGGGAGGGAGATCATGCCCGAGTTCGTCGCCAGCCTGCTCGCCGCCGCGGCCTTCTGCCTGACGTTGCTCGCGCTGAACGCGCTGACACGGCTGCTGATCCAGGCGCATATCGCCCCCTCGGATCTCGGCGAGACCGGCTTCCTGCAGGTCGGCGGTGCGCTCCTGATGGCCCGGGCGGCCTACCGGCGGGCGCCCCAGCGCCGACCGGGCTGACGCTCAGCGCAGGAACGCGCCGAACGAGCGTGGGCCGTTGCCCGTCGGGATGGTCGCCAGCACCTTGAGCGTCTTCGAATCGAGAACGCTCAGCGTGTTGTCGCCCCAGTTGGCGACGTAGAGGCGTCCGTCGGGATCCGCGGCGATCCCTTCAGGGTGGTCGCCGACATCGACATCGGCGATCGGCTTGAGCGTGGCGAGGTCGAACGCCGTGACGCTGCCGGCATACTGGTCCGTCACGAAGCCGCGCCCGCCGGCGAGGGCGATGACGTAGGGCCGGCGGCCGGTCGGGATGCGGCCGATCTCGCGCCCTGTCTTCAGATCCAGCACCGAGACGTCGTCGCCGGTCACGTTGGCCGTGTAGGCGCGCCCCGCCGCGGCATCGAGCGTGATTCCGAACGGATGCTGCCCCACCGGGATGACCTTGGTCTCCCGCCGGGTCGCGGCGTCCACGACCGAGACCGTGTCGGCCTCGCGGTTGGCGACGTAGAGCGTCGCCCCGTCGGGGCTGACGGCGATCCCCGAGGGCGAAGCGCCGACGGCGATCTCGCCGTCCGGAACCAGGGTGCCGTCGCGCTCGGTCAGCACGAACAGGCGGTGCCCGTACCAGTCGGCCACGTAGACCGCGCCGCCCCGCGGGTCGGAAGCGACGCCGAGCGGGCCGCCGGGCAGCGGCACCTCGGACAGGACCTTGCCGGCGTCGAGGTCGAGGATCGCGAGGCCGTGCCCCTCCGGCCGCGTGACGTAGGCCCGCCGGCGATCGGGCGACAGGGCGATCCCAGCCGGGGCCCCGTCGACGGGGATGCGGCGCACCACCTTCCCGGCGGCCAGGTCGACGATCTCGACCGCGCCGCCGAGCTGGGCGGTGACGATGGCCTCCCGGGCCGGTTCGGCGCGGGAGGCGGTCGCCACGAGGACGAGGCCGGCGACGAGGGTCGCGCGGCCCCGAGCCGGGCTCACGAGCCCTTCTCGACCTTGGCCTTCAGGTTGGCGAGGCTCGCCTTGATCCAGTCGCCGACGCCCTTCTCGGAGGCCTCGTCGTTCAGATCCGGCGGCGGGTCGTTGTTCATGTAGCCGCGATAGAACGCCGCCTTCCACTCGACCTTCGACTTGGCGTTGCCCTCGGGCTCGACCGTGATGGTCGCCGAGTAGTCGTTCGCCGGAAGATCCTTCACGTCGACCTTGTCGATGTAGTAGGAGAACAGCTTGTCCTCCGGCTTGTACTTGTTGCTGGTCTCGGAGATCTGATTCCCGTTCTTGAGCGTCAGCACACGCTTGAACTTGCCGGCCGGGTCGCCGTTGAGCTCCGTCTTGGTGACGTTCTGCATCCAGTCGGAATTCTTCAGGTCGCCGACCACGGCCCAGACCTTGTCGGCGGGGGCGTTGATCTCGATCGACTCGGTGATCTTGCGCCGGGTCGGGCCGTGGGCCTGCGCGGTCGCCGCCACCAGGGCCGCCGTGGCCGCCAGGGCCAGGGTGATTTTCTTCATCTTGTCCTTCTCCTCCCGCCCTCAGCGGTCGTCGCGATCGAGGACGCGCGCCTCGGGGCCGAGGGCCGCCGCGACCTTGTCCTCGATCCAACCCCAGGCCTCGCGCTCGCGCGGTCCCGCGGTCTTGCCAATGGCGATGGCGAGGTAGGCCATCTCCGTCAACACCTTCTCGGGCTCCAGCATGTGGAGCCGGGTCGAAAGAATGGCGGCCTCGAGGACCGCCGCCTGCGCGCGGTTGAAGCCGATGAACGGCGAATGCGCGGCGCTGTGGACCATCCGGCCACGGAAGCGAGGCCGAGTCTCGTGGGCTTCGACGGAGGCGACCGCGAATTCCGCGTGGCCGAAACTGTCGGCGAGGCGGCGGCCCTCGATCGCCGCGCACGGCAGCGTCGGCCACTCGCGCCGGCCCGTCACCGCGCCGGCGATCACCCGGATGTCGCGCGGGCTCGAGGCCGCGAAGCAGGGATTGGCCTCCAGGTTGACGATCGTCGGCGATGGCCGGAACGGCGCGAGGACGTAGCCCTCATCCTCGCCGATCAGCCCGAACGGGACGAGGTGCAGCTCGCCCGCCGGGGACAAGGTGGTGACGATGGTCTCGAGAATCAGCGGCATGGCCTCACGCCTTGTCGGCGGGGACGAGGCGCCCGCAGACCAGCTTCGACGGCGGATCCTGCGGGCGCTCGGGCGCGACCGCGGCGCGCGCCGCGGCCTCCGGGACGGTCTCGGGCGGGCTCGCGCCGGCCTCGGGCCCGGCCAGGCGCGCGTCGCGGGTCCCGGGCGGGGGCGCGTCGGGTCCGGAATGGCGGGTGTGGCCGGCCTTCTTGAAGGCGGTGGCATCCTCGATGTCGGCGTCGGCCGCGCAGCCCCAGTCGAGGGCCTCGTCCTGAACGTAGCGCTTGCCGAGCCGCCACGCCGTCTCGGCCTTGGCGAGTTCGGCGCCGAGATAGAAGGCGTGGGCGCCGTCGCTCGCCACGTCGAGGTCGGGGAAGAAGGCCATCGCGTCGGTGCCGACCCTGTGGATGTCGCGGTTGTAGAGGTGGATCCCGTCCTCGGCGATCACGATCCGGTAATTTGGGTCACGCACCTCGGCGGCGGCCTGGGCGATCTCGTCGGCGGTCTGCACGAACGGGCGCTTGTCGTGAAGGGCGAGGAGCGCCCGGCCGTAGCCCTTCGGCAGCGCCGAATCGGCCTTGGCCGCGTACATGACCCGCCGGGCGGCGTCGTGCTCCTCGACGGTGCGGCGGGTGTGGTTGGAGACCTGCACGATCAGCACGTTGCGGATCGACAGCTCCGAGCACATCCCGACGAGCAGCGCCGTGACGCCCAGGGAATCGGCCTCGGTCAGCTCGGTGAGGTTGCCGGTGCCCATCATCATGTCGATCTCGGGCCAGCGGACGCGGGTGTCGCGGTAGCGCGCGATCGAGTCGACGAAGCCGTGGTGGATCGGCTCGAGGATCGGGTCGGCCAGGAACGGCCGCCCAGCCTTGAGCATGCGCTCGATCGCGCGATCGAGGGAGGGCAGGTCGTCCGGCCGCATCGGCACGAGGATCGGCATCGCGTCGGTCTCGAAGGCGAGATCGAGGGTCTCCTCGTTCAGGCTCAGCAGGAAGTCGGCGCCGGCGCCGGCGCCCCGGACCAGTTCCTCGCGGGAGAAGGAATCGACGCTGACCCTCAGGCCGGCGCCCTTCAGGGCCCGCACGGAATCCTCGAGGTGCGGGAACGAGGTATCGGGCAGACCGCCGAGATCGATGACGTCCGCGCCGCGCCCGGCGAGATCGAGCCCCTTGGCGAGGATCTGGTCGACGCTCATCTTCGACGCGTCTACGATCTCCGAGAAGATCCGGAGGTCGTGCCGGGACAGGTCGACCTTGCGGGCGGTCAGGCCGAGCCAGGCCGGCAGGTCGACCACCTCGTCGGGGCCGCGCTCCACGGGGACGCCGAAATGCGCCGCGAGGTGCTCGGGATTGGCCCGGCACCGGCCCGGCAGGACGATCCGCGTGGCGCCCTCGGGCAGCACGACCCGCCGGCGGATGATCTCCTCGGTCATCAGCGCCGCGACCTTCACGCCGGCATCCGCGATGCTCCAGTGGAGGGTCTGCGGGAGCCCCGCCGCGACCTTCTCGAGCCGCGCCCGGGCGAGGCGGCCGGTGACGAAGACGATGTGCTCGGCGGTGCTCACGCGGCGGCCCTCGTCTCGACCGCGACGCGGCGGTGCGGTCCCCAGACCTCGATCGTCCCCCCGAAACATGCCGCGAAGCCCGGGAAGGCGGCATCCACGATCCGGTCCCGCGCCAGCGCGGCGGGGTCGACGCCCGGCGGCGCATCGACGGATTTCACCAGGACGCAGCGCTCCGCCCCGACCCGCGCGGCGAGCCAGAGGGCGAGGCTGTCCGAGGTGACGTCCCAGGTCTCCGGGATGTCCGGGTGGCCGGCTCGGAGAGCGCGCGGGTTCCAGACCCGAATCCGCGCGGGCGCCGTCTCAGCCCAGGGCTCCAGGCTCTGCACGAGCCGCGGCTCGATCCCGCGGAAGATGCCGGCCGCGTCGCTCATGGCGTCGAGCGCCCGGCGATGGGCCTCGGCGTCGCCGAAGCGCTCCCGCGCCTGCGCGGCCCGGACGGCGTCCGCGAAGGCGCCGCCGCCCGGCACCACGATGCAGCGCCCGTGCGTGCCGTCGCCGATCGCTTCCAGCAGGGCGCGGCGGCGATGCGGATCCGCCTCGAGGCTGCCGCCGATCTTGATGACGCTCGTCACGCCGCGTCCTGCCGGCTCGGCCGCAGGGCGCGCAGGGCCTCGGCCACGCGCAGCGGATCGATGCCGTTGCGGCGGTCGAAGTCCCGGCACAGGCCGCCGCGGAAGCCGAGGTAATCCGGCCGATGCGCGCAGAGGCCGGGGATGTCGATGACCCGCAGCGACCCGGCGAGGCCGCTCATCAGGCCGTTCGCCCGGCAGGCGGTGGTGAAGGCCGAGAGGTCCGAGGGCGCGGCGAGGTCGGGCAGGCGGGCGCCGGTCTTGCCGGCGGTGTCGATCATGGCGCCGGCAAAGCCGGCCGCCGCCAGGGCGGGCACATGCGGGGCCGCCGGCCCGTCCTCGGCGAACAGCACGGCGATCAGCCGGCCCGGCGCGGCCGCGACGCGATCGGCCAGCGTCGCCGCGTCCCGGATCTCGGCAGGACGTAGACCGACCTTCACCCAGTCGACGCCGGTCCGGGCCAGGGCGGCGACGGATCCGGCCGCCGGATCGGCCACCGCGCTCGTCGCGGCACCGCCGGACACGCGGGCGACGATCTCCCGCACGACGTCCTCGTCCAGGGCGCCGAGCGCCCCGCGCTCCGGGTCCTTGGCGTCGATCAGGTCGGCGCCGGCGAGGCGGGCTGCCTCGGCCTCGGCCGGATCGCGAACGCTGACGAGGAGCCGGGGCAGGGGGTCTTGCTGGATGGTGGACGCGGGCACGAAACACTCGAACTTGAACGGGCCGTCTCAGGACTTCCCGGGCAGCGGCTCGGCGAGCAGGCGGTTCTTGACCACCCAACGCATCGCATGCGCCCAGGTATCGTCGGTGTCGGCCCGGATCGTCACCTGCCCGCCGCGCACCACCTTGCCGGTATCGGCTTCGGCGATCGCGACGCTCAGGTTGAAGATCTGGCCGGACCCCTTCTCCACATAACCGGTCACGACGAGGTCCGCACCCAGGCTCTTGGCGATGTCGGCCGCGCAGCCGTTGCATTTGTAGAGCGGCCCCTCCTTGGCCACGACGTCGGCCTTGGGCGCGGTATCGACGATCTCCAGACCGGCCTTGTCGCGCAGGGCGTTGCGCAACTCGTCGGTGACGAGGGCGAGCTTCCGGGCGTCCACCGGCCGCGTCCGGGATCCGTAGGCGGCACCGGGATCGAACAGCTCGACCGGGAAGACGGCGGCCTTCTCGGCGGCGCCGGCCGCACCGGGCAGGGTGGTCCACAGGACGACGCCGCAGGCGAGCGCGGCGCGGAGAGACGTGTGGCGCATCGGCGGGAGCTTCCTCTCGAGGCGTTCGACCGCCCGAGGCGGCGGCATCGTTCCCGCCATAGGTCGGGCGAAGGGACAATTTGGCAATGTACTTCCGCGCCCGCCTATCCCACGACGGTAACGTGAACGTCGGGACGAGACGCCGCGGTTGAGCGGCCTGAGCGGAAGCTGATAGAGGCCGCGCGCATGCACCATCCTGCACCCGACACGGCCCTCCGGCACAAGACGCGCCCGTCCTGGCTGCGCGCGGCCGCCGTCGCGCTCGCCATCGCCCCGGCGGCGGCGCGGGCCGAGGACCCGGCGCCGGCCGCGGCGGCGCAGCCGGCCCAGGCCGCCGCTCCGCAGGCGCTCGAGACCCATGTCGGCCTGATCTACCGGCCGCAGTCCGCCCCGTCCTCGTACGATGCCGAGGCGGCGCCGGAGGACGAGGGCCTGGCCGGCGCCAAGATGGGCATCGCCGACAACAACACCACCGGCCGCTTCACCAAGCAGACCTACGTCCTGGACGAAGTCGCCCTGACCGACGACAAGCCGGACGCCGTGGCGGCGGCCAAGGAGCTGATCGGCAAGGGCGTGCGCTACTTGGTCCTGGCGCTCCCCGCCGACGCGGTTCTGGCCGTGGCCGACGCCGTTAAGGACACGGGCGCGGTCGTGCTCAACGCGGGGGCGCCCGACGATCGTCTGCGCGGCGCCGAGTGCCGCGCCAACGTGTTCCACATCCTGCCGTCGCGGGCGATGCTCACCGACGCCCTGGCGCAGTACCTGACCGTGATGCGCTGGCGGAAGCTCTTCCTGATCGTCGGCCCGACCGACGCCGACAAGGCCTACGCCGACGCGATGCGCAACTCGGCGCGGAAGTTCGCGCTGAAGATCACCGCCGAGAAGCCCTGGACCTTCGGCCCCCTCGCCAAGGCGCGCGGCGACACGCCGACCCGCGCCGAGGCGATGGTCTTCACCCGGGGCCTCGACTACGACATGGCCATCGTGGCCGACGAGGAGGGCGACTGGGGCGACTACGTGCCCTACCGCACCGTCGATCCGCGCCCCGTCGGCGGCACGCAGGCGCTGACGCCGACGACCTGGTCCCCCGTGCTGGAGACCTGGGGCGCCGCGCAGGCCCAGAACCGGTTCCGGCGGCTCGCCTCCCGGCTGATGCGCCCGCTGGACTATCAGGTCTGGGCCGCGGTGCGGACGGTGGGCGAGGCCGTGACGGCCAAGAAGACCAACGACCCGGCCGTGATCGCCCCGTACCTCGTCGAGCCTGCCTTCACGCTGCCGGCCTACAAGGGCGTGCCGCTGAGCTTCCGGCCCTGGGACCACCAGCTCCGGCAGGCGATCATCGTGGTACAGCCGAAGGCGCTGGTCTCCGTCGCGCCGGAGCAGGGTTTCCTGCACCAGCGCACGCCCCTCGACACGCTGGGCGTCGACCTCCCCGAGACCACCTGCAAGTTCAAGTGAACCCGCGGCCTGCGGCGATGGCGAGCGGCCAAGGCCCTCGCAACGCGCGGAAATCGCACTACAAACGTCCCCCGAGAACGTCCGCCCAGGGCGCCGGGCCGTCGCAAGGGAAGGAAACCGTATGAGCCGCCGCGTCGAGGCATGTCTGAGTGGGGTCGCCCTCGGTGCGTGGTTCGCCCTGTGCGGGCCGGCCGCCGCCTTCACCGCCTACGTGACGAACGAGAAGGGCAACTCGGTCAGCGTCATCGACACCAACACGATGGCGGTGACGGCGACGTGGAAGGTCGGGCGGCGCCCGCGCGGTGTGACCGTCTCCAAGGATGGCAAGGAGCTGTTCGTCTGCGCGAGCGACGACGACCGGATCGACGTGCTCGACACCAGTTCCGGAAAGGTGGTGCGCTCGCTGCGCTCCGGGCCGGATCCGGAGCAGTTCATCCTCGACGCCTCCGGGAACCCGCTCTACGTGGCCAACGAGGACGACAGCCAGGTCACGATCATCGACATCGAGAAGAACAAGGTGCTCGCCGAGGTACCGGTGGGCGTCGAGCCGGAGGGCATGGGCCTGTCGCCGGACGGGAAGATCCTCGTCAACACCTCCGAGACGACCAACATGGCCCACTTCATCGATACGAAGACATTCCAGGTCATCGACAACGTGCTGGTCGACGCCCGGCCGCGCTTCGCCGAGTTCACCGCCGACGGCAAGTTCCTGTGGGTCTCGGCGGAGGTCGGCGGCACGGTGAGCGTGATCGACGTCGCCCAGCGCCGCGTGATCAGGAAGATCACCTTCAAGATCCCGGGCGTGAACGACGAGGCGATCCAGCCGGTGGGCATCCGGATCACCAAGGACGGATCCAAGGCCTTCGTGGCCCTCGGGCCGGCGAACCGCGTCGCCGTGATCGACGCCAAGACCTACGCGGTCGAGAAGTATCTGCCGGTCGGCCAGCGGGTCTGGCAGCTCGCCTTCACGCCTGACCAGAAGCAGCTCTTCACCACGAACGGCACCTCTAACGACGTCTCGGTGATCGACGTGGCCGCCGAGAAGGTGGTGAAGAGCATCCCGGTCGGGCTCCTGCCTTGGGGCGTGGCGATCTCGCCGAACTGATCCGCGCGACCTCCGGGCGCCGAGCGAGGACGGCCGCGCGCGACGCGGCCCTAGGGTGGAACACGACATGACACGCATGTTTCGAACGGCGGCCCTCGGCTTGGCAGGGCTGCTCGCCGCGGCACCGGCCAGTGCCCTCGACCTGACCAAGAAGCGGGAGAACCTGCCCGACCTCGTCCTGGGCGACGATCAGGGCAACGACTTCGTGGTCGAGAACAAGGACATCACGCTGGAATCCGGCAAGGCCTACCGGCTACGGATCGTCGCCAAGGGGCGCCAGGAATACAAATTCTACGCGCCGGAGTTCTTCCGCTACATCTGGTTCAACCAGATCGTGATCGAGCACAAGGAGATCCACGGCGGCGGCCCACCCGATCACCTGGAGTTCGACGATCCCGGTGAGATCGCCATCGAGTTCGTCGCGATCAAGCCCGGCACCTACACGTGGTCGGTGCACGGCCTGGAGTCCAAGGGCATGACCGGCACGCTGACGGTGAAGTGATGCGCATCCTCCTCCTCTCCGCCTGCCTCCTCGCCGCCGGCCCGGCCCTCGCGGCCGACGACGCCTCGTCCTGCGCCGAGGGCATCACGATGATCCGCGACGCCCTCGCCCTGAACCCGCCCGAGACGGCGGTGCCGAAGCTCAGGGAGGCCCTGCGGGTGGCCGAGCGGGAGCAGAAGGAGGGCGAGTTCGACGAGTGCCTCGACGCCGTCTCCGACGCCCGGAAGGTCCTGGGCCGATGAGCGCGACCGAGCCGGCGGCCCTCCTGATCGAGCATGTCGGCCACAAGTTCGGCGCCCGCGCCGCGCTGAACGACGTCTCGATCACGGTGGAGCGTGGCCACTTCGCCGCGCTGCTGGGGCCGAACGGCGCCGGCAAGACGACGCTGTTCTCGGTTATCACCCGGCTCTACAACAACCAGACCGGGCGGGTTTCGATCTTCGGCCACGCCCTGGATCGCGAGCCGTCCCGGGCGCTGGCGCGGCTCGGCGTCGTGTTCCAGGCCCGCACCCTCGACACCGATCTCACCGTCGAGCAGAATCTCCTCTACCACGCGAGCCTGCACGGCATCGCCCGCGGCGCCGCCAAGGTCCGTGTGGGCGAGCTGCTCGACCGCGTCGGACTCGCGGACCGCCGCCACGACAAGGTGCGCACACTCTCGGGCGGCCAGTCGCGCCGGATCGAGATCGCCCGCTCGCTGATCCACCGCCCGGACCTGCTGCTCCTCGACGAGCCCACCGTCGGCCTCGACCTCGAGTCGCGGGCCGACATCGTGGCGATCGTCCGCGCCCTGGTGCGGGAGGAGGGCTTGTCGGTGCTCTGGGCGACCCACATCTTCGAGGAGATCGCGGACGACGACGACGCCGTGGTGCTGCACCGGGGCCGGATCGTCGCCCGGGGCCGGGCCGGCGGGATCGGCAGGCCCGGCGAGGCCCTCGCCGACGCGTTCCGCCGCCTGGTCGCCGAGCCGGGGAGGGCGGCGGCATGACGAACCCGACGCCCCTCGCCACCCGGATCGGCACCGCCCCGCCGCGCGGCCAGGCCGCGCGGATCGGCCGCCTCGATGCGGTCGGCTACCTGATCTGCCTCGGCGGCATCGTCCGCCGCGAGCTGCTGCGATTCTTCAATCAGAAGGAGCGGTTCTTCTCGGCGCTGGTCCGGCCGCTGGTCTGGCTGTTCATCTTCGCGGCCGGCTTCCGCAACACACTCGGCGTGTCCATCGAGCCGCCCTACCAGACCTACGTGCTCTACGAGGTCTACGTGGTGCCGGGCCTCGCCGTGATGATCCAGCTGTTCAACGGCATGCAATCGTCGCTGTCCATGGTCTACGACCGCGAGGTCGGCTCGATGAAGGTGCTGCTCACCTCGCCCTATCCGCGGTGGCTGCTCCTGCTCGCCAAGCTGATCGCCGGCGTCGCCGTGTCGATCGTGCAGGCCTACGCGTTCCTGGCCGTGGCGTATTTCTGGGAGAGCGACATCCCGTGGCTGGGCTACCTCGCGGCCCTGCCGGCCTTCCTGGCCACGGGGCTGATGCTGGGGGCGATCGGGCTGTTCCTGTCCTCGCTGGTCCGCCAGCTCGAGAACTTCGCCAGCGTGATGAACTTCGTGATCTTCCCGATGTTCTTCGCCTCGTCGGCCCTCTACCCCCTGTGGCGGATCCGGGAATCCTCCGAGACCCTCTACTGGATCTGCGAGCTGAACCCGTTCAGCCACGCGGTCCAGCTCGTCCGCTACGCCCTCTACCTCCAGTTCGAGCCGGTCGCCTGCGCCGTGGTGCTGGGCGTGGGGCTCGCCTTCTTCGGCATGGCGGTGGTCGCCTACGACCCCGGCCGCGGCATCATGGCCCGGCGCGGCGGCCCGGCCGGCGACAACACCTGATGGAGTCCGCCCAATGAACGTCCTCCTGACCCGCATCGTCGGCCCGGCGCTCGGGCTCGTGATCCTCGCCGGTCCAGCCCTGGCGCAGCCGAAACAGGATCCGGATTGGCCCTGCGTCCAGCGCAAGGTCGCCACACTCAGTCCCGGCCAGTTCTGGACCGGCCCCGACGTGGAGGCCGCCGGCGACTGGGGCAGCGACAACGACGCCGCCGTCCTGGCGCAGAAGATCGCGTCGCGCCGCACCGACCTCTCGCAGGTCGGCCCGCTCCTCGACACGTTCGCGGAGAAGTTCGGCTCCGACAAGGACGCGAAGGACAAGGCCCTGACCCGCGTCTACTCTGGCGTGTTCGAGGTGCTGAACGGCGAGCGCAACAAGGTGGTCGGCGGCATCGCGCGCTACGCGCAGGGCCAGCGCCGTATGGCCGAGCGGATCCGCGACGAGGCCGACAAGATCAGTCAGGTGAAGGACGCGCCGAGCGCCTCCGACGCCACGGAACTCCCGAAAGACCAGTCCGAGCTGGAGACGAAGTTCGCCTGGGATCGCCGGATCTTTCAGGAGCGGAGCCAGTCGCTGACCTATGTCTGCGAGGTTCCGCAGCTGCTCGAGCAGCGGCTCGGCGAGATCGCGCGCCTGATTCAGGCACGGCTCTGACCACGCGCCGGCGATCATTGCCAAACTATCCCGGGTAGATTGCCGAAATATCCTTAAGTGGCTGAAATCTTTACCGAAACTGTTGCTGTTTAACCACGTGGCGGCGGCTTCGCTCGGCGCAGGCCGGAAATGAGGCCGAAACGCGTCTCACGTGTTCTTGAACCAATTGTGCGCGTTCCCGGCACCCTCCAAGAAAGACCCAAGCTCGGCAGTCACGAGCACGTGTTTGGGTTTGAGGGGGTTGGGGATGTCACTTCGGGCGCTTCGGAGCGGCCTGGTCGCGTCGGCATCGGTTCTCGCCGGGACGGTTCTCCCGGCGGCGGTGCAGGCTCAGCAATCGGTCACGCTCGGCGAGATCAGCGTCGTCTCGACGTCGCCGGTCGGGTCCGGCGGCGGAAATTCGAGCCAGGCGCAGATCTTCAACGGTCCCGGACCGGTGCCGCCGGCCGGCTCCCTGGGACCGAGCACCGGCGTGCGGCTGCGCGGCTCCGAGCAGCCGCTCTACAAGATCCCCAGCACCGTCGAATCGGTCACGGCGAGCGATATCACGATCGATCGCGCCAGCGACAACCTGACCACGACGCTGGCCCGGCGCACGCCCGGCATCAACGTCTCCGACTCGCAGGGCAACAACAACCGCGTCGACATCACCTACCGCGGCTTCACGGCCTCGCCCGTGCAGGGCGTGCCGCAGGGCCTCGCCGTGTATCAGAATGGCGTGCGCATCAACGAGGCCTTCGGCGACATCGTCAACTTCGACCTGATCCCGCCGCAGGCGATCCAGCGCATCGACGTGGTCACCGGCAACCCGGTCTTCGGCCTCAACGCGCTCGGAGGCGCGGTCAACATCCAGATGAAGAACGGCTTCACCTGGCAGGGCACCGAGATCTCGGCCTGGGGCGGCTCGGACGCGCGCACCGCCGGCTATCTCGAGTACGGTAAGGTCTCCGGTCCCTGGAGCGTCTACTTCACCGGCGACGGCCTGAACGACCGCGGCTGGCGCTACGAGAGCCCGAGCACGATCGGCCGCCTCTACGGTGACATCGGCTACCGCTCGCAGGATGCGGAGTTCCACCTGATCGGGCTCGCCGCCCGCAGCTTCTTCGGCGCGGCCGCGGCCACGCCGGTGGACTTCACCCACCGCGACCCGCGGGCGATCTTCACCTTCCCGCAGACCACCACCACCGAGGTCGGCACGCTCCAGCTGACCGGCCGGGTCGACATCTCGCCGACCTGGGACCTCGCCGGCAACGCCTATTTCCGCCGCTTCAGCCAGACCTACGTCGACGGCAACGACGGCAACTTCGAGAACTGCAGCACGCGCTCCAGCTTCCGCGGCAACCTCTGCTTCGAGGATGACGGGTTCAGCCCGGCGGCCGGTCAGTCGCAGCTCGCCTTCCGCAACCAGTTCCTGATCCTGGGGCAGCAGAACCAGCGCATCCCGTTCCGGGCGGGCATCCCGTACGGCACGCTGGACACGACCCGGACGGAAGCTACAGGCTTCGGCGGCTCGCTCCAGGCCGCCAACCGCGACCGGATCTTCGGCCTGTCCAACACCTTCGTGGTCGGCGGCAGCATCGACGCGGCCAATTACGGCTTCAAGTCGTCCAGCACGCTCGGCGTCATCAACCCGGATCTGTCGATCACAACCAACCCGAGCAACCCGTTCTACGGCAACGTCCCGGGCCTCGGCACACCGCAGCTGCGGACCGCCGGCGCGCTCGGCATCGCGCCGAGCTCGGTCAACGGCTCCAACCTCTACATGGGCCTCTACACCCTCGACACGCTCGACGTGACCGACCGGCTGTCGCTGACCGCCGGCGCGCGGCTCAACTTCGCGCGCATCCAGAGCGAGGATCTGACCGGCTTCTCGCCGGACGTGACCGGCACGCACTACTTCAACAAGATCAACCCGGTCGCCGGCCTCACCTACCGGTTCTTCGACGCGCTGAACCTCTACGGCAGCTACTCGGAATCGAACCGCGCCCCGACCCCGCTGGAGCTGGCCTGCGCCAACCCGGACCGGCCGTGCCTGCTGCCGAACTCGCTGGTGGCCGACCCGCCGCTCAAGCAGGTCACCGGGCGGACCTACGAGGTCGGCTTCCGCGGCCAGCTGCCGAACACCTATGACGGCGGCATCATCACCTACAAGATCGGCGCCTTCCGCACCGATCTCGCCAACGACATCCTGTCGCTGGCCACCCCCGGCAACACCGCCCGCGCCTACTTCGTCAACGTGCCGTCGACGCAGCGGCAGGGCATCGAGGTCGGCGGCGAGTACACGGCCGATTACCTGCGGGTCTACGCCAACTACGCGCTGGTCGACGCGACCTTCCAGTTCAACGGCACCCTGTCGTCGCCCAACAACCCGCTCGCGGATGACGGCGCGATCCAGGTCCGCAAGGGCAACGTCGTGCCGCTGGTGCCGACCCACCAGATCAAGGCCGGGTTCGACTACTTCGTCACGCCCAACTGGCAGTTCGGCCTCTACCTCCAGGCCTTCTCCTCGTCCTATTTCCGCGGCGACGAGTCGAACCTGAACCGCAAGCTGCCGCCCTACTACGTTCTGAACTTCCAGACGAAGTATCAGGTGACGAAGAACCTCGAGGTCTTCGGCCTCATCACCAACCTGACCAACAACCGCTACACCACGTTCGGCACCTACGCCGAGCCGGGCGCGGTGGCGGGCAACCTGCGGATCAGCGATCCGCGGACCACGACCCTGGCGCAGCCCTTCTCGGTCTACGCCGGCATCCGCTACGCCTTCGGTGCCGATCCGGTGCCGATGTCGCCGGAGCCGATCATCCGGAAGTACTGATCCGTCAGCAATGTCGAGAGGCGGGCGCCTCCCGCGGCCAGAAGGCCGCGCGGGGCGCCCGTCGCGTTTCCGCGCTACCGCATGCGGCCTCCTGTCTCGGGAACGGGCCCGTTCGCCCGGCGTCTCCCCGGTAGCCGCACCGGCGCATCACCGCCCGCTCACGCATGAGGGGTCGGCGCCGGCCGCATCCCGACACCGTGGAGCCTCGTCTCGATGATCATCCGTTTCGCCGTCGCAGCCCTGGCCCTGGCGGCCGCCACGCCGGCCCTGGCGACCCCGTGCGCCGACGAGGTCGACACGCTGCAGCGGCGGCTCGACAGTGCCGGCGCCGCCTCGGTGACCGGCACGACCCCGCCCGGCGGCACCACGTCCTCCAACTCGCCCAAGGCGCTCGACACGCCGCCAGCGCTCACCAAGTCGGACGCCGCCGTGAAGCCCACCGCCTCGGGCGTGGAGGAGGCCAAGAAGCTGGTCGCCCAGGCGCGCCAGCAGGACAAGGCCGGCGACGCCCAGGGCTGCCGCGACACGATCCTGAAGGCCAAGGAGAAGGCCGGCGCGCTGCCGTAGTGGGCTTCCGGCCGGCACCGCTCCGGTGCCGGCCCTTCCTCTCAGTAGGCGTTCTCGGTCTTGAACAGCGCGAACGGCGTGGTCAGCAGGATCTGCAGGTCGAGCAGCACCGACCAGTTCTCAATGTAGTAGAGGTCGTGCTCGACGCGCCGCTGCAGCTTCTCTGAGGTGTCGGTCTCGCCGCGCCAGCCGTTGACCTGCGCCCATCCGGTGATGCCGGGCTTGACCTTGTGGCGCGCGAAGTACCCGTCGACCACTTGGTCGTAGAGCGTGTTGGCGGCTTTGGCCTGCAACGCGTGCGGGCGCGGGCCGACCAGCGACAGGTCGCCCTTGAGCACGTTGAACAGCTGCGGCAGCTCGTCGAGCGAGGTCTTCCGGATGAAGCGCCCGACCGGCGTGACCCGGGGATCGCCCCGTGTCACCATCTTGGCCGCGCCGGCGTCGCACTGATCCACGTACATCGAGCGGAACTTGTAGACCTCGATCAGCTCGTTGTTGAACCCGTGGCGCTTCTGCCGGAACAGCACCGGCCCGCGCGATGTCAGCCGGACCGCGAGGGCGATGACCAGCATGAGCGGCGATAGCGCCAGCAGCATCATCAGGCCGACGCAGCGGTCGAACAGCGCCTTCACCACGACGTCCCAGTCGGCGATCGGACGGTCGAACACGTCCAGCACCGGGACGGAGCCCAGATACGAGTAGCTGCGCGGGCGCAGGCGCAGCTTTGCGGCGTGCGCCGAGAGGCGGATGTCGATCGGCAGGACCCAGAGCTTGGCGAGCATCTGGAGGATCCGGGCCTCCGCGGTGATCGGGATCGTGAAGACGATCAGGTCGAGCCGGGCGTGCCGCGCGTAGGCGACGAGGTCGTCGACGTTGCCGAGCTTCGGGTGCCCCGCCACCACGTCCGAAGAGCGATCGGCATTGCGGTCGTCGAACACCCCGACGATGCGGATGCCGCTCTCGCTCTGCGTCTCCAGGGCGGCGATCAGGTCCTCCGCGGGCTGTCCGCCGCCCACGATCGCAGTGCGCCGGTCGAACCGTCCTGCCCGGGTCTGGGCATCGATGATGCGGAACAGGACGAAGCGGCCGACCAGCAGCATCGCGAGGCCGGTGCCGAAGAAGGTCGCGAGCCAGAGGCGCGAGTAGTGGTCGGCGACCTTGGCCAGCACGAGGCCGGCGGCGACCATCAAGAATGTCATCGACCACGCCGCGATCAGCCGGACGGCGGTCTTGAAGAAGCTCCGGAAGGCAGCGACCCGGTAGCCGCCGGACGCCTGGATCAGCGTCACGGTGATCACCGCGATCATGCCGATCGCGCCCGCGTAGGTCAGTCCGAACGGGACGCGGCCGCGGAGCATCAGCACGTGCAGCAATGCGCCCAAGCCGAAGATGAGCGCGCATTCCAGCCCGCGCACCAGACCGGCCACCACGACGGGCGAGATCGCCGTCGGGCCGGGGACGGCGGTCTCGGCGAGGGGCACGCTGCCCGCGGCCGGGGTCGAGGACGCCTCCATCGGGACGGCGGCCTCAAGAAGATCGCGAATGTCGAACGCGCTCATCGATCGGCTCCCCCCGAGCCTTGCGGTCGCTGCCTCGGCGAAACCCTGGCACGGGGCATTGTGGGAACATTTAAGAGCGCGGGCGCCGCCGCCTTTTCCACCGCGGCGCACAGGCCCCCGTTCCTCTTGCTGATGGTCTCGTCGTCAGGCGGTCCGGGCTCCGGCGATCGCGCGCGGTGCGGGATCGCGGCGCTCCGCGCGGGCCTCGAAGGCCGCGGCGTAGCCGGAGATCACCTCGCTGCCCATGCGTTCCAGGGAGAAGCGCTGCCGGATCGAGGCGCTCAGACTCTGCGTCCGCTCGGCCAGGGCCTCCGGCGCGGCGTCGAGGACCCGTCGGATCCCCTCCACGAGCGCCGCCGGGTCGCGCGACGGCACGAGGTCGCGCGCGGCCGCGCCGAAGATCTCCGGGATTCCGCCGACCCGAGTGGCGACCAGGGGCTGCGCCGCCGCGGCAGCTTCTAGCACGACGTAGGGCAGCGACTCCGCGAGCGACGGGACGACGAGGATCCGCCCGCGGGCGAGCACGGAGCGGATCGCCTGCGGCGGCTCGAACGCCACCGCGTCGGCGAGGCCGAGCCGCGCCACAGTGTCGCGAAGGATCTCGGCATCCGGTCCCGACCCAACGAGGAGCAGGCGCAGCGCCCGGCCCTCGGCCCGCAGCCGGACGAGGGCCTCGAGCAGGTAGGGCAGGCCCTTGGCCTCCCGCAGCTCGCCGACGTAGAGCAGGTCGAAGGGCTCGGCGACGCGGTCCAGCGGCGCGAACTCGGCCTCGGCGATGCCGTTGTGCACGATCCGCGTCACCCGCTCGGGACCGCCGACGAAGCTACGATGGCGGCCGGCGACGTACTCGCTCTCGAACAGGAACGCGTCGGTGCGGCGGGCGAGCACCGCCTCGGCACCCATGTAGAGGCGGTGCAGCGGGCTGCCTGGCCGGTAATTGTAGCTGCCGCCGTGCGGCGTGTAGGCGCGGATCGCCGGACCTGCCGCGGCGAGCCGGGCATAGGCGCCGCCCTTGGCGCCGTGTCCGTGCAGGACCTCCGCGCCGACCTCCGCGGCCCTCTGCGCCACGGCCCGGAGGCAGGACCAGTCCGACGGATGCGGATTGCGGCGCATCGGCAGCCGGACAAGGCCGAGGTCCAGGCAGGGCACCAAGTCCGCCAGGGCGCCCGCAGCGCGGTCGCCGCCGGTGCTGGAATCACAGATGAGACCGACATGGTGCCCCGCGGCCGCCTGGAGGCGAGCGAGATCCATCACGTGCCGAAACAAGCCGCCCACCGGCGCGCGGAACACGTGCAGGATCCGGTAACGCTGAGCGATGCCAGAGTCGTTCGTCTTCGGGACCACGGTCCAGCTCCCGGGAATATCAGTCCCTAGGTTGTGGTTCACCCGTGGTCGCAGGAAACTTAAAGCAGGTCGCCGCGTCTCGACCTTTCCATCAGGACGGTAACCGGAATTTTACGCGCACGATCGCAATCGATCCCAACGCTACGTCATCGGCGAGCCGTTCAGGCTGGCCCAGATCGTCCCGTAGTGGCAGGCCGTGGCGGCGAGGACGAAGCCGTGCCAGATCGCGTTCTGGAAGGGCAGGGTCCGCCAGATGTGGAACACGACGCCGATCGAATAGAGCGCTCCGCCCATTCCCAAGAGCCACAGGGCGGTCGGCTGAAGCGCCGCGATCACTGATTCGTAGGCGAACAACCCGCTCCAGCCGAGCAACAGGTAGAGCCCGATCGACAGGCGGTCGAACCGGCCCGGCAGAAACAGCTTCACGGCGATCCCGATGAGGGCCACGACCCAGATCATCGCCAGGAGCGCGTAGGCCCGCGGGCCCGACCCGACGAGGGCCACCAGCGGCGTGTAGGTCCCGGCGATCATCAGGTAGATCAGCGCGTGATCGGCGCGGCGCAGGAGCCATTTGCGCGGGCTCACAGGGTAGAGATTGTAGACGGCCGAGACGCCGAGCATCAGGACGAGGGCCGTGGCGTACACGACAACGGCCGCACGTTCGCCGAGCCCGAGATGCGCCGTGACCGCGGTCGCCACCAGGGCAACGGCACCGGCGAGGCCGAGCACCACGCCGAGACCGTGGATCACGCCATCCGCCATGATCTCCCGCGGCGTGTAGTGCCAGGTCAGGGAGAGCGGTCGACCATCCTCCGCGAGAGACATCTTGAAGCCTCCTGCAACGCGTGCAGCTTAAAGCTTGAGAAGTATTAGTCGTTCCATGTGCAGATTGCTGATGGGGAGTTATCCCAAGGTTCCACTGAAAGCGGTAAAAGTCTCGTGCGGCGCAGCAAGGCCGCTGCACCGCACGAGAGCCTAGATGCGGCCGGCGGCGAGCCCCTCGAAGCCCAGCGGCGGCTCGGCGGCTGCGGGCTCGACCAGGCCGGATCCCCGGCCGAGGCGGGCATGGACGGTGGCCATCGTGAGCACCGCCATGGCGAGCACCTGATGCGCGAGCGCCGCCCAGAGCGGCACGGCGAGGAGCAGCGTCGCGATCCCAAGCGCCATCTGGGCGAGGACGAGGATGACGACCCCCGTGGCCCGCCCAGCCGCGCTCTTCGGGCCGGTGAGCCGGGCGTCGACGGCGTGCAGCACCGCCACGACGAAGACGAGGTAGGCCGTCACTCGGTGGTCGAACTGAACCAAGGCGTGGTTGTCGATGAAATTCTCGATCCACGGCCGGATCGCGAACAGGCTGTCCAGCGGCGGGACGAGGTGGCCGTCCATGGTCGGCCATGTGTTGTAGACGAGGCCGGCATGCGAGCCGGCGACGAGGCCACCCAGGAAGATCTGCACCAGGACCAGGATCGGCAGCAGCAGGGCCGTGGCCCGCAGGCGCGCCGGGGCGGGCGCCAAGACGCCGGGGCGCTGGCCCGCGGCCAGCCAGACCAGCCCGGCCAGGATCAGGCTCGCGGTGGTGAGGTGCAGGGCGAGCTTGAGCGGCGCCACGGCCGTCATGCCCGGCTGGAGGCCCGAGGCGACCATGATCCAGCCGATGGCGCCCTGGAGGCCGCCGAGCGCGCCGAGACCGAGCAGGCCGAGGCCGAGCCGCCGGCTGATCCGGCCCTGCCACCAGAACACGATCAGCGGCAGGAAGAACACGAGGCCGATCACCCGGCCGAGCAGGCGATGGCCCCATTCCCAGCCGTACAGCACCTTGAAGGCGGACAATCCCATCCCCTGGTTGAGGATGTTGTATTGCGGCGTGTCCCTGTACTTGGCGAACTCGGCCGCCCAGTCTGCCTCCGTCAGCGGCGGGATCGCGCCCGTGACGGGGCGCCACTCGGTGATCGACAGGCCGGACCCGGTCAGCCGCGTCGCACCGCCGACCGCCACCATGGCGACCACCAGGGCCGCGACCACGTAGAGCCAGGTTCGCACCGCCCCCGACCGCCGGTCGCCCGCGCCGCTCATGTCCATGCACGTCCCTTCCGCGGATGCCGGGATGCCCCCCGCAGTGCCCGGGTTAGGGGATGTCCGGTCGCCCATCAACGGCGCCGGCGCCGCAGCCCGCGTCAGCGGGCGCGTTGCCAACCGGGTTCCGGGAAGGTAGCCGTCGCCCGTCCGAGCCCGCGGCGCCGCCCGCGGGACCAGGAGCACAGTCCGAAGGCACGGTCCAGGAACACAGCAATGCGCCGCCGCACCCGGACCCTGATCGGCACTCTCGCCATCCTGGTCTTCGTCTGCCTCTACGGGCCGCTGGCGATGACCCTGGCCGATAGCCGCATCTCGGAGACGCCGGCGGCGGTGCAGGCGGTGATCTACTCGATCCTCGGCATCGCGTGGATCTTCCCACTGATGCCGCTGATCCGGTGGATGGAGCGACCCGATCGCTGAGGCCAACCCTCGATTTCGCCGCACTCGGGGATCACAAGCCTGCCGTCGCCGCTCGAGACCCCCTCCGTGCACCGCCCGACTCTCTGCCTCAAGCCGCTGGCCGCTCTCGTCGTGCTGCTCGCGCCCCTGCCGGCCCTGGCGCAGGGGACACCGCGCTCCATCGGTGAATGCGAGCGTCTCAAGAACGACCTCGCCTACAACCAGTGTCTCGCGATGTTCGGACCGGCGGCCAAGAACGTCGCCGGGGGCTACGCCTCGGCCGATACGGCGGTCGCCATGGCGGCAACGCCCGCGGCGGCCATGGCCGAGCCGATCCCGCAGGTGGAGGAGACGGTCGAGGCCAGCACCAGCCGGCGTCGACGCTACCGGTCCGTGCGCGGCCGTCAATACGCCTCGTTCTCGACCGGCTATCGCCACCGGCGTCGGCGCTAGCGGCCACCGGCCCGCGTCACTGCACTAACGGCGATCCGGAGCTTCGAGCGCCTCGAGGACCCGCGTACCCGGAACCGAACCGTCGCCGGGCCAGACGTTCCAGTCGGCGACCTGATCGAGGGCCTCGGCAAGGCGGCGCTTGTAGACGTGGCGCGGCACCTCCTCGGCACCGAACTGCGACAGGTGGTCGGTGACGAATTGGGTATCGGCGAGCCGGTAGCGCCCGGCGCGCAGGCGGGCCATCAGGTGGACGAGGGCGACCTTCGAGGCGTCGCGGACCTCGTGGAACATGCTCTCGCCGAAGAAGGCCGCCCCCAGCGAGACGCCGTACAGGCCGCCGACGAGCCGGCCGTCCGCGCCCGCGTAGACCTCGACCGTGTGGACGTGGCCGATGTCGAACAGGGCGCCGTAGAGCTCGCGGATCCGCCCGTTGATCCAGGTGCGCTCGCTGTCCCGCCGGGGCGCAGCGCAGCCGTCGATCACCCCGTCGAAATCGGTGTCGCAGCGGACCACGAACTGGTCGGACCGCACCGTCCGGGCGAGGCGCCGGGGAACGCGGAACGTGTCGAGGGGCAGAACGCCGCGCGCCTTGGGTTCGACCCAGTAGAGCGTGGGATCGTCGGCATCCTCCGCCATCGGGAAGATGCCCGCCGCGTAGGCCTTCAGCAGGATCTCAGGGGTGATGTCCACGCGGGCGGTGTCGTGCATGCCGTGAATGTCGCGCGCGGACGGCGCGAAGACCAGATCCCGCGCGCGCCGCGCTCGCCGCAGCCCCGCCCAGGTCCGGTCAGGCTTTCATGCCGCCGTCTTCCAGGAAATGCTCCAGCCAGTGAATGTCGTAAAGGCCGTTTTGCACGTCCGGGTTGCGGACCAGCGTCCGGAACAGCGGCAGCGTCGTGTCGATCCCGTCGATGACGAACTCGTCCAGGGCGCGCCGCAGGCGCATCAGGCACTCGTTGCGGGTCCGGCCGTGGACGATCAGCTTGCCGATCAGCGAATCGTAGTTCGGCGGGATGCGATAGCCCTGGAACGCGGCCGAATCGACCCGGACGCCGAGGCCGCCGGGCGTGTGGTAGTGGGTGATCTCGCCGGGCGACGGCCGGAAGGTCTCCGGGTGCTCGGCGTTGATCCGGCACTCGATGGCGTGGCCCTCGACCTTGATGTCCGCCTGGCTCACCGACAGCGGGCCGCCCGAGGCGACCTGGATCTGCTCGATGACGAGGTCGATCCCGGTGATCATCTCGGTGACCGGATGCTCGACCTGGATGCGGGTGTTCATCTCGATGAAGTAGAAGCGTCCGTCCTCGTAGAGGAACTCGATGGTTCCGGCGCCGAGGTAGCCGAGCTCCTTCATGGCGTTGGCGCAGATGCCGCCGATCTCGGCGCGCATCGACTCGTTGAGGGCCGGCGAGCCGCCTTCCTCCCAGACCTTCTGGTGTCGGCGCTGGAGGGAGCAGTCGCGCTCGGCGAGGTGCACGGCGCCGCCGCGGCCGTCGCCGAGCACCTGCACCTCGATGTGCCGGGGCTTCTCCAGGTATTTCTCGAGATAGACCGCGTCGTCGCCGAAGGCGGCCTTGGCCTCGGACTTGGCCATGCCGATCGCCTGCTCGAGGTCGGCCTCGGAGCGCGCGACCTTCATGCCGCGGCCGCCGCCGCCAGCCGCCGCCTTGACGAGCACCGGGTAGCCGATCCCGGCAGCCACGCGCTTGGCCGTGTCGATGTCGTCGACGCCACCCTCGGAGCCCGGCACGCACGGGATGCCGAGCTTCAGCGCCGTGCGCTTGGCCTCGATCTTGTCGCCCATGGTGCGGATGTGCTGCGCCTTGGGTCCGATGAAGCCGATCTGGTGATGGGCCAGAACCTCGGCGAAGCGGGCATTCTCCGACAGGAAGCCGTAGCCGGGATGCACGGCATCGGCCCCGGTGATCTCGCAGGCCGCGATGATCGACGGGATGTTGAGGTAGCTGTCGCGGGCGGCCGGTGGCCCGATGCAGACGCTCTCGTCGGCGAGGCGCACGTGCATCGCGTCCGCGTCGGCGGTGGAGTGGACCGCCACGGTAGCGATCCCGAGCTCCTTCGCCGCCCGCAGGATGCGCAGGGCGATCTCGCCGCGGTTCGCGATCAGGATCTTGTCGAACATCGGACCCGTTAGGGCGTCCTGGCGATCCCGGACCGCGCAGGATGCTCTATCCTCTCGTGTTGCGGCGTCGTCCGGGACTGGGCGGCGGGCGCCCGGCGGACGTCCTAGGTGATGACGAGCAGGGCCTCGCCGAACTCGACCGGCTGACCGTCCTCGACGAAGATGGCGCTGATCGTGCCGGCGCGGGGCGCCACGATCTCGTTGAAGGTCTTCATCGCCTCGATCAGCAGCAGCTTGTCGCCGACCGCGACCGTCGAGCCGACATCCACGAAGGCCTTGGCGTCGGGCGAGGGGCGGAGATAGGCGGTCCCGACCATCGGCGAGGGCACGGTGCCGGGCTGCGCGCGGGCCGGCTCGGCCGGGGCGAGGGGAGACGACGCGGCGGGCGCGGAAACCGGAGGCGGGGCGACGGCCGCGAGCGGCGCGGGCGCCGCGACCTGCACGCTCACGGGCTCGAGCCGCCGCGCCACGCGGATGCGCAGGTCGCCCTTCTCGACCTCGATCTCGGACAGGCCGGTCTCGGTCACGAGGTTGGCGAGCTCGCGCACGAGCTCGGGATCGATGGCGTCGTTCTTTGGCATCCGGCCTACTTCGTCTCGCGGCACGTCGGTGCGTACATCCGGGCTCGGCCCTGGACCCCACCGCGGCCCTGCGGCTGGCGGCTCTTAGACGAAGGCGCCCCGGCGCGACAAGGCTGCGCGCACCGCCTTCGGGGTTCCTCGGCCCGATCCGTCAGCTCAGCAGGAGGCGTGGCCGCACTGGCGCACGTCGGCGATGGTCTTGCGCATCGGCTCGACGCCGACGGCGCCCGGGATCACCTCGTCGCCGATGATGAAAGCCGGCGTGCCCGACAGGCCCAGGCGGTCGCCGAGGCCGCGGTTCTCGCTGAGCGCGGCCTTCACCTCGGGGGAGGCCATGTCCTTCTGCAGCTTGGCCGTGTCGACGCCCATGTCCTTGGCGACCTGGATCGCGCGGGCGCCGTTCACCCGGCCCTTGGTCTCCAGAAGCTTCTGATGAAACTCGAACAGCTTGTCGCCCTTCAGCTGCTGGCGCACCGCGACGGCGACCTGGCTGGCCTCCAGCGATTCCGGGCCGAGGACCGGGAAGTCCTTGATGACCACCCGCAGCTTCGGGTCGGATTTGATCAGCGCCTGGATGTCGCCCAGGGCCTTGCGGCAGTAGCCGCAATTGTAATCGAAGAACTCGACCAGCGTGACGTCGCCCGACGGGTTGCCGGCAACGACGTCGTGGGGACCGTTGTGGAGAGCCTCGCGCGACTCCTTGAGGGCGGCGGCCTGGGCCAGGCGCTGCGTCTCGGCCTGCTGCTTCTCGGCCTCGGCGAGGGCCTCCTGGAGCACCTCGGGATGCTTGATCAGGTAGTCCTTGACGATCGCCTCGATGCCGGCGCGCTGCGCGTCGGTGAACGGCGCGGCGGGGGGCGTCGCGGTCTGCGCGAGGGCCGGGACGGCGACGAGGCCGAGCGCCAGGACCAGCGCGGGCAGGGGGCGGATGAAGGGCATAGATCCTCGCTTGCGCGGCGGGGCGGCCCGCGCGTGGCGCGAGCGGTAGGGGCTGGGTTAGGCGTTTTCGCGGCGTCCGGTCAATTCCCGCGGCGAGGGCGGCGTGCGCCGCCGGCTTGAGGCGGGAAGGGGGAGCGTCTAACCCCCGGAGGCTCCAGCGTCGTCCGGCTCAGAGCAGACCCCATGATCCCGATCTCCCGGCGCGCCGCCGCCGTCCAGCCGTTCCTCGCGATGGATGTCATGGCCGCCGCCGCCGCCAAGGCGCGGGCCGGCAGCGACGTGGTGCGGATGGAGGTCGGCCAGCCGTCGGCGCCGGCGCCCCGGGCGGTCATCGCGGCCGCGCAGGGGGCGCTCGCGACCGGCCGCGTGCCCTACACCGAGGCCCTGGGCCTGCCGTCCCTGCGCGCCCGCATCGCCCGGGACTACGCGGAGCGGCACGGCGTCGCGGTGAGCCCGGAGCGCGTGGTGATCACCACCGGATCCTCGGCCGGCTTCATCCTCGCCTTCATGAGCCTGTTCGACTCCGGCGCCCGGGTCGCCGTCCCGCAGCCCGGCTATCCCGCCTATCGCAGCATCCTGGCCGCCCTCGACCTCGTGCCGGCGCCGATGGTGCTGCGCGCCGAGGACCGCTTCGCGCCGACCGCCGCCCTGCTGCGCGAGACCCACGCCCGCGCGCCAGTCTCCGGGGCACTGGTGATGAGCCCGGCGAACCCCTCCGGCACAGTCATTACGGAGGGCGCCCTGCAGGATCTCTGCGCGGCGGCGCGCGGCCTCGGCCTGCCGCTGATCTCCGACGAGATCTATCACGGCCTCAGCTACGGCGAGCCCACCGTCACGGCCCTGCGCTTCGACCCCGACGCGGTCGTGATCAACTCGTTCTCGAAGTACCACTGCATGACCGGCTGGCGCGTCGGCTGGATGGTCGTGCCGGAGGCGCTGGTCCGCCCGATCGAGCGGCTGGCCCAGAACCTCTACATCTCGGCGCCGTACCTGTCGCAGGTCGGCGCCCTGGCGGCCTTCGATGCGACGGACGAACTCGACGCCGTTCGCGACGGCTACGCACGCAACCGCGCGATCCTCCTGGACGCGCTGCCGGCCCTCGGCCTCGGCCGCGTCCACCCGGCCGACGGCGCCTTCTACCTCTACGCGGACGTCTCGAACCTCACCAACGACGCCTCGGACTTCTGCCGGCGCATGCTCGACGAGGCGCACGTCGCGGCGACGCCGGGCCTCGATTTCGATCCGGACGTGGGCAACCATCACGTCCGCTTCTCCTTCGCGGGCTCGGAGACCGAGTGCCGCGAGGCGGCGCGGCGCCTGAAGGCGTGGCTGCGCTGACAGGTCAGGCCACCGGCACGAGCGCGCCGACCGCCTCGACCAGCTCCGAGAAGTGCTCGATCACCCGGTCGGGCCCGAGCTCGGCGACCGGGCGGTCGGTGTAGCCGAAGGTGACCGCCACCACCGGGATCCCGGCGGCCTTGGCGGTGTCGATGTCGGTGCGGGAATCGCCCACCATCACGGCGCGGGCCGGATCGCCGTCGGCGCGGGCGATGGTGCCGGTCAGGTGGCGGGGGTCGGGCTTCGACTGCGGGAAGGTGTCCCGACCGCAGATCGCCGCGAAGCGGTGGCCGATGCCGAGGAGGCGCAGCAGCTCGACCGACTGCCCCTCGTACTTGTTGGTGCAGACCGCGAGCCGGAAACCCGCCGCCTCGAGGGCGTCGAGCGCCTCGACGACGCCCGGGAAGAGGTGGGACGTGTCGGCGAGGTGCGCCCCGTAATGGGCAATGAAGGCGTCGAACAGCCGGTCGTGGTCCTCCGGCGAGAGTGGCCGGCCCTCGGCCTCGAAACCCCGCCGGATCAGCGCCCGGGCGCCGGCGCCGATCAGCCCGCGCGCCTGCGAGAGGGGCAGCTCGGCCAATCCCTCGCGCTTCATCAGCACGTTGAGGGTGCCGATAAGGTCGCCCGCGGTCTCAGCGAGCGTCCCGTCCAGGTCGAAAACGGCGATCGGGGGCTTGCGCGTCGATTCGGTAGACATGCCTGGGCGGTTCCGTGCTCGGCGGGATCTCGAACGGCGTCGCTATCGGGGCCGGGCACCCGGGGCAAGCCGACCGGCGCAGCACGGCGGATGCGCGGATCGTCTCACCGGGCGCCCCAGACTCGCCCGAAAGCGCAGCGAAAGGCAGCGCGTACCAGCCCCGGGACCCGCGATGAAACTCTTCCTGCCCCTCCTGGCCGCCTGCGCCGCGCTGCAAGCCCTGCCGGCGGCGGCGACCTCCTTCGAGTTCGTGCCCGCCCCGCAGACCGACCTGAACCGGATGTACCGAGTCGACAAGGTGACCGGCGAGGTGACCTCTTGCCAATACGGCCTCCAGGAATCGGCGGGCGGCATCGGCCAGACGGTCTGCTTCGGATCGGGAGAGGGCGCCGGGCCGCAGACCCCGTCCGAATACGGGCTGGTGGCGAGCCGGCATACCCGCGAGGCCGGCGTCTTCCGGGTGAACTACCGCACCGGCGAGATGAGCATCTGTTTCGTGCTGGTGAAGAAGGAGCAGGTCGTCTGCACCCAGCAGGGCAAGCCGGGCGCCGAGGGCGCGTCCGACGCGCCGCTGACCGGTCCGGCCCCGGGTCGCGCGGGCGCCAGCGCCACCCCGACACAGGGCGGCCGTCCGTGACGCGGCCGTGCGGGCGGGGCGTTCCGGTCGGCCCGGTCCCGTGCTAGGGGCCGCCCGACGCCCACGGAAAGACCGGCTGCCCATGACCCGCGCTCCCTCGCTCCCCCTCGCCGACCGGGCCGTGTCCCGGTGAGTGGGCCGGACCTGCGGCGGGCCGCGGCCGCCCGCGCCCTCGACCTCGTCGAACCGGGCATGCGGCTCGGCCTCGGCACGGGCTCCACGGCGGCGGCCTTCGTGGCGCTCCTCGGCGAGCGCGTCCGCGCCGGCCTCGACATCGTCGGCGTCCCGACCTCCGAGGCCACGCGCGCGCAGGCCGAGGGCCTGGGCATCCGCCTCGCGACCCTGGACGAGCAGCCCGAGCTCGACCTGACCATCGACGGCGCCGACGAGGTCGACGACCGGCTGCGCCTGATCAAGGGCGGCGGCGCGGCACTCCTGCGCGAGAAGATCGTCGCCTGCGCGAGCCATCGCATGGTGGTGATCGCCGACGCGGCCAAGCACGTGGCGCGGCTGGGCGCCTTCCCGCTCCCGATCGAGGTCAATCCCTTCGGCCTCAAGGCCACGCACCGGGCCGTCGAGGCCGCAATCGCCGGGACCGGCTGCTCCGGCGAGGTCCGGCTGCGCGCCCTGACGGATGGCAAGCCCCTGGTCACCGACGGAGGCCATTACATCCTCGACGCGCGCCTCGGAGCGATTCCTGATCCGGAGGCCCTCGGCGCCGCCCTCTGGGCCGTGCCGGGCGTCGTCGAGCACGGTCTGTTCCTCGGCATCGCCGACGCCGCGATCCTGGCGGCGGCGCGGGACGGGCAGGCCGAGGTCACCGTTCTCGGCAGCCTCACCTGAGGCGCCGCCCTCCATCGCCGGCCATCCTCGCAAGAAAGTCCAGCATGTCCCGTCGCCTCACCGCCGTGCCAGGCCTCGCGCTCAGCCTCGCGCTCGGCCTCGCGCTCCCGGCGCTCCCCCACGCGGCGGTCGCGCAGCCGCAGAAGGCCGCGCAGGCCAAGCCGGCGGCACAGCCGGCCGCCGGCGCCCCCGCGGCCAACAGCCCGGCCGCGGCCACCTACACGCCGGCCCACCTCGCCCTGGCCCGCGAGGTGATGCTCAGCTCCGGCATCGCCCGGTCGTTCGACTCGGTGCTGCCGGCCTTCGCCGACCAGATCCGCAAGCAGGCGGTCACCCGTCCCGAGCTGTCCAAGGACCTCGAGGAGGTCCTGGCCTCCCTGCAGCCGGAGATGGAACTGCAGAAGCAGCGCATGATCGACATCGCGGCGCGCACCTACGCGTCGAAGTTCTCGGAAACCGAGTTGAAGGAGATCGCAACCTTCTTCCGCTCGCCCGCCGGCAAGCACTACGTCGAGGCGCAGCCGCAGCTCCTCGACGAGATGGTGCAGGAGATGCAGGACTGGACGCAGGACGTCTCCGAATACGTCATGGTCCGCGTCCGTGCCGAGATGGGCAAGCGCGGACACCAGATGCAGTGAGGGCAGCCGCTCCCGGGGGCGGATCGCCGTGAGAGGTCGTCCATGAGAGCGGCCGGCCGCATGTACGCGGCGGGCGGCGCGCTCCTCGCGGCCATGCCGCTCGCCATGGTGCTGGCCAACCGGTCGAGCCCGCTGGTCGTCGGGCTGGCGGCGCTCGCCTTCCTGGCCGGACGATGGGCGGAGGACGCGTCCGCCCTGCGCCGCGCGCTGCTGTCCCCGCTGCGGACGCCGCTCGCCGGGGCGGCGCTCGCCTTCCTGGCCTGGGCGCTGGTCTCGCTGGCCTGGAGCCCGTTCGAGGCGGCCTCCCTGCGGGTGCTGGGCGAATTCATCCCGACGCTGCTTGCCGCCTACCTGCTGGCCTGCCTCGCGCCCGGCCGGATCCCGGCCTTCGCGCCGCGGCTCGGCGCGATCGCGATCGCGCTGGCGGGACTCCTGATCGCGGTGGATCTCGCCTCGGATCTGGCCCTGGAGCGAGCCCTCGGGCGCCGGGTCGCGGCCTTCGTGCACAACCGGCCGGCCCTGACCCTCGACCTCGTGGCCGGCCCGCTGGCCCTCGTCCTCTGGAAGGACCGCGCCCGCGGCCTCGCCGCCGCGACGCTCGCCTTCGCGAGCCTCGGCGTGGTCCGCTCGATCAGCGGCGCCGCCCAGCTCGGTCTCCTGGCGGGCGCCGCGATGGCGACCCTCGCGCTTTCGCTGCCCAGGCGGGTCGGCATAGGCCTCGCCGGACTCGGTCTCGGCCTCGCGCTGGTCCTCGCCCCGGTCGAGGGTGACCTCCTCGCCCGCGCCATGCCGGAGGCCGCCCACGAGCGCCTCGTCCAGTCCTCGTCCCGGGCCCGAGTCGCGATCGCGCGCAGCTTCGGGGCCGCGGTGGCGGCCGATCCCTGGCGCGGCGCGGGCGTCGGCACCAGCGCGCGCTTCGCCGAGACAGCCGTCGCGCAGACGGTGCCGCCGGAGATGCGCGTTCTCCTCGGGGTCGGGCACCCGCACAACAGCTTCCTGCAGGTCTGGGCCGAACTCGGCCTGCCCGGCGCGATCCTCGCTGCGCTGACCGCGATGCTGATGCTCGCCCGGATCGCGCGGCTGCCGCGGCCGGACCGCGCGGCGGCGCTCGGCCTCGTGGCCTGCGCGGCTTCGATCGCCTTCGTCGAGCACAACGGCTGGGCCGCGTGGTGGACGGCGGGGCTCGGCGCTGCCATCACCTGGATGCGCGCGGCCCCTCGGGGCGGCGCGATCGTGAGATCCGAGCGGGACGGTCCGGCATGAGCGCGTTCGACGTCGACCTCTTCGTCATCGGCGGCGGGTCCGGTGGTGTCCGCGCGGCGCGGATCGCGGCCGGGTACGGCGCGCGGGTGATGCTGGCCGAGGAGTACCGGGTCGGCGGAACCTGCGTGATCCGCGGCTGCGTCCCGAAGAAGCTGATGGTCTATGCCGGCCGCTTCGCCGACGAGTTCGAGGACGCCGCGGGCTTCGGGTGGACGGTGGATAAGCCCCGCTTCGACTGGGGCACGCTCAAGACGCGGCGCGACGCGGAGGTGACCCGGCTCGAAGGCATCTACGACACCAACCTGATCCGCGCCGGCGTCGAGATTGTGCCAGAGCGGGCGGTGATCGAGGATCCCCACACGATCCGCCTCGTCGCGTCCGGCCGCACCATCCGGGCCGAGCGGATCCTGGTGGCGGTCGGCGCGCACCCCGTGAAAGAGCCGGCGGTGCCGGGCATCGACCTGGCGATCACCTCCAACGAGGTGTTCGAGCTGGAGCGCCTGCCGGACCGGATCCTGGTGATCGGCGGCGGCTACATCGCGGTGGAGTTCGCGGGCGTCTTCGCGGCGCTCGGCAGCCGCACGACGCTGCTGCACCGGGGCGACAGGTTGCTGCGCGGGTTCGACGACGAGATCCGCGACGCTCTGGCCGAAGCCTACGCCCAGCGCATGGACCTGCGGCTCGGGCGCACGCTGCGGCGCATCGAGCGCCGGGACGGCGGCCTCTGCGCGCAGCTCGACGACGGCGGCGAGATCCTGGTGGACGAGGTGCTCGTCGCCACGGGGCGGCGGCCGAACGTCGAGGGCCTCGGCCTCGACCGGGTCGGCATAGAGACCGACGCCGCCGGTGCGATCCCGGTCGACGCCTACTCGCAGACCAAGGTGCCGTCGATCTACGCGGTGGGCGACGTGACCAACCGCGCCAACCTGACGCCGGTGGCGATCCGCGAGGGTCACGCCTTCGCCGACACGGTCTACGGCGGCAAGCCGGCCTGCGTCGACCATCGCCTGATCCCGACCGCGGTGTTCTCGACCCCCGAGATCGGCGTCGTCGGCCACAACGAGGCGGCCGCCCGGGCGATCTACGGCAAGATCGACGTCTACAAGGCGCGCTTCCGCCCGATGAAGGCGACCCTGTCCGGCCGCGAGGAGCGGATCTTCATGAAGGTGCTGGTCGACTGCGCCAGCGACCGCGTGGTCGGCGTCCACATCTTCGGCCACGATGCCGGGGAGGTGATCCAGGCGGTGGGCATCGCCGTGACCATGGGCGCCACGAAGGCCGATTTCGACCGGACCATCGCGGTCCACCCGACAGCCGCCGAGGAGCTGGTGACCATGCGCGTCCCGGAGGTCACCAAGCACCCGGTCGGCGTCGGCTGAGACCTGCGCCGCGGCCGGGGCTCGACGCGGTGCGCGACCGAGCCATATCAGGGTCATGGGCAAGCAGGGCACCGGCAAGGGACGACGCGAGGACGACGCGCACGCGCGGCGGCAGGCGATCATCGACGGCCTGCTGGAGGACGCCCTGCGGCCGGCCTTCCACCGGCCGCCGAGCCACGAGGCCCTCTCCCCGGACATCCGGCATGCGATCGACCGCCTCCTGGCCAAAGCTGAGGCGCAGCGCAGCCGCAACCTGACCTACGACGACCTGGAGGAGGCGCTGCCGCCCCGGGACGTCTCGGCCGAGGATCTGGAGGCGATCTTCTGGATTCTGGCCGAGCACGGGATCGAGGTCGAGGACGGCGAGGCCTGATCCGAGACCTGAATCCGGGACGCGCCTGCCCCCCGGTTCACGGCACTCGCCAGTGTAGAGGAACCTCTCTATAAGCCGCGCTTCGCGCGTAGGCGCGATCGCACGAAGAGGTGCGCGGAGAGAGACCATGGGCGAGCGTTGGACACCGAAGAGCTGGAGACATCTGCCGATCGAGCAGGTCCCCACCTATCCGGACGCCGCCAGCCTCGGTGCCGTCGAGTCGCAGATCGCGAGCTTTCCGCCGCTGGTCTTTGCCGGTGAGGCCCGCAAGCTGAAGGCCGCGCTCGGGCGCGTCGCCGCGGGCCAAGCCTTCCTGCTCCAGGGCGGCGACTGCGCCGAGAGCTTCGACGAGCACTCTGCCGACAACATCCGCGACTTCTTCCGGGTGTTCCTGCAGATGGCGATGGTGCTGACCTTCGCGGGCGGTTCGCCCGTGGTGAAGGTCGGGCGCATCGCCGGGCAGTTCGCCAAGCCGCGCTCGTCGCCGACCGAGACCCTCGAGGGCGTGAGCCTGCCGAGCTACCGGGGCGACATCATCAACGGCATCGGCTTCACCGAGGAGTCGCGGGTGCCGGATCCGCGCCGCCAGCTCGAGGCGTACCGGCAATCGGCCGCGACGCTGAACCTGCTGCGCGCCTTCGCAACCGGCGGTTACGCGAACCTCGAGAATGCGCATCGCTGGATGCTGGGCTTCGTGAAGGATTCGCCGCAATCCTCGCGTTATCAGGACGTGGCCGGCCGCATGACCGACGCGCTCGACTTCATGCGGGCGATCGGCATCAATCCGGAGACCCATCCGGAGGTGCGGACCACCGACTTCTACACCAGTCACGAGGCCCTGCTGCTCGGCTACGAGGAGGCGCTGACCCGCGTCGATTCGACGACCGGCGACTGGTACGCGACCTCCGGCCACATGCTGTGGATCGGCGACCGGACCCGGCAGCCGGACCACGCCCACGTCGAGTACGCCCGCGGCATCAAGAACCCGATCGGCCTCAAGTGCGGCCCGTCCATGAAGGCGGAGGGCCTGATCCGGCTCATCGACCTGCTCAACCCGGAGAACGAGCCGGGGCGCCTCAGCCTGATCTGCCGCTTCGGCGCCGACAAGGTCGGCGACCACCTGCCGGCGCTGATTCGGGCGGTCGAGCGGGAAGGGCGCTCGGTCGTGTGGATCTGCGATCCGATGCACGGCAACACGATCCCGGCCGGCCGCTACAAGACCCGGCCGTTCGAGCGGGTGATGCAGGAGATCGAGGGCTTCTTCGGCGTCCACCGCGCCGAGGGCACCTTCGCGGGCGGCATCCACCTGGAGATGACCGGCAAGGACGTGACCGAGTGCACGGGCGGCGCCCGGGCCCTGACGGCAGACGACCTGCAGGACCGCTACCACACCTACTGCGACCCGCGTCTCAACGCGGAGCAGGCGCTGGAGGTGGCGTTCCGCACGGCCGAGCTGGTCAAGGCCGAGCGCAGCCACATCGAGCGCCCGCGCCTCGACGCGGCCGAGTAGGACGGATCTCCGACCGGTCATCCGATCGGCCAACGACGCGCGCTGTCCCCTCGCGGAGGCGGCGCGCACCGCCGGACGCCACGATGGTCAGGCGATCGCCCGGAGCGTGCCGTTCCAGCGGCGGATGACCGAGGCGACCTCCGAGACGGGGACGGCGCGGCTGAACAGGTAGCCCTGGACCTCGTCGCAGCCCTCGGCGCGCAGATGCGCGAGTTGCGCCTCCGTCTCGACGCCCTCGGCGGTCGTCGTCATGCCGAGGCTGGCACCGAGCCCGATCACCGCCCGAACGATGAAATCGGTCCCGTCCTTCACGCACAGGTCGCGCACGAAGGACTGGTCGATCTTGATCTTGTCGAACGGGAAGGAGCGCAGGTAGCTGAGCGACGAGTAGCCGGTGCCGAAATCGTCCATCGCCACGCGCACGCCCAGCGCGCGCAGGCTATGCAGGATCGCCGTCGTCGCACCGGGATTGGCCACCAGGACCGTCTCGGTGATCTCCAGCTCCAGGCGCCGGCCCGGCAACCCGGTCCGCCGCAGCGCCTCGCGCACGGCGGTGACGAGACTCGCCGAGGTGAACTGCACGGCCGAGACGTTGACGGCGACCTTGAGCTCGTCCGGCCAACGGGCGGCCTCCTCGCAGGCGCGGCGCAGCACCCACTCGCCGAGCGGCACGATCAGCCCGAGCTCCTCGGCGATCGGGATGAATTCGGCCGGCGAGACGGAGCCGCGGACCGCGTGGTTCCAGCGCAGCAGCGCCTCGAAGCCGCAGATCCGGTCCGTCTCGAGGCTGTAGATCGGCTGGTAGTAGACCTCGAACGCCTCCCGGGCGAGGGCGTCACGCAGGTCGCGCTCCATGATCCGCCGGGCCATGAGGCGGGCATCCATGGCCGGTTCGAAGAAGCGGAACGCTCCGCGCGCCTCGGCCTTGCCCCGGTCGAGGGCGACTTCGGCGTTCTTCAGGAGCTTGTCCGCGTCGGACCCGTCGCTCGGCGCGAGGGTGATGCCGATGGTGAGCCCGACGCAGATCGTGTGATGGGTCAGGCTGTAGGGCGCGCCGACGACCTCGATGATGCGCCGGGCGAGGATGGCGGCGTCCTCGGGCCGGTCGACGCCGCGCTGGACCACGATGAACTCGTCGGCTCCGAGGCGCGCGACGCAGTCGATCTCGCGCACGCAGGCGGTGAGCCGATTCGCGACCGCGACGAGCAGCTCGTCGCCGATCCCGTGGCCCAGGGTCTCGTTGACCGGCCGGAAGTCGTCGAGGTCGATGGCGAAGACCGCGAAGCCCTGGTCGCGCCCGGCCTGCGCCACGGCCACGTCGATCTGCTGCCCCACAGCCACCCGGTTGGGCAGGCCGGTCAGCAGGTCGTGATGCGCCAGGAAGGCGATGCGAGCCTCGGCCCGGCGGCGCTCCGTGACGTCCTCGTAGGTGGCCACGAAGCCGCCATCGGCGGCCTCGCGCCGGTCGATGGCGACGATGCGGCCGTTGCTCAGCTCCTGGAAATGCGTCTGCCAAACGCCGTTGCTGAAGGCGTCCCGCTGCTGGCGCAGCAGCGCTTCGAGATCGCAGCCGGGATGGTTGCCGGCCGCGAGACTGGCGCTCAGGACCTCGAGGGCCGTCATGCCGGGTACGACCGTGCCGGGCGGCAGGCCGTAGATCTCGCCGTAGCGCCGGTTGACCACCATCAACCGATGCTGCGCGTCGTACAGGCAGAGCCCCTGGGACATGGTGTCGAGGGCCGCATCGAGGCGCAGGTTGGTCCGGGTCAGGAAATGCGCCTGCTCCTTGAGTAGGCTGATATCGCTGCACACCGCGATGAAGCCGCCCTGCCGGGTCGCGGTGCGGCTCACCCGCAGCCAGCGGCCGTCGGCCAACCGGACGTCGCCGTCCCGGGCCAGGGCTCCGAAGCGATCCTCCGGGACATCCGAGCGGTAGTCCTGCGGCTCGTGCGCAACCTTCGTCAGCGACAGACCGGCCTCGATGGCAGCGTCGAGCCCGTCGAAGAAGCCCAGGGCCTGCGCGTTGGCCAGGGTGATCCGGCCGTCGGCATCGACCACGACGACGCCTTCCCGTGCTGTCTGCAGCGCGTCCGTCACCTGCGTCTCGGTGCCCCGGCGCTGGCTGCCCTCGCGGAGCGTGAGAGCCCGGATGGTCGATCGCATCGCCGCGACGGCGTTCAGCAGCCGGCTCAAGCCGTCGCGGCCGCCGGTTGGGATTCGATCGTCGCGCTGGCTGACCGCGATCCGTTCGGCCGCCTCGGCCGCCGCGCCGACCGATCCGCCGATGTGACGGGTGAGCAGCCAGGCGATCAGCCCGCAGGCGATGATCACGAGGGCCGCCGCGATGGCGTGCCACCGAACGACGTCCCGCACGCGCTGCCGCGCAGCCTGCCGGAAGGTGAAGCCGTCGCCGGCCATGACGTTGATCAGGAGATCGATCTGGCCTTCGACGGCGTCGGCCTGCCGTTCGAGAGACGCCTTCTGATCCGGCCGCACCGTCACGGGATCGAAAGCGCGGCGCAGGCTCTCCCAGGACGCCACGCTGGTCTGGACGGCCTCGGCCGTCCGCGCCGCCCGCTCGGACTGGGCCCGCTCGGCCGCGATGGTGAGATCCTCGGCCAGGATCGCCGAGAGGTCGGTGATGTCCGCATCCCGCTTCGCCACCTCGGCAGCGTCGCCGGTCTGCATCCGCCGGACGAGGGCAGCGCGCATCTTCGCGAAGTCGGCCGCCACCGCGCGGGCGAAGCTGATCGAGGTCAGGGATTCGTCGTAGGTCCGTGTGACGAGCGTCCCGACCTGCGTGATCGCCAAGCCAGCCGAGAGCGCGAGCGCGCCCAGGAGAAGACCGACACAGAGGAAGGCGACGCTGACCGCGGCGCGAATCGACGTGATACGGCCCGTCCGCGTCGCGGCCGCGCGGGTGTGCCCGGCTCGGTCCGCGCACGCCGTCGGTGTCTCGGGATCTCGCATCGCACAGGTCGCTGGGTCACACGTCCGGCCAGCGATAAATGTCACTTGTTAAGAGGCAATTAGCTGGCTTGTCTCAGATCACGGATCAGCTGCGCGCGACCGTCACGGAGCAATCGGCGGATCGTGCACAGTCGACCGCACGATCGGTGAAATCTTCGGCACCGCGCTTCTGCCGGCGAGCGGATCCCGTCGATTGAACGCAACCTTTCATTACGAGTGGCGCGCATTTGAGCAACGGAGCCGACCGGCGCGATGCTCATGTCGCCAGCTCGGCACCGATATACCGACCGGTTTCCGACAGCTCAGAGGCCGTATCCGCGCGCCGGCCCGCCGTCGCGACGCGGTCCGCGGCCGGCGCGCCCGAATGATTCCCGCGGTCGAGTGTTTCCCGCGTTCACCGCTGCGCCGAGCGGAGCGGCCCGGGCGGAGGCGGTGACTTCAGGGGCTCGACCGACTGGCCGTCCCGCAGATCCGGGGCGGGGCTGTAGATGATCCGGCTGTCGGCGGGCAGCCCCGAGTCGAGCTCCAGCGTGCGCCCGAGATCGCGCCGGACGCGGATCGTCCGCCACGTCACCCGGTCGTCGTCGCTGAGGGTGGCGACCCTGAGGTCGTTGCCGTCGAACACCGTCGCCTCGGCGGGGATCGACACGCCGGGCTCGGCCCGGGGGATCTTGAGGGTGACGTAGGCGTACAGCCCGGCCCGCAGCGCCCGGTCGGCGTTGGGGACGTCCACCTGGGTGGTCAGCGTGCGCGACGCCGCGTTCAGCGCGACGGAGCTGCGCTCCACGTAGCCTTCGAAGCGCCGCCCCGGCATCTGCGGCACAGTGATCTCGGCCCGCACCCCGGGTTTGACGCCGACGGCATCCTTCTGCGGCACGTTGACGGTGATGCGCAGCAGGCTGTCCTGATCCATGGTCAGCAGCGGCGTGCCCCCGTTGTCGGCGCGGACGAGGTCGCCGACATCGACGTTGCGCACGGTCACGACCCCGTCGAACGGCGCCACGACACGCTCGAAGGCGGTGAGCGCCTTCAGGCGGTCGACCACGGCCTCCTGCGCCTTGATGTTGGCGGTGGCGACCTTCACGCCGGCCTCGGCGGCGGCGAGCGCGGCAGCTTGGCTCAGCACGCCCGCCTTGGTGTTGTCGGCGTTCTGCCGCGAGGCCCAGCCCTGCACGGCCAGGGTGCTGGTGCGGTTGTTGGTGAGGTTGGCGAGGTTCACATTCGCGCGGGCCTGCTCGACCTGCGCCTGCGCCTGGAGCAGCTGCGCCTTCAGCTGGCCGACCTGCGCCTCGGCCTGCGAGAGCTGCTGGTCGAGATCCGGTGCGGCGATGCGCAGAAGGAGGCCGCCCGCCTTGACCCGGGATCCGATATCAACCCGGCGCTCCGCGATGTAGCCAGTGGCGCGCGCGGCGATCGCCGCCGTGGTGAAGGCCTGGATCTCGCCGGGAAGCACGAGATCGAGGGGGCCCTCGGCCCGCTCGGCGGCCACGGTGCGCACCTGCGGCACGAGGGTCTTGATCCGCTCCAGCGTCGCGGTCGCCTCCACGTCGCGCTGCCAGTGACCGTAGGCACCCCAGGCGAGCAGGCCGAGTCCGGCGAGGCCGACCAGCAGGAACGGGGCCTTGCCGGGCGGCGGAGGGACGTCCGAGCCCGCGTCGTGCGGCTTCATCGATCGGCTCTCCGCCCCGGACATCCGGCCAAGTCACGGTGAGGGTAGCGCCCGGCGGGCCGGCCGGCCAGCGTGTGCATTGGCCGCATCGGCGCGTCGGCCTAACGCGCTGGCCCGGCCACCAGCGGGCGCCGGCTGAGGCGCTTGTGCAGGTGGACCATCAGGGCGATACCGAAGAGGGGCGTCAGCAGGTTGAGGACCGGGACGATCATCAGGCCGGCCAGGAGGCACCCGGCGCCGAGCGTCCGGACCGAGAAGGCGCGGCGCATCTCGGCGGCCTCGGGAAGGGGGCGGAACCGGGCCGCCGCCATCTCGAAGTACTCGCGGGACAGCAGGTAGGCGTTGGCGGCGAAGAAAGCCGCGATCCCGATGACGGGAACGAAGAAGATCACTAGGGCCGCGAGGTTCACCAGCAGCGTCACACCGGCGAAGCGCAGGGCGTAGAGCATGGCGGTCCCGAACGGCATGGCGCGTCCGGGCGGCTCGTTCGGGAAATCGGTACGCTCGACGATCTCGGCCGCGTCGTCGAGGAAGAAGCCCGCCACCAGGATCGAGACCGCCGGCATCAGGTAGGCGAGGGCCACGACCAGACCGAAACCCGCGAGGTAGTAGGCGAGGCTGTCGAGGATCGGGTACTGGGCGGAAATGTGGTGGCTCGCCTGGAAGGCCTGGATCAGCCGGGTCAGGCCGAGCCAGATCAGGAGCAGGAGCCCGACCGTCAGGCCGAGGGACTTCCACAGGATCGCGCGCAGCGGCGGCGAGAAGGTCTGGCGCAAAGCCGCCGCGGCGGACTCGACGAGCATCGGGCGAGAATTCCGGCCTGCGCCGGAAGCGGCGCTGGCGCGTTGTGGAGCGGTGCGGCGACCGGTGCAAGATCGGGCTCCGTCGCAGGGGCGGCAGGGTGCGGGGAGCACGCGTGCAGGACACGACAGGACAGGTCTCGGCGCCGCGGGCGCCCGATCACCGGTGGAGCGACCCGGTCGTCCGGCCCACCTACAGGCCGCGCCTCGCGCCTCTACCCGAGAAGCCCGAGGTGCTGGTGATCGGCGCGGGCGCCGCCGGCATCGGCGCGGCCCGCAACCTCGCGGCCCGGGGCGTGTCCGTCGCGGTGCTGGAGGCGCGGGAGCGCGTCGGCGGCCGCGCCCTGACGGTGACCCTGCGCGGCCACGCCCTCGATCTCGGGGCTCACTGGCTCCATGCCGGGCCGATCAACCCCCTGGTGGCGCTCGGCCGGGCGCGCGGCGAGCGGCTCCGCCGGGCCGCGCAGGAGAGCCATGTCTGGGTCGGGGGCCGGCCGGGCCGCGCCGACGACGTCCGGGCCAACGCGCGCGCCTTCGACCGCGCGGACCGCGCCATGACCCGTGGCGCCGCGCAGCCCGGCCCCGACCGGCCGGCCGCCAGCGCGCTGCCGCCCGGGCTCGGTGCCTGGGGCGACCGGGTCGCGCAGGTCCACGGCCTCGTCTCGGGCCGACCGCTGGAGGCGGTCTCGCTCCACGACTTCCCCAGCATGGAGTACGGCGACAACTACTTCCTGGCCGACGGCTACGGCAGCTACGTCGCCCGACTGGCGGACGGCCTGCCGGTGGCGCTCGCGTCGCCGGTGACCCGGATCGACTGGTCGGATGGCCGCGTCCGCGCGACAGGCGCGGACGGGACGGTCTACGCCGCCCGCGCGGTGATCGTGACGGTTCCGATGATGGTGCTCCGGGACGGGCCGGCCTTCACGCCGCCGCTGCCGAACGCGGTGCGCGCCGCCATCGACGGCTTCACCACCGGCATCTACGAGCACGCGGTGCTGCACTGGCCATCGAGCCCGTTCCGCGGCCGCGACCGGCTGGCGGCGATCCACGGCGGGCGGCGCGCCCCGCCGGGCCTCCTCACCCGCATCGACGACACGCCCTTCCACTACTACGAGCTCGACCTGCACGAGGCGGCGGCGATCGACGCCGCGGGATCCGGCGCGGACGGCGTGCGCCGCCATGTCCGCGCGGTCCTGGGCGAGCATTTCGGCCGGGCGCGGCTGCGCGACCTGACGATCCCCGCGGTGAGCGCGTGGCGCCACGACCGGTGGTCGCGCGGCTCGTGGGCCGTGGTCCCGCCGGGCCACGCGCCGGCGCGACAGGCCCTCCGCGCCGCCGTCGCCGACACCGTCTGGTTCGCCGGCGAGGCGCTGTCCCGGGAGCAGTGGGGCACGGTCGGGGGCGCCTACGCGGAGGGCGTCCGGGCCGCCGAGGCCGTGTCCGCCGTCGTACAGACGGGCGCCGGCGAGCGTATCCGGGCGGGCACAGGCTGAAGCGCGCGCGGCGCGGAACCTGCCGGAACGCTTGCCGCAGCCGGACAAGACAGGCATCCCCCGGCCGAAACGCGACAGGGGGCGGCGATGGATTGGGTCGAGGGCATCGGCTATCTCGGGACGGCGCTGACCATCACGGCGACGGCCATGAGCACGATGATCCCGCTGCGGATCATCTCGCTCTGCGCGAGCTGCGCCGTGATCACCTACGGCATCATGATCGGCAGCATGCCGGTGGTGCTGACCGAATTGATCCAGATGCCGTTCAATGCCTACCGGCTCTGGCAGATGCTGCGCCTCGTTCGAGACGTGGAGACGGCCGCCGAGAACGACCTGTCCCTGGAATGGCTCCGACCCTTCGGCTCCCGACGCCCGTTCGGCATCGGCGAGGTGGTGTTCCGCAAGGGGGATCTCGCCGCCGAGATGTACTACATCGAGAGCGGCGTGTTCCGGATCCCGGAGGTCGACCTCGAGGTGCGCCAGGGCGGGATCGTCGGCGAGCTCGGGCTCCTGTCGCCCGGCAACGCCCGCACCGCCTCGCTGGTCTGCGTCGAGGCGGGACACGCGCTGTGCGTGTCCTACTCGGACGTGAAGCAGCTCTACTACCAGAACCCCGAATTCGGGTTCTACTTCCTCAAGCTGACCAGTGAGCGGCTCTTCCAGGGTGTGCAGGGCATGTCCAAGCCCCAGGCGGTGGCCGGCGACGCCCTGTGAGGCGCCGCCGTCCGCTGCTCAGTGTCTGCCGCTCAGAGCATGCTCGGCAGGATGCGGTCCGGCGGCCGGTGTCCGTCCATGAAGGTCTTGATGTTGATGATGACCTTCTCGCCCATGTCGGTGCGGCTCTCGTAGGTCGCCGAGCCCATGTGGGGCAGGAGGACGACCTTGCCCTGGCGGGCGAGCTTGACGAGGCGCGGGCTGACGGCGGGCTCCTGCTCGAACACGTCGAGGCCGGCCGCCGAGACCTCCCCGCCCTCGATCAGGCGCGCCAGGGCGTTCTCGTCGATCACCTCGCCGCGGGCCGTGTTGACCACGATCGCCTCGGGCTTGAGCAGCTTGAGGCGTCGGGCCGAGAGCAGATGATACGTGGCGGGCGTGTGCGGGCAGTTCACCGACACGATGTCGACGCGCGCCAGCATCTGGTCGAGGGATTCCCAGTAGGTCGCGTCCAGCGCGCTCTCGATGGCGGCCGGCACCCGGCGGCGGTTGTGGTAGTGCACCTGCAGTCCGAAGGCGCGGGCGCGCTTGGCCAGCGCCTGGCCGATCCGGCCCATGCCGACGATGCCGAGGCGCTTGCCGGTGATGCGCCGGCCGAGCATCCAGGTCGGCGACCAGCCGGTGGTCCACTCGTCGTCCGGGATGATCCGCGCGCCCTCGGTGACCCGGCGGGCCACCGCGAGGATCAACGCCATGGTCATGTCGGCGGTGTCCTCGGTCAGCACGCCGGGCGTGTTGGTGACCGTGATGCCGCGCTCCAGCGCCGCCGCCACGTCGATATGGTCGACGCCGTTGCCGAAATTGGCGATCAGGCGGAGGTTCGGGCCGGCCTGGGCGATCAGCCCGGCATCGATCTCGTCGGTCACGGTGGGGACGAGCACGTCGGCCTCGCGCAGGGCCGACGCCATGGCGTCCGGCGCCATCGGCGCGTCCTCGGAATTGAGCCGGACGTCGAACAGCTCGCGCATCCGCGTCTCGACGGCATCCGGCAGGCGCCGCGTCACGACCACCAGCGGCTTGCGCTTCGACACGTCTCTCTCCCCGTCAGCCCAGCGGCCTTGATAGCGGCTCGCGCCCGGTGGCTCCCGCCCGGACCGCGTCCCGCAAGCGTCCGTTAACCGAACTCGGCCAGACAGGATCGGTCACGGGGCGCCGGTTCCGGAGCCCGTTCCGACCCATCGGCCTCTCTACCAGAGGTGGGCCGGAACACAATCGGATGCGGGCTGGTCCGCGTGTCGAACCGGCCCCGCTTTCGACATGTCCGGCGCCCAGCAACGCCACGTCTGGATAGGGAGACGACCATGCGCGTGTCATGCCTCAGCCTCGCCGTCGCGGCGGTGCTGGCCGGCGGCCTCGCGACCGGTGCCCGCGCGGCGCCGCCGACCGGCCCCGAGGCCGGGGTCGGGCCGGTGACCAAGCTGCCGCTGCCGCGCTACGCGAGCCTGAAGACCGATCGCGTCAACCTCCGCGAAGGCCCCTCGAAGGATCACAGGACGCTCTGGGTGTTCCAGCGGGCCGGCCTGCCGGTCGAGATCGTGGGCGAGTTCGAAACCTGGCGCAGGATCCGCGATTCGGAGGGCACCGAGGGCTGGGTGCTGCACTCGCTGCTGTCCGGGCGCCGCACCGCCATCGTGAATGCCGGCCCCGACAAGGGTGTCGAGAAGGCGGCCGTGTCGCTGCGGGCCAAGGCCGACGACGGCGCCGACGACGAGGCCAAGCTCCAGACCGGCGTGATCGGCAGCGTCAAGAGCTGCACCGGCACGTGGTGCCGCATGATCGTCGCGCTTCCCAACAAGCGGGACGTCGACGGCTACATTCGCCAGAATCGCCTGTGGGGCGTCTACCCGAACGAGGTCGTGGAATAGCGGTCCGGGCGCCCCGACGGCGCCCGTCCGTCATTCCGGGCGGCGGCGGCGCGCCAGCTCCCGGCACGCCGGCAGCCCGAAAAAGCGAAGGCCCGGACGATGCCGGGCCTCGCGTCGCTCGCGTACTGCGTTGGACGCGGGCCTCAGCCCTGACGGCGGCCCGCCGGACGGCTGCGGCGCAGGCGCACGATCACCTCGACCCCGGCGATCTCCATGCCCTCAGGCGCCTCCGGCAGCGAATCGACCGTGATGCCGCAATCCGGCATGTCGATCACCTGGCTCTCGTCCTCCAGGTAGAAATGGTGGTGCTCGGTCGGGTTCGTGTCGAAATAGGCCTTCGACCCGTCGAGCGCGAGCTGGCGCAGGAGCCCGGCCTCGGTGAACTGGTGCAGCGTGTTGTAGACGGTCGCCAGCGAGACCGGCACCTTGGCGCGCATCGCCTCGTCGTACAGCATCTCCGCCGTCAGGTGGCGGTCGCCGCGGCCGAAGAGCAGCCAGCCCAGGGACAGGCGCTGCCGCGTCGGGCGCAGGCCGGCCCGACGCAGACGGTCGCGCAGGTCGGACAGCGGACAGCCGCGGCGCGGAGTCCCGTTGGCCTCCAACTGGGGGGCGGGGACCCGGCCGTTGAAGACGGCCTGGAATGGCACCGGTTCGGACATCGCTGGACTGAACGCTCGACGAGGGGCCTGAAGGAACGGATGTCTCCTCAGTATATTGAAGTGGTCGGACAGTCGCAACCCGAGCGTTGCCGCATACCCGCGGCTGCAGGCTTTGAAGGCGCGGCGCCCCGTGCTAACCCGCGCGCCAGCCGATGGGCCGAGTATAGTCGCCCGCGACGCGAAGATCGCGCACATCCGAGGAAACAGCCAACGCAATGCCGCCAGACGCCGAGACACAAGCGCAGGGTGCGAACCGCCGGTCGCACTATTCCTACGAGGATCTTCTGGCCTGCGGGCGCGGCGAACTCTTCGGATCCGGCAACGCGCAGTTGCCGCTGCCGCCGATGCTGATGTTCGACCGGATCACGTCCATCGGGACCGAGGGCGGCGCCCACGGCAAGGGGCACGTGACGGCCGAGCTCGATATCCGGCCGGACCTCTGGTTCTTCCCCTGCCATTTCCAGGGCGACCCGGTGATGCCGGGCTGCCTCGGCCTCGACGCCCTGTGGCAGATGCTGGGCTTCCATCTCGGCTGGCTCGGCTCGCCGGGTCGCGGCCGCGCCCTGGGCGTGGGCGAGGTGAAGCTCGCGGGCCAGGTGCTGCCGACGATCAAGAAGGTCGTCTACAATGTCGACGTGAAGCGGGTCCGTCAGGGCAAGCTCGTGCTCGGCATCGGCGACGGCTGGCTCGAGGCCGACGGCGAGCGCGTCTATCAGGTCCAGGACATGCGGGTCGGCCTGTTCCAGAGCTGAGCCGCAGCCGCCGCGCGTCCAGTTCGCGGCTTGGCCGCAACGCCGGACGGTCTCGGCGGTTGTGATTGTGTCCGCGTCACCTTAGCTGACCGTGACGCGGCCCGGGCGACCGGGACCGCGACGGAGGTAGTGTCACCATCATGCGCCGTGTCGTCATCACCGGGATGGGCATCGTCTCGTCCATCGGCAACAACACGCAGGAGGTGCTCGCCTCCCTGCGCGAGGCCCGCTCGGGCATCGCGCGCGACGCCAGCTACGCCGAGCACGGCTTCCGCAGCCAGGTCTCCGGCGCGCCCACCCTCGATCCCGAGGGCGTGGTGGACCGGCGCGCGATGCGCTTCCACGGCGGCGGGACCGCCTGGAACCACGTCGCCATGGATCAGGCGATCCAGGATGCCGGCCTGGATCAGGGCGACATCTCGAACGAGCGCACCGGCATCATCATGGGCTCGGGCGGTCCCTCGACCCGCGTGATCGTGGAGGCCGCCGGCATCGCGCGGGACAAGGGTCCCAAGCGCATCGGCCCGTTCGCCGTGCCGAAGGCGATGTCGTCGACCGCCTCGGCAACGCTCGCGACGTGGTTCAAGATCCGCGGCGTGAACTACTCGATTTCCTCCGCCTGCGCGACCTCGAATCACTGCATCGGCAACGCCGCCGAGATCATCCAGGGCGGCCGGCAGGACATCATCTTCGCGGGCGGCTGCGAGGATCTCGACTGGACGCTCTCGGTGCTGTTCGACGCCATGGGCGCCATGTCGTCGAAGTACAACGACACGCCGTCCCGTGCCTCCCGCGCCTACGACGCCAACCGCGACGGTTTCGTCATCGCGGGCGGCGCCGGCGTGCTGGTCCTCGAGGAGCTGGAGCACGCCAAGGCGCGCGGCGCCCGGATCTACGGCGAGGTTGCGGGCTACGGCGCCACCTCGGACGGCCACGACATGGTCGCGCCGTCGGGCGAGGGCGCCGTGCGCTGCATGCGCCAGGCGCTGGACGGGCTGAAGGGCGCGCGGATCGACTACATCAACCCGCACGCCACCTCGACGCCGGTCGGCGACGACAAGGAGATCGAGGCGATCCGCGAGGTGTTCGGCCGCGGCGAGGATTGCCCGCCGATCTCGGCCACCAAGTCGCTGACCGGCCATTCCCTGGGCGCCACCGGCGTGCAGGAGGCGATCTACAGCCTGCTGATGATGAACAACGGCTTCATCTGCGAGAGCGCGCACATCGACACGCTCGACCCGGCCTTCGCCGACATGCCGATCCTGCAACAGCGCCGGGACGACGCGCAGCTCGGCCACGTGCTGACCAATTCCTTCGGCTTCGGCGGCACCAACGCCACCCTGGTCCTGAAGCACGTCGACGCCTGATCGCCCGGCGCGGAACCGCCGGCCACAGGCCGGCGTTTACCCGCTGTTGAGATCTGGTGGTGGCGATGGGGACTTTCATCTTCGGAACATTGGGTGGCCTCATGATCGCCGGTGTCGCGGCGATCTACGCGAAGCAGGCCGCGCTGGAAGAAGCGGATTCCCACACGGACGGGCATTTCTGAGCCCGGCCGCCGCGCCACCATCGCCCCGCCCGCCGGCGGGGCTTTTTTTTGCCCGTTGCAGGACACCGCTGCGTTTGGAACGCGGCGCGAGCCGCGTTAAGGCAGCCTGCCGCGGTTCGCTCGTCGCGACCCCGGTCCGGGCCCGCTTCGCGGGTCCGGCGTGCTCGGTCAGGATGTGAGTCGGCATGACGGGTTTGATGGCGGGCAAGCGCGGCCTGATCATGGGCGTCGCGAACGATCACTCGATCGCCTGGGGGATCGCCAAGGCGCTGCACGCCCAGGGCGCGCGACTGGCCTTCACGTACCAGGGCGAGGCCCTGGGCCGCCGGGTGGCGCCCCTCGCCGCCAAGCTCGATTCGGACATCGTCCTGCCCTGCGACGTCGAGGATCTGGCCTCGGTCGACGCGACCTTCGAGGCCCTGGACGCCCGATTCGATGGCGGCCTCGACTTCGTGGTCCACGCCATCGGCTTCTCCGACAAGGCGCAGCTCAAGGGCCGCTACGTCGACGTGACGACGCGCGAGAATTTCGTGCGCACGATGACGATCTCGTGCTTCTCGTTCACCGAGATCGCGCAGCGCGCGGCCAAGCGGATGCACCAGGGCGGCTCGCTGCTGACCCTGACCTACGGCGGCGCGACCCGGGTCATGCCGAACTACAACGTCATGGGCGTCGCCAAGGCGGCGCTCGAGGCCTCGGTGCGCTACCTGGCGAGCGACCTGGGCCCGGACGGGATCCGGGTGAACGCGCTCTCCGCCGGCCCGATGCGGACGCTGGCGGGCGCCGGGATCGCCGACGCGCGGCTGATGTTCAACCACCAGCGGGCACACGCACCGCTGCGCCGCACGGTCAGCCTGGAGGATGTCGGCGGTTCGGCACTCTACCTGCTGTCGCCGCTCTCGGGCGGCGTCACCGGCGAGGTCCACTTCGTCGATGCCGGCTACAACATCATCTCGATGCCGCGCCCGGACGTGCTGCAGGCGCAGGACGAGGCCGGCGTCGTCGGGGACGCCTGAGGCGCCTCACTCCTCCGGGATGCGCCCCGGGGGCAGGGGACCGGCCGGCGAACCGCGCTCGCCGCGGACCGAGCGCCGCTCCCGGGCGGCGCGCGCCTCCTCCGCGGTCGGCGGCGCCGAGGGATAGTTCGACGCGAAGGGGTTGGGCGGCGCCCCGCGCCCGGAGCCGCCGAACAGCTTGTCGAGGAAGCCCTCCTCGGCGCTCGCGGGTCGGGCGACCAGGAGAAGGGCGAGGGCGAGGATCGGGCGAAGCTGCATCGTCGTCGTCTGCGTGCCGGGACCGTGCCGGGTTAGGGCCACTTTCCGGCGGATCGGAGGCCGAGTCCCCGTCGCCTGGAACCCCGGCGCGTCCGGCGGGTTCGCGGTCAACGATGAGGGCGCGTACAGGAGGCGTGATGTCCGAGGTTACCTATCGCATCGTCGAGCACGACGGCGGATTCGCCTATAAGGTCGGCGACGTGTTCTCCGAGACGTTCCCGAGCCGCGAGGAGGCGCTGCAGGCGGCGCAGGCCGCGGCGGCGGAGCAGCAGGTCCCCGGGTCGACCGAGGGGATCCGCTACCAGGATCAGGCCGGCGGCTGGCACGACGAGACGGCGCAGGGCAGCGACCGGCCCCGCGCCCGGGTCGTGGAGTAGCCGCGGCGGACGGGACGGACATGCGCGATCGTCCGCAACGGCGGGAAATCTCGTGGCGCGTGCGCGGCGCGTAACCCCGGCCGCGGCGCCGACCGGTCGCAGGGCGCCCGCCCTGCCGAAGGGCGCACGCCGCACGACCCCGTCGCCGGAGACGCTGGCGTCGCTCGGCCCGGACCGGCTGATCGCGCTGATCCTCGGCGAGACCGGGCGCAACCCGGCCTTCAAGAAGCTGGTGAGCGCCGCGCTCGCCTCGCTCCAGGGCCCCGAGGCCGTCGCGGCGATCGTCGACCGGCGGCTGACGGCCCTCGAGGGCGCCCAGGGCTACATCGACTGGCAGAAGCGCCGGACCTTCGCGGCCGACCTCAACACCACCGTGACGGTGATCCTCAACGAGCTGCGGCCCCTCGATCCGGGGGCCGCGCTCGACCGGCTCCGCCGCTTCCTCGACGGCGCCGACGCGGTCCTGAACCGCGTCGACGACAGCACCGGCGCCGTGCAGGGCGTGTTCGACCGCGCCGCCGCGGCGTTCGTGGAGATCGCCGGCGCCCTGCCGCCGGAGGACGCTGCCCGGGTAGCGGCGCGCCTCGTCGAGCCGTTCGCGGCGGATCCGTTCGGCCCACTCGGAACCGTCCTCGGCGAGATGATCCCGGCGCTGCCCGAGCCATCCCTCGCGGAGATCGACGACCGGCTCGCCGCCGCCGAGGCGGCCCTGCCGCAGGGCGGGGATCCCCGCCGCGACGCGACCCACCACCGGCAGGCGGCCCGGATCCAGATCCTGCGCCTGCGCCAGGCCGTCGCCGACCGGCGCGGCGACACCGACACCTTCATCGCCCTGGAGCGGGCGACCTTGCCGGGGCGGGAGAACCGCGTCGCGATTGCCCGGCGGCTCCTCGGCGCGGGGCGCGCCGCCGAGGCGCTGGACTGGATCCGACGCATGCAGGATCCGGGTCTGCGCATCGCCACCCGGGCCGACCTGATCGCCGGCTTCGACCTGCGCGGACCCGAGCGGGAACGGCAGGCGCTGGAGATCGAGATCCTCGACGCGCTCGGCCGGGGCGATGAGGCGCAGGCCCTGCGCTGGGGGCGGTTCGAGCGCGAACTCGACGCGGCGATGCTGCGCACCTTCCTCGCCAAGCTTCCGGATTTCGAGGACGAGGAGGCGCTACGGCGCGCCCTCGACCACGCCGAGGCCTTCCCGCAGCCGCACCGGGCGCTCGCCTTCCTGGCGGCCTGGCCGGATCTGCGCCGTGCGGCCGCGCTGGTCGTCGCGCGGCCTGAGACCTGGCAGGGCGACCAGTACGCGGTGCTGGCGCCGGTCGCCGAGGCGCTGGCGCAGGATCACCCCCGGGCCGCGACGATCCTGTATCGCCGGCTCCTCAACTCGATCCTCGAGACCGGCCGCAGCGCCGCCTACCCGCACGGCGCGCGCTACCTCGCGGAGCTCGACGCCCTGGCGGGGCGCCTCGCGACCGGCGACGTCGATCCGGATCCGCAGGCCTACCGCGCTGCTCTGCGGCGGGCGCACGGCCGCAAGCACGGGTTCTGGAGCCTCGTGCGCGACTGAACCGGATGCGCGGCCGGCTCAGTCCTCCAGCACGATGGCGTCGACCCGGTCCGGGTAGAAAGCCACGTGGTCGCGGATTGCCGCGACGGCCGGGTACGGGTCGCCGTAGCTCCAGACCGCGTCGGGGCGCCGATCGCCGTCGACGACGAGGTCGAAATAGTGGGCGTCGCCCTTGTACGGGCAGTGGCTCGTCCGCGCCGAGGCGACGAAACAATCGGCGCGGATGTCGCTTCGCGGCACGTAGAAGACCGGTGGGTACCGAGCCTCCTGCAGCCGCAGGGCGTTCCGGGTCTCGGCGACCGCGGCGCCCGCCACGACGACGCGGACGCGGCGGGACTCGGGCTCGACGGTGATCGGGTGGTCCGGTCCGGGCAGCTTCATGGCGTGTTCCCTCCCTCGGGCTTCAACTCGACGGTCCCGAGCGCGTCGGCGAGGCGCGTCTTCGCGGTCCCGGGCCGCAGGGGCTTCTGCTGGGTCTCGTGCGGCACCCAGCCCGAGAGCCACAGCACCTCGAAGGTCGCCCGCACGCGACCGTCCGGGTCCGAGAACCGCTCGGCGTAGATCTCGGCCATGCGCAGCAACGTCGCCCGCCGCAGCGGAGTCCGCCGCCGCTCGGTGAGCACGTTGGTCATGCCCATGGCCCGCAGGTCGCGCATCAGGCCGAACGGGTCGGCGTAGCGGACCGTCAGCGTGTCGGTATCGGCCACCGGCAGCGCGAAGCCCGCCCGCTGCAGCAGGCCGCCGGCCTCGCGCACCGCCGCGAAGGGCGCCACGCGGGGGCTGACCCCACCCTCGACCTCGCTCTCGGCCTGGGCGAAGCTCTGGCGCAGCTCCGTCAGCGTCGCGCCGCCGAGCAGGCAGCCGACGAACAGCCCATCCGGACGGAGGGCGCGGCGCAGCTGGATCAGCGTGCCGGGGAGGTCGTTCACGGCGTGGAGGGCCAGCAGCGACACGGCGAGGTCCAGGCTCCCGGTCGCCAGCGGCAGCGCTTCGGGATCTCCGACGATCAGGTCGCCGCCCGGCTCTGGCAGGGCCGCGAGGCGGACATGCCGCGCCGCCGGATAGCGGGCGGCGAGCAGCCGGGTCGCCACGGGACGCGGCGTGGCGAGGTCGAGAACAGAGACGAAGCTGCGCAGGACGGCGCCGAGCCGGTCGTCGAGATCCTCGGCGAGGCGGTCGAGGAGGAAGCCCGGGTAGCCGAGGCGCCCGGCACGGGCGAGGCGGCGGCGGGCGAGGCGCGTGTCGAACAGGGCGGCGGGAGCATCCATCGGGGGGCAGATGGCATCTGCGGTCGCGTCGCGCCACCGTCGCCGCGCACGGTCTCGTGAGCTGCGCTAGGATGCTGGAACGACTCGGGAGCGTCGCTGTTCCTGCTGCAACCGGCCCAACGGCCGAGATTCCTCAGGGAGCACACATCATGAAGCGCATGCTCGTCGGGGCCGCCGTGGCCCTCACCACCCTGGCCGCCGCGGGCGGCGCCGAGGCGAAGGGCTGCATCAAGGGCGCCATTGTCGGCGGCATCGCGGGTCACTACGCCGGCCATCACGGCCTCGTCGGCGCCGCGGCCGGCTGCGCCATCGGCCGCCACCGCGCCAACGCGCGCGACCGTCAGGTCGAGCAGCAGCAGATGGCGCCGCAGGCGCGGCCCGTCTCGGCCCAGTAGGCGGGAACTCCGGTCGCGCGTTGCGCGCATGACGGCCCTCCAGGCCGTCGCCACGGCCCTGCGCGGTCTGCCGCGCGGGGTCGTCTCTCTGGTCTACCCGCCCACCTGCGCGGGCTGCGGCGGCGCCACCGCCGATCCGGGCGCCTTCTGCCCGTCGTGCTGGTCGAGCCTGCGCCTGATCGAGGAACCGGTCTGCCAGCGCTACGGCACGCCCTTCGCGCTCGATCTCGGGGTCGGCCCGCTGGTGTCGCCCCGGGCGATCGCGGAACCGCCGGTCTTCGGCCGCGCCCGGGCGGTCGCCCTCTACGATGCCGTGGCGCGACGGATCGTCCATCGCCTGAAATACGAGGACCGGCTCGATCTCGCCGGCGTCATGGCGCGGATGATGGCCGCGAGCGGCCGGACCCTGATCGCCGAGGCCGAGTGCCTCGTTCCGGTGCCGCTCCATCGCGGTCGCCTGTGGCGGCGGCGCTTCAACCAGTCGGCCCTGCTCGCGCGGGCGATCGCCGCTTCGGCGGGACGGCCGTGCGTCGCCACCGCCCTGGTGCGCGTGCGCGCCACGCGATCCCAGGTCGGCCTGAGCCGCGCGGCGCGGGCCGAGAACCTGAGCGGTGCCTTCCGGGTGACGGCCGCCGAACAGCACCGCATCCGCGGACGCCGGGTTCTCCTCGTCGACGACGTCATGACCACCGGCGCCACCGGCAACGCGGCCGCACGGGCGCTCCTGCGCGGCGGGGCGACGTCCGTGGACCTCCTGACCTTCGCCCTCGTCGGCGACCCCGCCGGCTGAGGGGCCGGCCGCCGCGGGCCCGGCACCGGCGACCGGCCTCCTCGCCCGGCCGCGACGCCCGGCCTCAGCGCCCGGCCTGCATCCGCTCCGGAAAGCTCGCCGCCAGGGTGAAGTCGAACGCCTCCGCGATCCCCTCGTACCAGAGCGAGAACGGCGTCGGACGCGCGAGGTGCAGGGCGCCCTCGATCTCGCGACCCTCGTGCTGGAGGGCCGCCCCGTGCTTGGCCGCGAGTCGCAGCATCGGCCCGTTGCCCGACAGGCAGCGGACGTGGAGGTCCTGGACGCCGCGATGCCGCGCCGAGCGGGCGATCCGGGCGAAGAGGGCGGCGCCGATCCCCTGCCGGCGGAAGGTCTGCTCGACCGCGAAGGCCGCCTCCGCGTGCGGCCCCAGGGCGTAGCGGGACGCGCCCGGGCCCATGGGCCGGAGTTCACCGAGACCGCGCAGCACGCCGCCCACGAAGGCGCCGTACATCACGCCCTCCGCGGTCAATGCCTGCGCGGCATAGGCCCGGACTCCGGCCTCGCTGACATTACCCATGAAGCGGCTCGCCCGGGTCTCCGGATCAAGCCGCAGGAAGTAGTCGAGGACCGCCGCGCGATCCGCCGGCCAGAGACGCCGGATGGTGTGGGCCGGCCCATCGAGGGCTTGTACCGCCATGATGAAGCTCCGGTTCGTGCGCGCTGTCGCGCGAAGTGGTCCGGACGCTCCTCCCAGAAGACCGCCGGGGTGTCGCATCCCCGTATCCATTGTGCAATGCAGCAGAGTGCGGGGCCGGCCGTCCGCGTGCCTGCCATGCGCGGGCCGACGGGACGCTTCGATGGGACGCTTCCCTGCGGCTGTTCGGCCGCGGGCTTGATTCAGGCCGAGCTTGCGCGGCACTGGAACGGGCCCCGGGTCGTTGACCGCCGACGCGGGCGCAAGGGGGTGCCGAACCGGTGCCGCGATCAGCAGCGAGGAACCGGCGGCGTGAACGACAGATCCGGCAAGTCCATCGCACCGTCGCCGGCGGCGCTCGCCGGCGCCGTCTCGCCCGGCCCGGTCCACGAGCGCTACGAGGCGCTGGTCGGCACCGGCGCCATCGAGCGCGATCCGGCCCAGGCGCACTTGGTGCGCGCCCTCGACCGGCTGGTCCTCGACCTTCAGCGCCGCAAGCGGGCCAGCAAGACGAGCGCCCTGGGATGGCTGTTCCGGCGCAAGGACGAGGCCGAGGCGATCAGGGGCCTATACATCTGGGGCTCGGTCGGGCGCGGGAAGACCATGCTGATGGACCTGTTCCACGAGGCGGCGCCGGAGCCGAAAAGACGGGTCCATTTCCACGGCTTCCTCGCCGACGCGCACGAGCGCATCCACGCCTACCGGCAGGCGCTGAAGGCCGGCACCGTCAAGGGCGACGATCCGATCGGCCCAGTGGCCGACCAGCTCGCCGACGAGGCGACCCTGCTGTGCTTCGACGAGTTCACCGTCACCGACATCGCCGACGCGATGATCCTGGGGCGCCTGTTCAACCACCTGTTCCGGCGCGGCGTCACCGTCGTCGCGACCTCGAACGTCGAGCCGGACCGGCTCTACGAGGGCGGCCTCAACCGGGCGCTGTTCCTGCCCTTCGTGGCGACCCTCAAGGAGCGCGTCGACGTCGTCCGGCTCGATTCCCGGACCGATTTCCGGCTCGAGAAGCTCGGCGGCGCGGCCGTCTACCATGTGCCGGCCGACGCGGCGGCGCGCGCGGCCCTCGATGCCGCCTTCAAGGCTCTGACCGGAAAGGCCCGCGGCCTCCCGACGACGGTCACGGTCCACGGCCGGGCCGTGGCGGTTCCGGAGCAGGCGACCGGGGTAGCCCGGTTCGGCTTCGACGATCTGTGCCGCCAGCCCCTCGGCGCCTCCGACTACATGGCGCTCGCCCGCGCCTACCACACGGTGATCCTGGACGGGATCCCGGTGATGGGGGAGGCGGAGCGGAACGAGGCCAAGCGCTTCATCACGCTGGTCGACACGCTCTACGACCGGCACGTGAAGCTCGTCGCCTCCGCGGCGGCGGAAGCGCAGGACCTCTACACCGCCCAGACCGGCCGCGAGGCCTTCGAGTTCGACCGGACCGTCTCGCGCCTGATCGAGATGCGCTCGCGGGAGTATCTCGGCCAGCCGCACGGCCGGCCGGACTCCGAGGCGTCGGGCGCCAGCACCGGGCTGGTGGAGACGTGAGCGCCCCGTCGCGTGCCGGATCGATCTTCGGGCTGCGTCGGCGCAACTGGCGCGGCGCCGGCCCGCTGGGCTGGCTCCTGGGCTCCCCGGCGGCCTTCCTCCTGCTGATCGTCGCCCTGGGCAGCGGCACGGCCAACTACGTGACCGGCGAGACCGATCGGGCCGCGACCGCCCGGGCGAACGCGACGATCGCCGGGATCGAGCGCCTGATCTCCGAGGTCAAGGACCTGGAGACGGGCGAGCGCGGCTTCGTGCTGGTCGGCAGCGAGGATTACCTCCGCCCCTACACAACTGCCCTCACCAAGATCGACACGGAGCTGACCGGCCTCGGCGCGGCCGCGCAGGACCCGGTGCGGGCCGGCGGTCCGTCGCTGGCCGGGCTGATCGCGCAGAAGCGCGATTTCGCCGCCCGGGTGGTCGAGGCGCGGCGGAACCAGGGCTTCGACGCCGCCATCGACCTCGTCCGGACCGGCGAGGGCAAGCGCCTGATGGACGCGATCCGCGCCGAGGCGGCGGCCCGCCAGGCCGCGACCCTTGAGCAGCTCGCCACCCTGCAGGCGCGCGAGGGCTGGCGCGGGCTCCTGCTCTTCCTGACCTCCGCCGCGGCGGCCCTCGGGGCGATCGTGCTGCTCGCGCGCCTCGCCCTGGTGCGACGGCAGGAATCCCTGCGCATGTCGCGCCTCCTCGACGGCGTGCTCGCCAACGCGCCGGTGGGGCTCGGTTTCCTCGACCGCGACCTGAAGATCCGGCACATGAACCGGGCCCTCGCCACGATGAGCGAGCGCGGCTTCGGGGCCGATCTCGGCGCGCCGATCTGGGCCATGCTTCCGACGCTGCGGGAGGAGCTGGCGCCGAAGCTGGCCGCGGCCCTGACGGAAGGCCTGGTCTCGCCGAACGTGCCGGTCGCGGTGCCGACCCCCTCGGCGCCGGGCGGCGTGCGGCACTTCTCGATGAGCTTCTACCCGCTTCGGGGCGAGGAGAGCGCGGCGGCCGATCAGAGTGTCGAGGGCGTCGGCCTCGTGGTGGTCGACGAGACCATCCGCCACCTCGCGGAGGCCCGGCTCCGGCGGAGCGAGGAGCGCTTCCGCTCGCTGATCGAGGCGAGCGCCGCCATCGTCTGGACCGCCAACCCGGAAGGGAGCCTCCACCGCCGCCAGACCGCCTGGATGCGCTTCACCGGCCAGGACGAGGCCGCCTACGCGGGGCTCGGCTTCCTCGACGCGATTCACCCGGACGACCGTGCGCATACCCGCGCCGCGTGGACCCGCGCGGTCGCCAGCCTGGAACCCTACGCCACCGAGCACCGGATGCGCGCCGCCTCCGGCGCCTACCGGCACATGAGCGTGCGGGCCGTCCCGATCCTCGAACCCGACGGCACCCTGCGGGAGTGGGTCGGGACCCACACGGACATCACCGAGCGCAAGGAGGCCGAGGCCGCGATCGAGGCGGCGCGCGCGGCCGCCGAGGCCGCCAACGCGGCCAAGAGCCAGTTCCTGGCCAATATGAGCCACGAGTTGCGCACCCCGCTCTCGGCGGTGATCGGCTATTCCGAGATGGTGCAGGAGGAGCTCGAGGATATCGGCGAGGCCGATCTCGTCACCGACATGAAGAAGATCGAGACCAACGCCCGCCACCTGCTCGGCCTGATCAACGACGTGCTCGACATCTCGAAGATCGAGGCCGACCGGGTCGAGATCTACGCCGAGGACTTCGAGGTCGCCGCCGTGGTGCAGGAGGTGGCGGTGACGGTCGAGGGGCTCGTCGCCAAGAAGGGCAACACGCTGGCGCTCGAGCTGGAGCCGGGTCTGGGCAGCGCCCACACCGACGTCACCAAGCTGCGCCAGTGCCTGATCAACCTCCTGAGCAACGCGGCGAAGTTCACCGAGGACGGTCGCATCACCCTGGCGGTCACCCGCGCCGACGGCGCGCTGCGCTTCGCCGTGACCGACACCGGCATCGGCATGACGCAGGAGCAGCTCGGCAAGCTGTTCGAGCGGTTCACGCAGGCCGACGCCTCCACGACGCGCCGGTTCGGCGGCACCGGGCTCGGGCTCGCGATCACCCGGGCCTTCGCCGAGATGCTGGGCGGCGCGATCGCGGTCGAGAGCCGGGACGGGGCCGGCACGACCTTCACGCTGACGCTGCCGGCACGCTTCGAGACCGGCGCGGGCGAGGACGCGGGCCCGGCCGCCTCGGATCCCGGAGAGCGGGGGACGATCCTGGTGGTCGACGACGACGCCGCGACGCGCGATCTGCTGGCGCGCTTCCTGGAGCGCGAGGGCTTCGCGGTGACGGTCGCCGAGGACGGGCGGCGCGGGCTCGATCTCGCCCGCAGCCTGCATCCCCGGGCCGTGCTCCTCGACGTCACCATGCCGCAGATGGACGGATGGGCGGTGCTGCGGGCGATCCGGGCCGATCCCGAGATCGGCGCGACGCCGATCGTGATGGTGACGGTTCTGGACGAGCAGAATCTCGCCTTCTCCCTCGGCGCCACCGACTACCTGCAGAAGCCGCTCGACTGGGGCAGCCTGCGCCAGATCGTCGACCGCTTCCGGCCCGCCTCCGGCGACGGCGCGATCCTCGTGGTCGAGGACGAGGCCGACGTGCGCGACCACGTCTGCGCCTATCTCGCGCGCGAGGGCTTCCCGGTCCGCGAGGCGGAGAACGGTCTGCGCGCCCTCGAATCCCTGGAGGCCGAACGGCCGTCCCTCATCCTCCTCGACCTGATGATGCCGGAGATGGACGGCTTCGCGTTTCTCCGGGCGCTCCGGGCCCGCCCGGACAGCCGCGACGTGCCGGTGGTGGTGCTCACCGCCAAGGACATCACGGCCGAGGATCGCCGCCGTCTGGCCGGTCAGGCCGACCGCGTGCTCGCCAAGGGCTCGACCGGCCTCAACGAGCTCGCCCGCGAGCTGCGCGCCCTGATCCCGGCGACCGAGGACACGGCCGGACCGCGACCCTTGCCCGTCTGAGCGCCCGCGGAGGACGGGCGGTATCGGCCCCGGGTCAGGGACGGGTGCCGCGTCAGAGGCCCCGGAACGCCAGCATCAGCGCGCCGACGGCGATCCCCCACAGGGCCAGCGTCGACCAGATCGCGCGGTAGCGTTCGTTGCGGGCGAAGCGCTCCAGCCGGCGGGCGTCGCCCGTGCCGGCCTCGTCGAGGCGGACCAGCACGCGCTTCAACCGCATGGCGAGGTCCGGAATGTCACCGACGACGTCGGAGACGACCTTGAGGGCTTCCAGGCCGCTCTGCGCCCGGCCGACCGGCCCCATGTTCCGGGCGATCCAGGCGCGCACGACCGGCTCGGCCGTGGTCCACATGTCGAGACGCGGGTCGAGGGAGCGGGCGACGCCCTCCACCACCACCATGGTCTTCTGGAGCATCACCAGCTCGGTGCGGGTGCTCATGTCGAACAGGGCCGTGACGTCGAACAGCAGGGTCAGGACCTTGGCCATCGAGATCTCGTCGGCCCGGCGCTGGTGGATCGGCTCGCCGATCGCGCGGATCGCCTGCGCGAAATCCTCCACGGAGTGGTGGGCCGGCACGTAGCCCGCCTCGAAGTGGACCTTCGCCACCCGGCGATAGTCGCGCAGGATGAAGCCCAGGAGGATCTCGGCGAGGAAGCGGCGCTCGTTCGGGCCGAGGCGGCCCATGATGCCGAAATCGACCGCCACGAGACGGCCCTCGGCGTCGACCAGCAGGTTCCCCTGGTGCATGTCGGCGTGGAAGAAGCCGTCGCGGATCGCGTGCCGCAGGAAGCTCTGGATGACGGTCCGCCCGATGGTCTGCGGATCGTGCCCTTGGGCGGCGAGCTCCGCGGCGCTGTGCAGGCGGGTCCCCTCGATCCACTCGGCCGACAGCACCTCGCGGGCGGTCAGCTCCCATTCCGGCTTCGGCACGCGGAAGTCGGGATCGTCCTTGGTGTTCTCGGCGAGTTCGGAGGCGGCCGCCGCCTCCAGGCGGAAATCCATCTCCATCAGCACCGAGCGCGCGAGGATCTCCACCACCTCGCGCGGCCGCAGCCGCTCCGCCTGCGGGGACAGGGCGTGCACCACCCGGGCCATGAAGCGCATGACCTCGAGGTCGCGCATGAAGCGCTCGCGGACGCCGGGCCGCATCACCTTCACGGCGAGGGCGCGCTGCGTGCCGTCGGGATCCTGCACGATCGCCTTGTGGACCTGCGCGATCGAGGCGGCCGCGATCGGCTCGCTGAACGAGACGAACAGCGCGCTCACGGGCTTGCCGAGGGCGGCCTCGACCGTGCGGAGCGCGACCGCCTGCGGGAAGGGCGGCACCCGGTCCTGCAGCTTCTCCAGGTCGAAGGCCGCGCGCATCCCGACGATGTCGGGCCGCGTCGCCAGGAACTGGCCGAACTTGACGTAGGACGGGCCGAGGCGCGTCATGGCCGCCGACAGCCGGGCGGCCCCGTCGTCGAGGCCAGGCCGCTCGAGGGAGCGGCCGATCCGCAGGGCGAGCCGCAGGTGCGGCGGCAGCTCGGAGGGATCGGCGAAGGCGAGGGCGCCCTCGCGGGCCAGCACGAAGCCGACCCGGGCGCCGCGGAACAGGTTGACGGCGGCGCTGATCACCGGTGCTGGCTCCCGCCGCGCGCGGGGGCGCTCAAGAGACCTTCCAGCCCGAATGGATCGCCACGATCCCGCCCGTGAGCGCCCGGTCGGTGACGTGCCGGAAGCCCGCGCGCTCGATCATGCCCGCGAAGGCGCCGCGGGTCGGGAACTTCCGGATCGACTCCACGAGGTAGCGGTAGGACTCGGCGTCCCCGGCCACCCGGGCGCCGATGCGCGGGATCACGTTGAACGAGTAGGCGTCGTAGATGCGGTCGAGCAGCGGGATGTCGACGGCGGAGAATTCCAGGCAGAGGAAGCGCCCGCCGGGCTTCAGCACCCGCCGCGCCTCGGCCAGCGCCGTCTCGATCCGCGGCACGTTCCGGATGCCGAAGGCGATCGTGTAGGCGTCGAAGGACGCGTCCGGCAGCGGCAGCGCCTCGGCGTTGCCGGTCACGAAGGCGATCCGGTCGCCGGCCTCGTCGACCTTGCGCTCCCGTGCCCGCTCGGCGCCGACCCGCAGCATCGACTCGTTGATGTCGAGTACGGTGACGCGGGTGCGCGGACCGCCCGCGGCCAGCACCCGGAAGGCCACGTCGCCGGTGCCGCCGGCGACGTCGAGATGCGCGAAGGCGCGGTTCTGCGGCGGCCGCAGCATCGAGACGAGCTGCGCCTTCCAGGCCCGGTGCAGGCCCGCCGACATCAGGTCGTTCATGATGTCGTAGCGGCGGGCGACCGAGTGGAAGACGCTGTCGACGCGCCCCTGCTTCTCGTCGAGCGCCACGCGCTCGAAGCCGAAATCCGCGCTCGCGCGCTCAGACGCCCCGTCTCCGGCCTTCATGACGCTCCCAATCCTCGATGGGCGCGTCATAGCGAAGGTCGCGCCCGACCGCCATGCGTCGAAACACGCGGCTGGGGACCGACCCCGGTGCTGCGACGCGCCGAAGACGTGTCTCAGCCGACCCGGGTGCGGAGCGCGTCCGCCACCGCGCTGGCCATGGCGCGCGTGCCCATCGGGTTCGTGCCCTCGCCGGCGATGTCGGCGGTGCGCGCGCCGCCCGCGAGGGCGTCGGTGATGGCGCCGTCGAGGGCGTCGGCCGCGTCGCCGAGGCCGAAGGAGTAGCGCAGGCACATGGCGAGCGAGCCGATCATGGCGATCGGGTTGGCCTTGTCCTGGCCGGCGATGTCGGGCGCCGAGCCGTGGACCGGCTCGTAGAGCGCGCGGCGCAGGCCGCTCGCGTCGACCGCGCCGAGGGAGGCCGACGGCAGCATGCCCAGCGAGCCGGTGAGCATGGCGGCGATGTCGGAGAGCACGTCGCCGAACAGGTTGTCGGTCACCAGCACGTCGAACTGCTTGGGCCGGCGCACCAGCTGCATGGCGCAGTTGTCGGCGAGGATGTGCTCGAGCTGCAGGTCGGCGTAGTGCGCGGCGTGCACCTTGGTGACGACCTCCTTCCAGAGAACGCCCGACTTCATCACGTTGTGCTTCTCGGCCGAGGCGACCCGGCCCGAGCGCTTGCCCGCGAGGTCGAAGGCCACGTGGGCGATCCGCTCGATCTCAGCCGTCGTGTAGACCTGGGTGTCGACCGCCCGCTTGGAGCCGTCCTCCAGCGTGGTGATCTCCTTCGGCTCGCCGAAATAGACGCCGCCGGTGAGCTCCCGGACGATCATGATGTCGAGCCCCTCGACGAGTTCGCGCTTCAGCGCCGAGGCCTCGGCCAGCGCCGGGTAGCAGATCGCGGGCCGCAGGTTGGCGAAGAGGTCCAGCTCCTTGCGCAGGCGCAGCAGGCCGGCTTCGGGGCGGTTCTCGTAGGCGACACCGGCCCATTTCGGTCCGCCGACCGCGCCGAGCAGGATGGCGTCCGCGTCACTCGCGCGCTGCAGGGTCGCGTCCGCGAGCGGGACGCCGTGCGCGTCGAGGGCGCTGCCGCCGACGAGGTCGGTCTCGGTCTCGAAGGTCGCGAGACCGGTCTCCTTGAGGGTGTCGAGCACCACCTGCATGCCGCCGGCGACCTCCGGGCCGATCCCGTCGCCGGGGAGGAGCAGGAGCTTGTAGCTGGCCATGACGGTCTCGCGGGTTCGGTCTCGACGTGCCGGCGGGCTTTATCGAGGCTGCACCGTCATTGGCAAGCTTCGGCAAAGCGCCGGCCCGCAGGCCGGGACGGATCGGGCACCGCGGTCAGAGGATCACGACCCGGCCGGTGCCGATGTCGTAGAAGCCGCCCACGACCTTCACCCGCTCGGCGGCGACGGCCTCCGCGATGATGGGGCCGGCCTGCTCGAGGCGCCGGACGCTGTGCCGGACATTCTGGGCGACGGCCTCGGCCAGGGGATCCTGCGCACGCGCCTTTTCGGCCAGATCCACCGCCGGGCGAATCGCCTCGATCAGCACGGGGAGATGACCGGGGAGCGACGCGTTGGTCTTCATGACGTCGATCGTCGCCTTCACGGCCCCGCAATCGGAATGGCCGAGGACGAGGATCAGCGGCGCGCCCAGGACCGACACGCCGTATTCGAGGCTGGCGAGACCGTCGGTGGTGACGAAGTTGCCGGCGACGCGGACGACGAACAGATCGCCCGGTCCCTGGTCGAAGATGAAATCCGGGGCGACCCGGGCATCGGCGCAGCCGACGATACAGGCGATCGGATACTGCGCCGCGGCCCGCGCGGCGCGACCGGCCGAGAAGTCTCGGTTCGTCGACGTGTTGGCGACGTAGCGGCCGTTGCCGTCGCGCAGCCGCGTGAGGGCCGCCTCGGGCGTGATGGCGTTCGATCGCGCGCCGTCGGGGGCCGCCTCGGCCCGCCGGATCCCGGCGGAAGCCCCCATCACGGTACCGGCCGCGGCCGCGGCCAGCAGGCCGCGCCGGGAGAGAGAGGGTCGATGCAGATCGCACACGGTGGACGGTCCCCTTCGGATCTGACGCCGGCCAGGCCCGGCGGACCGCTCGCTCCGGCAGCGCTGAGACAAGCACTGCGAGTCGTATCCCGGCGCGTTCTTCACCACCGAGTCCAAACTTTGCAGGAAATCCTGGACCGAAGGCCGGGCGCGCGGCATCCCTTCGGTCGGGATCCGGCTGAGTCGGGGCGCGGATGTTGGACGATCATTTCCGGGCGCGGATCACTCTGCTTCGATCCGAGCGCGATTTCCGCCCGGCGGTCGCCGGTTACTGCCAGGGCATGATCGAACCGGCGCAGATTGTTTGGCCGAGCCACAAGCTGCTCAATCAGATCGGGCGCTACGTGGTCTCGTTCATGCTGATCCACAACGACTACGCGTGGCGCCATCACGGGGGCCCGCGTCCCACCCTGACGGTCCTCCAGGCGATGGTGGGATCGAGCCCGAGGCAGACGGCCGGCTTCGTGTCGGCCCTGAAGGCCGGGCGCTTCGTCACCGCGGTGGCGGATCGGGGCGACGGGCGCGTGAAATGCCTGCAGGCGGCGCCGGCCCTGGTGACCGAGATCGCGCGGAGCGGGCGCCTGTTCGTCGCCGCCATGGACGCGGTGACCCGTCGCGACCCGGGCCACGCCGGGATGCTCGACGGCCCCGACCGGCTCGGGGAGTTGGTGCGCCTTTCGGCCGCCCACGTGCTGCGGCACGGCACGCTCATCGCGCCGTTCCCGCGGGTGCTCCATTTCGCCGGACGGGACTGCGGCTATCCGCTGCTCACGGCCCTGGTCGGGGCCCACTATGCCGCCACGGTGCCCGGCGCGCCGGCGGCGGTGTCGCTCAGCCTGCGCAGCCTCGCCGAGCGGCTGGACGTGTCGCGGGCCCATGTCGGCAACCTGCTCGGCGAGGCCGAGGCCGCGGGATGGATCCGGATCGCCGGCGGCCACCTGACCGCCTTCGACCCGACGCTGCTGGCGGAGTTCGAGGTCTGGGCCGCGGGGCAGATGCTGTTCTACGACGATCTCGCGGCGGCGATCCTCGCGGACCTGCCGGCCGCGACAGCCCCGGTCCGCGCCTCCGGACGCGCCGGTCTCGCTTGTGTTCCGGTCGATCCGGGGATACCTACGGGCCGCACCGCGCCGTGAGAACGTCCCGCGCGGGTCGCCGACAGGAGAGACGAGCCTTGGCCAGAGCCGGCTCAGCGATCGAGACCGCCCGCGCCGCCTCTACGGCGCTTCGGTCCCGTGCGCGCCGCTCCGGGCTCCTTCTTCCGCTTCTGCTTACCCGCCCCTGAGGGCCGTCCGGGCGCGCGCCTGGGCCTTCAGGGGAGTTCTTTCATTCGCGAATCCGCCCGCGAGGGCACCACGCCGCGCCGCGCCATCACGTGCCGGGCGGCCCGCGACAGGGTAATGCCATGACTGCGACCAGCACCGCTTCCGCCCGCGACCGGATCCTGATCTTCGACACGACGCTCCGCGACGGCGAGCAGTGCCCCGGCGCCACCATGACCTTCGACGAGAAGCTCGCGGTCGCCGAGTTACTCGACACGATGGGCGTCGACATCATTGAGGCCGGGTTCCCCATCGCGTCGAACGGCGATTTCGAGGCGGTCTCGGAGATCGCCCGGAGGACCAAGCGCGCGACCATCGCCGGACTCGCCCGCGCGATCCCCGCCGACATCGCCCGGGCCGGCGAGGCCGTGCGCCACGCCAAGCGCGCGCGGATCCACACCTTCGTGTCGACCTCGCCGATCCATCTCGCGCACCAGATGCGCAAGAGCCAGGACGAGGTCGTCGAGATCATCCTGAAGACCGTGGCCCAGGCCCGCGACCTCGTCGAGGACGTGGAGTGGTCGGCCATGGACGCGACCCGCACGCCGCTCGACTACCTGTGCCGCTGCGTCGAGGCGGCGATCAAGGCCGGCGCCACGACGATCAACCTCCCCGATACGGTCGGCTACGCCACGCCGACCGAGTACCGCGACATGTTCGCGAACGTCCGCGCGCGCGTGCCGAACGCCGACAGGGCCGTGTTCTCGGTCCATTGCCACAACGACCTGGGCCTCGCGATCGCCAATTCCCTGGCTGGCATCGAGGGCGGCGCCCGGCAGGTCGAGTGCACGATCAACGGCATCGGCGAGCGGGCCGGCAACGCCGCGCTCGAGGAGATCGTGATGGCGCTGCGCACGCGCGCCGACGTGCTGCCCTACGAGACCGGCGTCGAATCGACCATGCTGACCCGCGCCTCGAAGCTCGTGAGCCACGCCACGAACTTCCCGGTGCAGTTCAACAAGGCGATCGTCGGCCGCAACGCCTTCGCGCACGAGAGCGGCATCCACCAGGACGGCATGCTCAAGAATGCCGAGACCTACGAGATCATGACGCCGGCCTCGGTCGGGCTGACCAAGACCTCCCTGGTGATGGGCAAGCATTCCGGCCGGGCGGCGTTCCGCTCCAAGCTGGAGGATCTCGGCCTGCACCTGTCCGACAACCAGTTCCAGGACGCCTTCGACCGGTTCAAGGCCTTGGCCGACCGGAAAAAGCACGTCTACGACGAGGACATCGAGGCGCTGGTCGACGAGAACCTCGCCACGGCCCACGACCGGATCCGGCTGGTCTCCCTGTCGGTGATCGCCGGAACCCGCGGACCGCAGCGCGCGACGCTGCGGATCGCCGACGAGGCCGGCACGCGGATCGAGGAGGCGGACGGCAACGGGCCGGTCGACGCGGTGTTCAACGCGATCTCGGCGCTGGTCCCGCATCAGGCGCAGCTGGAGCTCTATCAGGTCCATGCCGTGACCGGCGGCACGGACGCGCAGGCGGAGGTCTCGGTGCGGCTGCGGGACGGCGAGCGCAGCGTCACCGCGCGCGGCGCCGATCCGGACACGCTGGTGGCGTCCGCGAAGGCGTATCTCTCGGCGCTGAACAAGCTGTCGGCCCATTCCGTGCGCGTGCATGCACAGCATGCGGCGGCGGAATGAGAAAAAGCGGCGGCCGGGGGTGGACAGGCCCCGGCCGCGTTGGTATCAGCCCGCCACCCCGGACGGACTTGGTGGCCACCGGGCGGTCGCAGAAGCGATCGGGCGCATAGCTCAGTTGGTAGAGCAGCTGACTCTTAATCAGCGGGTCCTAGGTTCGAACCCTAGTGCGCCCACCAAGACTTAGCCTACTTCCTGCGAGCCGGACCTCAATCCCGGTGAGCGAAGGGTAAGAAGGCGAAGCGATCAACAATCTTCATTGCAGCGATGAGCCGCTCTCCGTTCGCCGAACTGCGACGGGCGAGCCAAGTCCGCGGAAGCCTCGCTTCATGGCCGAGGGCTACGATTCGGTTCGCCAAGCCATCGCAGCGCTTCGAGATTGAGTTCTGACGGTCGGCTTCGAAAATACGCGTCGATGGAGGGGACTGGCTCACGATTGTTACCGTCGCACGATTGCGCCTCGCCCGCATTCCCCTCTGTCCGCGCAAGCCGCCGAAAAAGCCCCACGCGGCGGTGCCGGCGGGGCTGAGGGTCGGCGCCGGATGCCCCGATCGACGCTACGCTGCCAACAGCGCGATCCAAGACCCTGCCGCATCCATCCGCTTGGCGCACATCAGGAGGCCATCGGCCGACCGACGCACTTCGACACGATGATGCACGTGTGGAGCGAGGCGTACATGCACACCGAGGTCGAAGCCGCATCGCCCGTCGCCGAAGCCGGCCGCAGCAAGGTCCGACCGGAACTCGGCCGCCACCGCGAACGCGACGACGGCACCGTCTACCAACACGTCCAGGCACAGCGGGGTGTCGGGATGCGCCTCGTCGCGCGCCCAGCCCCCGACGTGCAGCAGGCCATCGCCCGTCACGACGCATCGGTCCAGCCACGCTCGCACCGAGCCCGGCTCTGCCGCACCGTCCAACGAGACAGCGCGGAGGGCTAAGCGCCCGCGCAGCGCGGCCAAGTCGGGGCCGAGTTCGGCGCGCGGAGCGTAGGGCATGCGCCCGGTGCCGACGTCGAGGGCCTGCACGCCATCGAAGCCGCCGCGCACGCCGGGCGCCGCCAGGAAGCTCTCCGCCGGAGCATTCTCCGCGAGCAGCAGGTCGTGGGTGTCCAACTCGACGTGCCAGTATGTGAGATCCGCCACCGCCTCGCCACGCGTGATGCTCGAGCCGTTGACCAGATGTCCCGCGGCCGCGAGCAGCCCGTCCAGCCACAGGCAGTGATCTGGAGAGACAAGCAGGTCGCGGGCGGGCACGCCCTCGCTCAGTGCGTCGGCCCGGATGCGGACGGGGCGCTCGGCCGGGGGAACCATCGATCCCCGGTACGCGCGGGTGCCGATCCAACGGATCGGGCGCGGCGTACCGGCAACCGTGATGGCGAGATCGCCCACCGCGAGCTGCTCCACCGGCACGTCCGAGATGACCCGATCGCGCAGGACACGGATCCGCGTCCCGGTCACGTAGCAGGGTGCAGGGTTGGCCGGCTGAGATGGGTTCGTGGGATTCGTGGGGTTCGGGGCCGTAGCGGCGCGCACGATCGTGCCGCCCTGGCCGTCCGACACCGCCGCGAAGCTGGTCGTGCGGGGGGCCGACAGCACGAAGTTCTCGCTCACCTGGCCGCCACCGGAGCGGGTGCCGGTGATGGTGATCGAGCTGTTCGCACTGTTGTAGCTGACGCTGGAGTTGGTCAGCCCGGCGAGCGCGATCTCGTTGCCCGAACCGAAATTGGAGATGGTGTTGGCGAAGGTGCCACCATTGGTCGGCTGAGCGGCCACGTTGAGCCCGAGGCGCGCTGTCGCCGTCCCCGACATCGTGCCGAAGGTGATCGTCCCCGTGCCGGCCGAGGTCGGACCGCCGAGCTGAAGGGTGCTCGACACAGCGCCGCCGTTCGAACCGATCGCGGTGCCGCCGGAGTAGGTGCTGACCCCTGTCAGCGTCTGCGTGCCACCGGTGACCGCCACGCCGCCAGTACCGGAGATCGCGCCGCTGTAGCTGGTCGAACCGTTGGTGATGGTCAGGGCCTGCGCACCGAGCGTCGTCCCGCCGGTGCCCGAGAGCGTGGTGATCGAGGCACCGGCCGTCGTCCCCGAGATGTCGAACGTGCCGGCGTTGGCTACGGGTCCGAGATTGTTGGGAGCGTTGCCGAGGACGCGCAATGTCGTGGCGCCGCCGGCGATCCCGAGGCCGCCGTTCAGCGTTCCCGTGCTGGGGGTCAGGCTGTTGGTGCCGCCCGTGACGTTGATAGCGACGGCCCGGACGGTTGTGCTGCCGCCGGTGAAGCCGCCCGAGATCGTGCCGGTGTTGGTGATGGCGATGTTCGCGCCGGACAGACCGGCTCCCCCCTGGCCCGCGATGCCCGCCGTGCCACCATTCGCGGCCCCGCCCAGACCACCGTTTCCGCCCGTGATCTGGCCGGTGTTGGTGCCCGTGCTCCCGTAGAGGAAAAGTCCGATGCCGCCCTCACCGCCGGAACCGCCGAAAGCGCCGGGACCGCCGGCGGCACCGCCGGCACCGCCGTTCCCGCCGGTGATCTGAGCGCTGGCGATGAAGGATCCGGGGCCAGGCTCAACGAAGCCGTAACCACCGCTGCCGCCGCCGCCACCTCCGCCCGTCCAGTTGCCGGCACCGCCCGTTCCACCGGTGCCGCCGGTCCGGGAAAAGGTGAAGCCTACGCCATTCCCCGTGTTGGAGAGGTACTGGCCGTGGCTGCCGCCGCCGCCGCCGCCGCCGCCGTCGCCGGGATTCGGACCGGCAAGGCCAGCCCCGCCAGCCCCCCCGAAAAAGCTGGAGCCCGTGTTGGTCGAGTAGGCGCCACCCGTTCCCGACGTGTTGGTGACAGTTCCACCAGCCGCCGCGCCCCCGTTACCGCCGGCGCCTCCGACCGAGCCTGCGGAACCGCCCGCACCTCCGCCGCTCCCCTGGGCAGAAGCGCCGCCGTTTCCACCGGCCGCGCCGGTGCCGTTCGCCACCTCGTCCGCCCCGGGCTAACCGCCGGTGCCGTTGACCGGATCTGCGCCGCTCCCGCCCTGACCGCCCGACATCGCCGCGTTCCCAACCATCCGCATCTACCCGTCATCCGCAATCTTGCGCGGGCGGGTGCTTGCCGTCAGCGTGGCGCCTGTAGGCCCTCGGAGTCGAGGATGCAGCGTCGCCTAATCGGTGATCGCCGGGCTCGAGACAGCGCTTTTTGATCCGTTGTGCTCTCTCCGCGACAGGAGGTCAGACTGATCTGGCACGGAAACTGATTTGATGGCCTTTCATGCTCCTCTGCTGGGAAGAATAGTTATCAACAAGTCGACGGGTTGGTTCGCACGCCACTCATGCGCCCCAGCGCAGGGGTCGATCCGGATGTGGTCCGTCCGCAGTGTGACATATCTCAGAACGGATTCGGCGAAGTCCCGCGCGACGAATGCCGGCGGGGCTGAGGTCGGCTCAGGGATGAGAGCATAGTCTGCGCGCGGGCGGCGCGGCTCCTGTCAGCCGGGGGGGGCGGGCGGATCCTTCGGCGCGGTGCGATTGCCGATGATAATCCTGACCATCGGCGTCAAGAGCGCCTGTGCCGGGAGTCAGGCTTGAGCGCGGCCGGATCGGCCGGGCAGGCAATGCGCCACCGCCGCGACAGCTCAGTGTGCGCTGGTCCGGCATCCGCCGCGGCAACCTTGACGCCTGGATTGCGACGTCGAAGACCCATGCACAGCCGATATCGACAGGACGCTCGAAGGCCGAAACCTTAGCTCAGTTTCACTCATGGAGAGCCTTGCGCCCCGGCCTGATGATGGCGCCACGGGCGTAACTGAGGATAGATTTTGCGGTTCTGGCGAGCAGTGTTCTACCATTCAACCTGACACGAAGTATCAGTTTTGATACACGATTAGGTAAGAAGATCATGGAGATCGCCGCGCTCAAGGTCATCAATCTCCTCGCCGAACCGTACCATTTCGGAAAATATTCCGCCAGCTCGACTACCTGTTTCAACGTGAGCTTTTCCCCAGAGACAATATTGATGTATATCTGGTCTCTCAAGTATATATAATTTCTGCGACTCCCAATAATGTCATGGTCAATTTTTCTAGCGGAAAGTATGTGCTTCAAATGTTCCAAACGATTGGAAAATCGTTCTTGACTGTATTGAAGCCGCTCGACTGAAGGCAAGCGCCCGGTCGAGGACATATTTTTATCGTGAACCCTATAGTAGCCCAGCGCCTCATTGAACGTGTAGATTTCGCCCATGAACGGAGCCGCGATAAGGATTACACCGTCCACCGTATCATAGGATGCCTCCCGAAGAAGATCGCACACATCTCTTCGAAAAAAATTCCCGGAGGTCGGAGGCGAAACATATGCTCCTGTTTCAGATATGTCCTGAATGTAGGAATTTTTGGTTTTTTGAGCGCTCAGATCAGGGAAAATTCTACCTTGTTCGTCCCCTTTTTCATCGATTATTGACAAGGGAAACTGAAGCTTAGAGTATTTTTCATCTAATGCACCGACAATTTTCCGTAAAGACCCTGAAGAAAGCTTATCGTCAGCATCCAAGAACAGAACGTGCCTCGCTGTCGTATTATCTAAGCCGAGTACGCAGGCGCTTACAGGACCACCGTTTTCCTTACGTAGACATTTTACCCCAGTGCCCTGAATCAAAGTCCACGAATTATCTGTCGATCCATCGTCCACGACCACCAGTTCACAGCCATCAAGGAGCTGTAAACTCACACTTTCGATCGCTTCGACTATATATTTCTCGTAATTATAACAGTTGACAATGATCGCGAGCTTCTTGCCACCCATCTGTCGGCTCCCAGTTCAGCCACTGAAACCCCGGGGGCCCAGCCGCGAATCATCCGCATCTGAATCTATCTTCGACTGCAAATACGGCAAATATCACCCATACGGATACGGGGAATTTCACTGAAGATTTGCTGGCGGCCAATTCAGATCAAGAAAAGTAATTTTTGGTCTCAGCTATCCATTTTCGGCTCAATCCCACATCACCGCGTAGGAAAATTATTTCATTATTTTTCAATTGCCATCGAATGTTCGGCTCTACGTGACAAAGATTCTAAATCTAGCCGTAATAGCCCCCAGTTTCGGAAACAGTGCTGTGCTCATTTGCCAATGGAGCTTCGAAATAACCGACTGAGCGGTCCGCAACGATTGTGTGGCCGAGAGAAATTCGACTCCTGATCGAGCGCCACCCTCCTTTCAACATTATAGAGGGTGTGGTTGTAGACATCGACCACATCTCGGGATCCCGAGATGTGGTCGAGCAAAGCATCGACACCGTGAGGCAGCACGCCCCGCTCGTTCATGCCGGTGGACACCGTCCGCCGCAGATCGTTCAACCGCCACTCCGTGACGCCAGACCGCTTGTTTGTCGCGGCCTTCGCGTTCAAGAATCCCGAGAACCTGGCGGCGCCCCCACCGAACAGGAGCGGCCAGCCAGCACTGGGCTGGACCTTTGCGAGCAGGTCGAGGCGCGGGACAGTGGCACGTCGAGCAGCAGACTATTCTTGGTCCGCTGGCCCGGTAGTCGCCAGATGCCGCTCGCCAAATCAAGCTCGGCCCGCGTCATGCCCGCCACCTCCTCGCGGCGCTGACCGGTCCGCGTTCGCGAGCGGACGATGCGGCCGAAGTCGTCATCCCGACAAGCCTTCAACGCAACCTTGATCTCGTCGGGCGCGAGCAACCCGGCAGCGCTTCTCCTCCTGGGCCGTCTCGATCGTGCCGACTACTGGGTTGGGCTCGGCCCTGCCGTTCCCGATCAGCCACCCAAAGATGGCTGAGAGCGTGGCCCGCGCCCTTTTCGCCGCGTCCGGCTCGTTCTCCTTCAAGATCACCCCGAGGCGCTCGGCGACTGTCGCCCGGCTCACAGCGTGAAGCGACTCGCGCAGCTTCCCGGTGGCTGCTCGGTCTTCGATCCGAACGTCACGGTGGCCCGCGCCTCGGCGAAATGCTCCTCGTCAGGCGAATCCGACCCGAGCTTGGCCAGCGCCGGCCGCTCGCTCGCCGCTCGCCAGGCATCGGTCGAGCAGCACGACCCGGCCGAGGGTGTCCCGCTTGGTCTGACCGATCGCGTTGCGGTATTGGACGATCCGCTGCCGCGAGCCGCCCGCGCCGACGCGCAGGCCGAAGCCAGGGAAATCGAACACGATCAAGCGTTCTATTCCGACCGAGAGTTCGCGGCGGCAGCGGTCTGATCGGCGAGGCGCATTCCGGCACACAGGCGGAGCGATTTCAACAGTGCCCAGCGTTGGACAATCGGCGGGTCCATTGATTTCGAGAGCGCGCTCGAGCTGTCGGCGACGCCGGCAAGCAGAACATGCGTGTCTCGGCGCCCGGAGCGTCGTCCTCTTACGCAGCGGGTCCGAAGTTCGAACCCCAGCGCGCCCACCGAGCCTTCGAGGACCATGGCCGAACCGCTCGGCAGCGTACTCCGCCAACCTTTCTTGCCTTCGGCGCGTCCTACGAAGGTGCGGCGCGTTTTCCGATCTCGACGTGGGGGCGCCGTCCCGGTTAGCTGGTGTGACACGGATCGGAGGGTCAGGAGGGAGCTGTGACAGGAGTTCGGCTGCGCGTGTCCGCCCCAAGGTGTCGTGCCCGCGCCGGTCGCGTCGGCGTAACGCCCTGCATGTCCGGCGGAGAGCGGGATCGGGAGGGGACATGACGTCCACCGCTCTCGCCGTGATGATGGCCGGCGTGCTGGGGGCCTTCTGCACGATCGTGTTCGCGGTCGACTGGGTACCGGGCTCCGTCGTTGGATTGCCGAACCTGCCGAGCCGGCGGGTGATCGGCCTGTGGGTCTACAACGGCGTTCTCTGCCTCGCCCTGGCCGCTTGGTTGGTGTGCACGTATTTCTGCACCGTCGACGGCTACGACGACATTCCCGCGGTGCGCGACAGCTACTGCAGGCCGCACGCGACCGTGGGCGCGTGACCGGCGCTTCTCCGGGCTCGGCGGGGTGCCGTGGCCCGCACGGGGGCCACGCTGAAAGTCGGGTCCGCGGCAGCGCGGTACGGGTCGGGGCATGATCATCCACTCGCCGCGCGGCATGCCGACGGTGCTGGATCGGCCGGTGACGTCCGGCCGGAATGCCCGGCGCGGATCTGTTAGCTGAGCTTGTCGTCGGGCTCCGTGGGCTCCACGCTCGTGCCCAGCGCACCGCCCGCGGGCGGATCGGTCCGACCGCGCTGGTCCCGGCCCGAGACTCCGTCCGTCTCGCCCGCCCGCTGCCCATGCGGGTGCAGCGCGTGACGGTTGGCGCGGGCCATCTCCTTGTGGGTCGGGATGGACCGCCACGGCGCGGAAGCGGTCCCCAGGCGAAGCGTTGAAGGGGACCGCGTGAGGAACACCGCGAGCAGGACCCACGGAATGACGAACACGGCGAACGCGGTGAGGCCCATGGCGATCCTCCGGAGAATTCAGCAGTAACGGTGGAAACTCCGGCGACTCAGTACTGATCCCGCAAACCTCACTTTAATCGATACTGCACCGCAGCGCGTTCTCCGGCGCGCAAGACGCGGAACACGATCGACCGGCCAGACCGTCGGACCACTGCCGGCAACCCGGCGCGTGACGCGTGCGCGCGGCACGCCTTCGTCCTCCGAGCCCTGTGCCGGCCGCGGTGGGTGACCTCAGCCCGGCGGCCGCGTGCGGACCGTCGCGAATTCCTCGCGCAGATAGGGCGCCGTGCGGCCGGCCGCGGCCGCGGCGACGATCTCGGGCCGGCCGGCGGCCACGACGGTGCCGCCCTGGTCGCCGCCGCCGGGGCCCATGTCGATCACGTGGTCGGCCCGGGCGACGACGCGCATGTCGTGCTCGACCATGACGACGGTGTTGCCCGCGTCGACCAGACCGTTGAGCTGGACCATGAGGCGGTCGACGTCGGTCGGGTGCAGGCCGGTCGTCGGCTCGTCGAGGACGTAGAGCGTGCCGCCGCGCTGCCCGCGCTGCAGCTCGGTGGCGAGCTTGATGCGCTGGGCCTCTCCACCGGAGAGTTCGGTCGCCGGCTGGCCGAGCCGCAGGTAGCCGAGGCCGAGATCGCGCAGCACGGTGAGCGGCCGCAGCACGGACGGCTCGTCCGCGAAGGCCGCGCAGGCCCGGTCGACGGTCAGCGCGAGCACGTCCGCGATGCTCAGCCCGTTCCACGTCACCGCCAGCGTCTCCGGCGCGTAGCGCGTGCCGTGGCAGGTCGGGCAGGGGGCGTAGACGCTCGGCATGAAGAGCAACTCGACGCTGACGAAGCCCTCGCCCTCGCAGGCCGGGCAGCGCCCCTTGGCCACATTGAAGGAGAAGCGGCCCGCATCGTAGCGGCGCCGCCGAGCCTCCGGGGTCGCGGCGAACAGCTTGCGGACGGCGTCGAACAGGCCCGTGTAGGTGGCGAGGTTCGAGCGCGGCGTGCGCCCGATGGGCTTCTGGTCGACCTGCACCAGGCGCCCGATCCCGTCCATGCCGCCGGCGATGCGGCCCTCCGACGGGCCCGGCACCTCGTCCAGGGGATCGTCCGGCTCGTCCTCGGTCTTCACCGGCCGGCCGAGACGCTCGCCGACCAGCTCGAGCAGGGCCTGACTGACCAAGCTCGACTTCCCGGAGCCCGAGACGCCGGTCACGGTGGTGAGACACCCGATCGGGAAGGGGACCGAGACGCCCTTCAGGTTGTTGCGAACGATGCCTTCGAGGCGCAGCCACCCCGCGGGCTCCCGCGACGGCCGCGGGGGCGCCTCCACCAGCCCGAACAGGTAGAGCCGCGTCCGGGACGCCGCGACGTCACGCAGGCCCTCCGGCGGCCCGCTATAGAGGATCGTGCCGCCGTTCTCGCCCGCTTCCGGCCCGACGTCGACCAGCCAGTCGGCGCGGCGCATGGTGCCGATGTCGTGCTCGACGACGAAGAGCGAATTGCCCGCGGCGAGCAGCCCGGCCAGCGCGTCGTGCATGGCATCCCCGTCGGCGGGGTGCAGACCGGCCGTGGGCTCGTCGAGCACGTAGACGACGCCGAACAGCTGCGAGCGCAGCTGGGTCGCGATGCGGAGGCGCTGCAGCTCACCCGACGACAGGGTCGTGGTGACACGGTCCAGCGAGAGGTAGCCCAGGCCCAGATCCGCGAGCGTCCCGATGCGCGCGATGAGGTCCGAGGCCAGGCGCTGGGCGGCGAGGCGCTTCTCGATCGACAGGTTCGGCGTGACGCGCACGTCCGGCGCGCCCGCATGGGCCGAGCCACCGGACGCGGCACGCTCGGCGCGGTCCTTCCGGCCCACCGCGCGGTCGAGGGTGGCGGGTGCGGCGTCGGCCTCGGGCTGCCGGTCCTCGGCCGCCGGCCTCAGGGCCTCGGCGAGCGCCGAGAGCGGCATGCGCGAGAGCGCGCCGATATCCAGCCCGGCGAACGTGACCGAAAGCGCCTCGGGCTTCAGCCGCTTGCCGTGGCAGGCCGGGCAATCCTCGCTCACGAGGTAGCGCGCGGCGCGGCGGCGCATCAGCGCGCTCTGCGAGTTGGTGAAGGTGCCGAGCACGTGGCGGCGGACGCTGGTGAAGGTGCCCATGTAACTCGGCTCCAGGCCGCGGCGGCGGGCGAGCTGCGTCTGCTCCGGGGTGAGGCCGGCATAGACCGGCTCCTGCGGCTGCTCGTCCGTGAAAAGGATCCAGTCCCGGAGCCTCCGGGGCAGCGCTTTCCAGGGCGTGTCGACGTCGACGCCCCGGCTGACAAGGATGTCCCGCAGGTTCTGGCCGCCCCAGGCCTGCGGCCAGGCCGCGACGGCCCGCTCGCGGATCGTAAGGGACGGGTCCGGCACCATCGAGGCTTCCGTCGCCTGGTAGACCCGCCCGAGGCCGCCGCAGGACGGGCAGGCGCCCTGCGGCGTGTTGGGCGAGAAATCCTCGGCGTAGAGCATCGGCTGGCCGGGCGGGTAGGTGCCGGCGCGCGAGTACATCAGGCGCACGAGGCTCGACAGGGTCGTGACGCTGCCGACCGACGAGCGCGCGCTCGGCGTGCCGCGCTGCTGCTGGAGCGCGACAGCGGGCGGGAGGCCCTCGATCGCGTCGACGTCGGGGACGCCGACCTGGTCGATCATCCGCCGCGCGTAGGGCGCGACCGATTCGAAGTAGCGGCGCTGCGCCTCCGCGTAGAGGGTGCCGAAGGCCAGCGAGGACTTGCCGGATCCGGAGACGCCCGTGAACACAACGAGCGCGTCGCGCGGCATCTCCACGTCGATGTCGCGCAGGTTGTGCTCCCGCGCGCCCCGGACCGTGACGTAGCCCGTCCGCCCCGCACCCGCCCGCGCGATCGTCGTGTCGCGCCGGGGTTTCGCTTGGTCCATGAGCAGCCTTCTCGGAGGAGGCCGGCGCCCCCGGCGGATCGTGAAATCGGGAGACCGGAGACCGGCGCGGGCGACGGGGCCGTCACCGCGCGGGCCGCCGTGGCGACCCGTATACCGTCCGGCCCACAAACCGAAACCGGACCGCGCCGGGAACGCGTCAGACCGCTGGCTTCGCGGCGGAGCGACCGGGATAGCTCGGTCGCAGGCGAGGACCGTCGCCGCAGCACCACCGGACCGGATCAGGTCACGGGCCTTCACCTCGCTCATGGCGACCGGCGGCCCGAGACGTGGGGTGCGGTCGACGGCCTGGCGATTTTCCGAAGGCGGGCGCAGAACGTGTGGGCGCCCCGTCGAGGAACCGAGCATGGTCAACGAGCACGTCGCGATCCGGACCGAGGACGGCGTATGCGGGACGCACGTCGTCGCGCCGGACGGCGCGGGGCCCTGGCCGGCCGTGATCCTGTACATGGATGCCGGCGGTATCCGACCGGCCCTCGTCGACATGGCGCGGCGGCTCGCGACCGGCGGCTATCTCGTTCTGTTACCGGACCTCTTCTACCGCTACGGGCCCTATGGCCCCTTCGTCCCCGCGGACGTGTTCAAAGGCGATTTCCGAGCGATCCTCGGCCCGCTGATGGCGACGACGGACAATCTCAAGGCCGCGACCGATACAGCGGCGCTCCTCGCCTATCTCGACACGCGCGACGACGTCGCGGGGCGCGCGGTCGGGGCGGTGGGCTTCTGCATGGGCGGCCGCATGGCCATCACGGCGGCCGGCACGTATCCGGACCGGTTCGCCGCCGTCGCCAGCTTCCACGGCGGCAATCTCGCGACCGAGGAACCCGCGAGCCCGCATCGTCTGGCACCCGCGCTGAGGGCCGAGGTGTATATCGCGGCAGCCGAGAACGACGGAAGCTACCCGTCCGCGATGGCCGAGCGGCTGGAGACGGCGCTGTCGCGAGCCGGTGTCCGGTATGCAGCGGAGACCTATCCCGCCGCGCACGGCTGGATGATGCCGGATTTCCCCGTCCACGATCGCGTAGGCGCGGAGCGCGGCTGGGCGGCGATGAGCGCCCTGTTCGACCGCACCCTGCGCAGCACGGGCTGAGCGCGGCTGCGTCGCTAAGCGGCCACCGGCAGCCGCAGCACGTCGTCCATCGTGATCGGCCGGCCGGCCTCGCGGCAGAGGTGGAGCAGGGTGGACTGGCGGAACCGCAGGTCGCCGGTCACCTCCTCGCCGAGCCAAGCGGGCTTGCTGAAGGACTGATGGGACTGTCAGGAATTCCGTGTGCGGGCGGCGGGTTGAACATCAGGCCGCCATGGCCCGGGTGAAGCGCTCGCCGAAGATGACGGCGAACTGCGCCTTGGCCATGACCCACTCACGCGGGCCCATCTTCCACGCCTTCTCGGAGCGGTTCAAGACCAGGTAGAGCAGCTTCAGCGCGGCCTCGTCGGTCGGGAAGTGCCCGCGGGCGCGCACGGCCCGGCGCAGCGTGGCGTTCAGGGCCTCGATGGCGTTGGTCGTGTACAGGATCCGGCGCACCTCGCCGGGGAAGGCGTAGAACGGGACCACCTCGCCCCAGGCCCGTCGCCAGCTCTGGGCGATGGCCGGATA